>NZ_CP030265.1:4395000-4763608 GCF_008843145.1 Skermanella pratensis | reverse complement strand
CGAGAAGCTGGCCGCGCGGTAGCCGGTGACGGCTTGGCCGGACTGGTCTTCCAGCAGCTTGCGGGTGCGCGACACGTCGGCGCGGAACTCCGCCGGGGTCTGCTCGCCGACGCGCCGATGCTCCCAGCCGTGGCTCGCAACCTCGTGGCCGGCGTCGGCGATGGCCCGGACCAGGGACGGATCGCGCCGGGCGACGCAGCCCAGCGTGAAGAAGGTCGCGCGAATGCCGGCCCCGGCGAACAGGTCCAGGATGCGCCGCGTGTTGTCGCCGACCCGCGACGGGAACCCGTCCCACCGGGCACGGTCGACCGTGCCGGCGAAGGCGGAGACCTGGTAATAGTCTTCCACGTCCACCGACATGGCGTTGACGATCGCAGGGTTGGCGGCGTCACGTCCGGTCATCGTCGCCCTCCCTCGCCATCCTGGCCGCGGATCCGTTCCAGCCCGCGCCGGCCGCGTTCAGCGCGAGGTAGCCCATTGCCGTCTCCAGCAGGTGGCGCAGCGTCCGGTCGTGGGAATTGACCGTTTCGGTCAGCCTTTCCAGCCGGCCCAGCCGCTCGTCCAGGCTCGCCAGCAGGGTCGCCACGTCGCCGCCCGTCCCGCTCCCGGCCCTTCTCGCGGTGCCGCCGGCATGGGACGCCTCGGTCACCTCGGTGTTCAGGTCGGCCACCACGGCCTCGACCGCGGGCGCGTCGATCGCGTGGAGCCCCTCCAGCGCGCCGAACAGCAGCAGGCGGCTGCACAGCGTGTTGATCCGGCGCGGGATGCCGCCGCTGTGCCGGTGGATCAGCGCGAAGGCATGGGCGTCGATCGCGGGGTCGTCGTTCCACCCGACCAGGCGCAGCCGGTGCCGGACATACTCGGCGGTCTCCTCCTCCGACAGCGGGCCGAGATGGTAGGAGGCGATCACCCGTTGGCGGAACTGCTCCAGAGCCGGGTCGGCCAGCACGTCCTTGAACTGCGGCTGCCCGACCAGGAAGCTCTGGAACAGCGATCCGCCCTCCACCGTGAAGTTCGACAGCATGCGCAGCTCCTCGATGGTCTGGAGCGGCAGGTTCTGGGCCTCGTCGACAACCAGCAGGACCCGGCGCCCGGCCCGGTGCTGGGACAGCAGGAAACTTTCGAAGGCGCGCAGCAGCCCCGCCTTGTCGGTGGTCCGGGGCGTCACCCCGAAGGCCGACAGGATCATGCGGACCACGTCGTCGGCGTCGATGTTGCTGGTCACGATCTGCGCCGCCAGGAACCGCTTCCGGTCCAGTTCGGCGAACAGTTGGCTGACCAGGGTCGTCTTGCCGGCTCCGATGTCGCCGGTCACCACGATGAACCCCTCGTCCTGCTGCAATCCGTACCTCAGGTAGGAAAGGGCCTTGTCGTGGTTCCGGCTCGGGAAGAAGAACCGATGGTCCGGCCCCAGCTTGAAGGGCGACCCGGTCAGATTGTAAAAATCCTCGAACATCAAAACACGATCCGTACGCCAAAGGTCAGGGAGTTCTCGGTGTATTCGTCGGCCTCGTCGTCGGCGACGCGCTGGGTGCGGCCGAGCGCCACGCTTCCGAGAACGTCCTTGGCGAGGGAATGGGTCAACGCGATGCGGGCGCTGAAGGTATCGCTCTCGGGCGCCGCGGGACCCAGGATGCCGGCGGCCGGGGCGGCACCGCCGGCGGTGCCGGCCGTCGCGGCGTCATTCTCGGTGCGGCGCCATCCGACCCCGGTGATCAGGTTGGTCTGCGGCGACAGCCGCCGGGTCCAGCCCAGGCGGGCCGACAGGTAGCGCTCGTCGGGGCGGATGTCGTACTCGCGCTCTTCCGACGTTCCGGCCAGGGTCACGGTGTTGCGGTCGTAGTTGCCGACCAGGGAGGTCTGGAACCGGCTGGCGATGAAGGCTTCGGTGCGCAGGCCGAAGCCGGGGCCGACGTCTGTGATGTCCACCGGCAGGTTGGTGACCGGATCGATCAGCTGGCCCGACGGGTCCACCGCGAGCTGGAAGCTGCTGAACTGGCGCTGGGTCGTCTCCAGGACATGCACGTAGCTGGCCTGGAAGGTCAGCCGCGGCGTGATCCGGTAGGTCAGCGAGCCGTTGTAGTCGGGCTCGCCGTAGCGCTCGCCATAGGTCACGCGCAGCTCTGTGCGCGGTCCCGGCCGGGTCAGGAAGCCCACGTACCAGATCGGCCCGTCGGGGTCGTCGTTCAGCGAGTTGGTCTCGATCGTCTCGTAGCCGGCCGAGCCGAGCAGGAAGAATTGCCGGAACGCCGCGTATTGGCCGTTCAGCCGGAAGGTCGAACGCTCGATGTCGCCGGTCCTGCTTTCCGAGTCGGTGTTCTCGTACTCCGCGATGGCGTCGAGCGCCACCCGCGAGAACACGGGTCCGGTGGACAGGCGCGCCCGGACCTCGCTGGTCGTGCTGTCGCCGACCTCGTTCCTGCCCACGAAGGTGTAGGAATAGCGGTAGCGCAGCTCGCTCTCGGCGACATTGCCGAACCGGTTCAGCAGATAGGGGCTGATCGAGCCGCCGACGACCTGGGTCCGGCTGCCGCGCCCGACCGACGCGGTGGTCGAAGTCCTGCCGCCGGGGTCGATCAGCGGCTGGCTGGCCGATCCGGTGACGTCGACGAACAGCATGTCCTCGACCAGCTCGGCGGTGCCGAACCCGATGAAGTCGTTGCGGACGTTCACGTCGCTGTTCTTCGACAGGATGGTGTCCAGGGTCAGCCGGTAGTCGAAGATGAAATCGGCCCGGCCGCCTTCTCCGCGCACGTTGACGCCGGCGAAGGGCGACAGGATCAGGGCGGCGTCCGCCCGGTCGTTCGGCTCCAGGTCGACGTTGTCGGTGATCGTGACGTCGAACCCGGCGCTCCTTTCCGCCTGGATGTTGGCGGCCCGGGCGGGGAGGACGGACGCGGGACCCAGGGTCTGGGTGAAGGCCAGCAGCGCGGCGGCGGGAAGCAGTGCCCGCCGACGTTCCGTTCGGTAAGTCATCAGGCCTTCTCTTCGGCGGCGCCGGCGGAGCCCCCGGATTTGCCGTAGCCGCGCCCGCCGTAGCGCCCCTTCTCGTAGCCGCTGTAGTAGGAGCCGAGATGCTCGCTGGTCTTGCCCGCGGCCGACTTGTTCAGGATCAGGTTGACGTTGTCGCAGGGCTCCAGGAGGTCCAGGGCGTGCTGCACCTGGGAATGGGCGGTCCGGTTCGCCTCGACCACCAGCAGGACCTGGTCGACGATGTGGGACAGCACGACCGGCTCGGTGGTGGCGAGCACCGGCGGAGCGTCCAGGATCACGATCCGGTTGCGCTGGGACCGCGCCAGCCGGTCGATCAGCTCCTTCATGGCGGGGCTGCTGTAGAGATCGGTGGCGGACGGCACCTCTCCGCCCGACGGCAGGATGGTCAGCCGCATCCGCTGGTCGCGCAGCAGGACCTCCGACGGGTCCAGGCCCGGCTCCAGCAGCAGGTCGGACAGCCCGCGCGACGGCGGCAGCCCCAGCATGCGCAGGATGCTCGGCCGCATCGCGTCGGCGTCGATCAGCAGCACGTCGAAATGCTCGTCGGCCACGAAGCTGAGCGCCAGGTTGAGCGAGATGAAGCTCTTGCCTTCGCCGGGAACGGCGCTGGTCACCATCACCAGGTTGGTGCGCCCCTCGGCTTCGGCTTCCAGCGGGTTCAGCTTCTGGATCAGCCGCCGCTTGAGCAGCCGCATCTCCTCGGCCAGCCGCGACCGGCGGTCGCCCGGATTGATCATGCCCATCTCGCGCAGCCGGGCCGGATCGATCGCGATCTCGACGGCCTCGCGGGCCTCCCACGGCGGGGGCGCCGCCGGAGCCGGCCGCGGGGCCGGTTCAACCGCCGGCGGCTCGACGATGTTGCCGCGCCGGGCCGCGCTCGACTGCTGCACCGCTCTGTGGATCAGATCCATGTTCGTCGCCTTGCCCTCGTGGAGCTTTTCTTGGGAGCTTCTCGTAACAGCCCTTCTCCGGGCATCCCCCGGCTTCGCCGGGATCGAACGGTCTTGCGGCATCCGCCGGGAATCAGGTCTCGCCACGCTCGAACAGGCCGCCGGCCAGGCCCGACAGCGTCGGTTTCGGCGCTCCAGGCTGGTACAGCATCATCAGGCCGGCGAACACGACCAGCAGCATCGCCACCGACCCGCCCAGGGCCGACACCTCCAGCAGCCGCCAGCGGCTGCGGTGGGGCGACTCGACCATGCTGACGTTGCCCAGCACGGGCAGGTTGAAGGTGTCCCGAAGCGAATTGACGTTGGTGAAGCTGTCCTTCAGCTGGATCAGCACGAACACGACGCCCAGGGCCGCCGCGAAGGCCGCCGCCAGGACGCCGCCGAACAGCAGGATCCGGTTCGGCCCGCTCGGCCGGTTCGGCACGACCGGCGGATCGACCACGCGGAAATCGACGTTGGTGGTCTGGCTGTCCAGCCGTTCCGCCATCCGGATCGACTCGCGCCGTTCGATCAGCTGCTCGTAGTTCTGCCGGAGCACGCCGTAGTCGCGGTTCATCTGAGCGAGCTGCAGTTCGACCGCGGGGACCTCGTTCTGCCGGTTGCGCAACTGGGCCAGCTCGCCGTTGCGCAGCTCGATGCGGCGGTTCAGGCCGCCGATCTCGGAGTCCAGGCGCTGGATCTCGGTTTCGAGCTGCTGGCGCATCGGGTTGGCGACCGTGCTGGAGGCGGATTGCCGTCGGACGTCCGCCTCGGCCTGCTGGATCATGCGGCGCAGGTTGGCGACCGACGGGTTCTGGTCGGTATAGCGCAGCCGCATGTCGCTGAGCTGCTGGCGGAGCTGCTCCAGCCGCTGGCCGGCCGGCGTCGCCTCCAAGGCGGCCGCGGCCTGGGCCGCGTCGGCCGCGGCCAGCGTCTCCGGCGTCGCGGCGAGCTGCGCGCGCAGCTGGTCGCGCTGCCAGGTCGTCGACTGGAGCTGGTTCTCCAGCTGGCGGATGTCGAACTCGGCCGTCTGGAGCCGGCTGTTCATGACGTCCTTGTAGCGCAGCTCCTCCGCGTTGATCCGGCGGAAGTCCGACACGGCGGCTTCCGAGTCCCTCAGCCGCTTCTCGTAATCGGCGATCTGGGTGTCGACGAAACGCCGGGTCCGCTCGATGTCGCGCCGGTTGTCGCCGACATTCTGCTCGACGAAGATCTGCAGGATCGACTGCACGACCGAGTGGGCCAGCCTCGGGTCGCTGTCCTCGAACTGGATGCTGAAGATCTGACGGCCTTCGCCGAAGAACCTGATCCGCTGCTCCAGGTTGGTCAGCAGCGCCTCCCGGGCACCCTCGCTGTCGACCGTCAGGTCCAGGTCGGTCAGCCGGAGCAGCTGCTCCAGGTTGGGCCGGGAAATCAGCGTGCGCCGCATGATCTCGACCTGCTGCTCCACGTCGGGCCGGACGGTCATGCCCTTCATCAGCGGGTTCAGCAGGCTCTGGGTATCGACATAGACGCGCGAGCTTGCGCTGTAGCTATCCGGGAGCTTGGCCACGACCAGCCAGCCGGCCAGGCTGACCAGCCAGACGATGCCGACCACCCACCAGCGCCGCGCCCACGTCTCCGAAGCGTAGTGGCGCAGCAGGTCTTTGAGGTTGAAGGTCAGGTCATTCATGAGAACCGTCCGGTTTGTCCTGGCGTTCCGGGGCGGGAAGTCCCCGGCACCGGCTGCCCCAGAACCAGCTTTAGAACCAGCTTTGCGGGATGATGATCACATCGCCGGGCAGCACCGGCACGTTGGCCCGGATGTCGCCGTCGCGCAGCAGGTCGTCCAGCCGCACGTTGAATGTGGTCTTCTCCGAACTCGTGCCGCCGCCGCGCGCCAGCACCGCCCGGTTGCCCGAGGCGAACTCGGTCAGGCCGCCGACCTCGATCATGACGTCGAGCATCGTCATGTTGGCTCGGTAAGGGATGGCGCGGGGCTGGGTCGCCTCGCCGACGACCCGGACCTGCTGGTCGAACGGGCCGGCGAAGCCGCTGACGATCACTGTCACCAGCGGGTCCTGGACATAGACCTTCAGCTTCTCCTCGACGTCCCGGGCGAGCTGGGTCGGCGTCTTGCCCGTCGCCTCCAGGTCCTCGATCAGCGGGGTCGAGATCCGGCCGTCGGGACGCACCGGAACGGTCACGGAAAACTCCGGGCTCTGCCACACGTAGATCTGGATCGTGTCGAGCGGCCCGATGCGATAATCCGGCGTGGTCGGCTGCTGGGCCTGGACGGTGCCGGGGGCCGGCGGGTTGTCGGCGGACGAGCAGGCCGTCAGGCCGGCCACGGCCAGGAACGCCGACGCGAATGCCGTCACCAGAGTCGTCGGCCGACCGCGAAAACGGCGCGAGATCATTCCTCCACCCCACTTACCCCTTTTAGAACTGACGGCTTTTTAGGCGAATTGCCGAGTTCCCGCCCCAAAACGATAGAAAAACAATCATCTAAGCAGATGCATTTCAACGGTCTGTACGGGCAACCACTAAAGGGCTAAGCGTGACCGGTCGGACTGGCGTACCGGTTCTTCCGTAACATCGCGCCGATTTCGTCAAGGGTGTGTCCGACCGGTTGGGAATTACTTGGCCGACACCCCTTTCGATCCACGCTACACCCTTTCCGGACTTTCGGCCGGGGGCGGGCTTCGCTATCAGGTCGGCGTGACGCAAACATGCCATGGGATGCCGCAATGAAGAGCCTCGCCGACCGTGTCAAGCTGGCGATCCTGTCGTCGTCCTTCCTGCGCTACCATTGCCGGTTCGACATCGCGGACGATACCGCGGGATTGAAGGTCCCGGTGATCGACGGCCAGGGCCTGGGCAACCTGAGCCGGCATGAACCGATCGTCGAACGGATGATCGCGCGGCTGCTCGACCTGCGCCCCGGCTGCTTCGTCGACGTGGGCGCCAATTTCGGCCAGACGCTGCTGAAGGTCGCCCGCCACGACCGCGGGCGCGCCTATGTCGGGTTCGAGGTGCAGCCCCTGTGCCTGCACTATCTCGACCAGCTCATCTCGATCAACCGGCTCGACACGTTCAAGATCCTGCCGATCGGGCTGTCGGACGCCGACCGCTTCGCCACCATGACCAGCGAGCATCCGGGCGACCCCCGCGCCACCACGGTCCAGGGCTTCTGGCCGCCGGACTGGCAGCCCCACGCGCGCCTCGTCCCCCTGCGGGTCGGGGACGCCGTGATCGAGGAACTGGGCCTGGACGACGTGGGCATCCTGAAGGTCGACGTCGAGGGCGCCGAGGCCGACGTGCTGGACGGCCTGGAGCGCACCGTGCGGCGCCACCGCCCCTACGTCCTGATCGAGATCCTGCCCTACACGGTCGATCCGATCGGCCGGGACGGCCCGCTGGCGGCCGGCATCCGGGACCGGCGCACCGCCGCGGTCGAGCGGCTGCTGCGCCAGAACGCGGACCGGGGCTACCGCTCGTTCCGAATGATGCCCGACGCCGGATTGCTGGAAACGACCGATTACGACGTTCCCTACCATCCCGACAACTGCAACTACCTGTTCGTGCCGGAGGAGCGGGTCGCGGAGGCGACCGGCACGGGCGAACCCGCCAGGGCGCGGGAGGAAGCGTTCTGACGGTCCCGCCGGCGGCTTCCATCGGCGTCAATGTCGGGTGGCGGCACGACGGTCGACCCACGGATGGATACCGATCGGGCAGGTCGGGGTCGCCCTGCGGCGAGAGGTCGCAATCCAGGTCCCGCGCGTCGCCTTCGCCTTGGTGGTCACCCTGCACGGTCTGGAAGCCAGGCCAGAGTAGTCCCCGACCAAGTTGACCAAGCCGGGACAGCCGGACCGATGCGTTGGGCCGCGGCCCAACCTTGTCTTTTGGTGACGTTGTATAGAGGTTTTGTCGGGGGGAACCGGGTGCCCCGTCAGGAGCACCCGGTTCACGGGGTCAGGACACTGAGCCCAACCAAGGTTAGGCACCGCACGTAGCAGAGTGCCTGCCCCGAGCCCTCGGCGTTTCTCGCACAGTTGCCAGGCGCCGTGCTTTTGGCCGGACGCCGCAGACAAGGACGAGTTCACCATGTCTTGCCAATCCTACTGCATCGGGATCGATGCCTCCAAAGCCTATCTTGACACCTGCGGCGTGCCGGGCCGCGGCGCGTGGCGCCTTCCCAACACGGCCGAGGGCCACACCGCCCTCGCGACGGTGCTGGGCGCGCTGCGCGCGGGCGGCGACGAGGTGCTGGTCATGATGGAAGCGTCGGGCGGCTGCGAGCGCGAACTGCACCACGCCCTGGCCCGGGCCGATGTGCCGGTCGCCGTCGTCAATCCCAAGTGGGCGCGTGACTTCGCCCGCTCGACCGGCCAGCTGGCGAAGACCGACCGGGTCGACGCCCGGATGCTCCAGGCCTTCGGCGAGGCCACCCGTCCCCGCCCGACGCCGGTCCCGGAGCCGTTGCGCGCCGAGTTGATCGAGATGCTCGACTACCGCGACCAGATCCTGGCCGAGATCGTCGCGCGCGGCCATCAGCTCAAGCACCTGCGCGGCGACTTCATGCGCCGGCGCGCCGAGACGGCGCTGGAAGCGCTGCGCACCGAGGCCGACACCCTGGCCTGGATGATCGAGGCGAAGCTGAACGACGACCCGGGGCTGCGGCAGCGGGCCGCCCTGCTGCGCAGCTTCCCCGGGGTCGGGCCGCTGAGCGCGGCCATGCTGGTGGTCCACATGCCCGAGTTGGGCAGCCTGACCGGCCGGCAGGCGGCCAGCCTGGCCGGCCTGGCGCCGTTCGCCCGCGACAGCGGCACCCTGCGCGGGGTGCGCACGATCTTCGGCGGCCGGGCCAAGGTGCGCCGGGCGTTGTTCCACGTCGGCCGGGTCGGCCTGCGCCACAACGCCACGCTCAAGGCCTTCTATGACAGCCTGAAGGGACGCGGCAAGCCGGGCAAGGTGGCGCTGGTCGCCTGCATGCGCAAGGCGCTGGTGATCCTCAACGCCCTGCTCCGGACGGGCCGGCCCTGGGTGGCGGAGTACGCCGCCGACGGGCCGCCGGCCGAAGCCGCCTCCGCCACGGCATCCTGAGCCCCATCCCTTTGTTCGACCGGCGGCACCATCCCTCCGTCCCGACCTGAGGGTCCAGCGGGCGGCGGGCGGAGCGGCGGTCAAGGAGGGCCGAAGGCCACCGCGGAGCGGCGCGCAGCGTCCTTGATGGCCGCTCCGCCCGCCGCCCGCTGGACCGAGGTGGGGGCGGCCAAGAGCACGTCCGACAACCGCCGCGGCAAACCGCTGACGGCGGCGTCTTCCCGTGACCATGCATGCTGCTTGAAGTTGTATATCCACACCCAACGATGCGGCTCACAAAAACAGTTGCTACGCTCGACGGCCCGCATCACCGCCGCTTCGCGTCAAACCATAGGTTGGGCCGCGGCCCAATGCGCCGCGGCGAGCGGAGCCCGGGCGAGGCGCTCCCACGCCGCTGGTGACCCTATCGAAGGTTGCGGCTTGAAGATTGTGGGGATCCGTCCCGCACTCACTTCCGTTCGATTTTCCTTCGAAATTGCATGGAATCAGCATGTAAAGCGGTATGACAAAATGCGGTAAATACGCCAGTAAATCAATACAGATAAGGACACAAATGGGACTACATAATTAACTTTACGTACACCATGTATAAGAGGTTACGATTTTAAAGTACTAACGCTTTTACTGATCATTAATTCAGCGAGAATAGCCTTGGGTTGACTTGAGTCGCTTGCGATGCACCGCAGCGAAGTTCTCATCCAGGGTATCCGCATCATGACTGCTCAATCGGCTGGCCAGACCCTTGTCGGCACCGGCGGCAATACTGTCCTCACCGGCGGTCCGGGCAACGACACCATCTGGGGCGACGGGACGCCGGTGACGGTGACCGAGCCCTTCAGCCTGCGCGTCAAGGCGTCGGCGGACCTCTACCAGGGGGCGCCGAAGATGCGGGTCTGGGCGGACAAGGTCTTCCTGGGCGAGGTCACGGTCACGGCGGTCCATGGCGACGGCGCCTGGCAGGAATTCGCGTTCTCGCGGCTGGGCCTGTCGGGCGCTTCCAAGATCCGGATCGAATATGTCAACGACCTGGGCGGCTCATCGGCCGGCAAGGACCGCAATCTCTGGATCGACAGCATCCAGGTGAACGGCGCGACGCTGACGCCGGACCAGTCGGTCTATGATCGGGGCACCAAGGTCCAGCCCGGCCAGTCCGGCATGATGTGGGGCGGCGCCCTGGTGTTCGATACCGCCAGGTATCCGGCCGCCAAGGTCCCCGCCTGGCTTCCCGGCGGCGGCGACGACATCCTGAAAGGCGGCGACGGCGACGACCTGCTCCATGGCGGTACCGGCAGCAACGTCCTGGAGGGCGGCGCCGGGATCGACACCGCCGGTTACCTTTACGATCGCGCCGACTATGCCGTGACCGCCGAGACCGACGGCACGGTAACCGTGACCGGCCGCGGGTCGAGCGACCGGCTGAGCGGGATCGAGAAGCTGAAATTCGCCGACGGCACCGTCGATCTCAAGGACCTGGTGCCCGTCGCGGCGCCGGACCGGGCCGACACGAAGGAGGGAACTCCGGTCGTCATCGACGTGTTGGCCGACGACACGGTGCCCGCCGGGGAGAGCATGCACCTGACGGGCCTGGGGCAGCCCGCCAACGGCATGGTTACCATCAATGCCGACGGGACGCTGACCTATATCCCGAAGGATTATTGGAGCGGCCGGGATAGTTTTACCTACAGCTTGAGCGACGGGAAGCACGGCACCACCACCGGTACCGTGTCCGTCGAAGTCTCGGCCGTGGCGGACAGACCCCTGCTCTCCGTGGCCGGCACTCTCCGAGCCGAAGTGAAGCCCACGGAGCCGACAGCAGTGCCCATCGACATCTCCGCGAACCTGATCGATCTCGACGGTTCCGAAAACCTCACGGTGATGATCAGCGAGGTCCCGCAAGGGGTCACCTTCACCGCAGGCGCGCGCGACGACAGCGGCAACTGGGTCCTTCAGCCGGCCGACCTGGCCGGGCTCCGGATGATCCTGCCGGCCGCCTTCTCCGAAAGTTTCGCGCTGACCGTCGCGGCCCAGTCGGTCGAGTCATCCAGCCACGCCGCCGCGGCGACCTACAAGACGGTGGACGTCCAGCTCGCCAGGGCCGCCGGCACCGACATCGTCGTGCGCGCGTCCGGCGACAGCTACAAGGGCGCCCCGACCTTCAGCCTCTTCGTGGACGGCCAGAAGATCGGCCAGACAGCCTCCGTGCAGGCGTCCCACAAGCTCGGCCAGTGGCAGGACATCGTCTTCAAGCTCCCCGCCGGCACCGATCCCCGCAGGGTCGAGATCCGCTACGACAACGACCAGGGCGATTCCGGCGGCGACCGCAACCTCTACGTCCAGTACATCGAGGTGCTCGGCACCCGGCTGGAGCCGGAGCAGGCCAGGTACGAACGCTATTCCAAGCCCGCGATCAAGGGCCAGGAAGCCCTGCTGTGGGGCGGCAAGCTGGTCTTCGCGAACGTCACGGAGGCGCCGGACCCCGGTTCCGCCGGTCCGGGCACTGGAAGCGGCGGCGGCAGCGGCGGGTCCGGCGGCTCGGGCTCCGGGACGATCACCGTCAAGGCGTCCGGGGACCCGGCCGGCGGGGTTCCGCCGCAGTTCGACCTGTACGTCAACGGCATGAAGATCGGGGCGACCACGCCGGTCACGGCGTCGCACGCCACCGGCCAATGGCAGACCTTCACCTTCACGCCCCCGTCGGGCACGACGGCCCAGACCAAGATCGAGCTGCGCTACACCAACGACAACTCGTCCCAGGGCGACCGGAACCTGTATGTCGACTATATCGAGGTCAACGGCACCCGGCTTGAGGCAGAGGACGCCGCCTATTCGCGCACCGGACTGAGCACGATCACGGGGGCCGAGGCCCTGAAATGGGGCGGCTCCCTGGTGTTCAACGGCGCCCCGGTGGCGATCGTCCCGGCGGTGATCGAGGTGAAACCCTCCGGTCCGGTCCTCAAGGCGCCCGCCCTGGCCGATGCCGCCAAGGCGGGGGAGATCGTAGCGCTTCAGCTGAAGAACGGCGGCGACAAGTCCGAACCCGCCGGCGAGGTCAGTTTCGGCCATGTCTTCAAGCAGGGCGACCTGGGGCCGGGCAAGTACCTGGTGGCCGTGATCAACGGGCGCGAGGTGCCGGTCCAGCTCGACGTCAAGGCCACCCACGAGGACGGCTCGGTCCGTCACGCCATCCTGACCGTGGCGCAGCCGGCGCTGGCCGCCGGGGCCAAGGTGGACCTGATGCTCAAGGCGGCGTCGGCGCCTCCCGCCGGGGCCGCCATCAGGCCGGCCGACATCCTGAACAAGGGCTACGACGTCGACGTGGTCCTGAACCTGAAGAACGCCGACGGGACCGTCACCAGGTTCACGGTCGACGCCGCCGCCGAGCTGGCCAAGGCCGCCGCGGCCGGTACCCTGACGACCTGGATGAGCGGCCCGCTGGCGAGCGAATACCGGCTGGTCAAACCGATCAACGACCATCTCGGCGTCACCCTGGATATCCGAGCCTTCAAGGACGGCAGCGTCCGGACCGACGTGACCCTGGGCGTGGAAAGCTCCTACACGCCCGGCGTCCAGAACTTCTACAATTACGACATCCAGGTGCTCGACCACGGCGCGGTGGCCTATGCCAAGACCGACATCGCCCATTACCGGAACACCCGCTGGCACAAGGAGATCTGGTCGGGCGACGAGCCCGGCATCCACGTGGCCTACGACGTGGGCTATCTCCAGGCGACCGGGGCGGTGGCCTCGATCGACAGCTCCATGGGCGTGCTCGCCGGCAGCGTCCACCTGCCGTCCGGGGCGAACACGGAGCCCCTGGGCAACGCCATGATCTACAAGAAGATGTCCGATGTCGGCGGGCGCGGCGACATCGGCATCATGCCGATCTGGAACGCCCGCTACCTGGCGAGCCAGGACGCTGATGCCATGAAGACCATGCTGGCCAACGCCGACGCGGCCGGCAGCATCCCGTGGCACTACCGCGACGAAGCCACGGGCGAATACCTGCGCATCGACCAGCACCCCAAGCTGTGGATGGACGGCCGGACCAACTGGGCCGAGTTCGGCTCCGACGGGCTGACCAACGGCTTCGCCAAGGGCACCGCGGTCGGGTGGGAGATGGACACCGCCCACCAGCCGGCGCTCAGCTATCTGCCCTATCTGGTCACCGGCTCGCAGTACTATCTGGACGAGCTGCTGGCCCAGACCTCCTACAGCATCGGGGCGTACGCTCCCCACTACCGCGGCTACGGCGAGGGCTTCCTGGACTTCGACCAGGTCCGCGGCCGGGCCTGGACGTGGCGCAACATGAGCGACACCGCCTACATCACGCCCGACGACCACGAGATGAAGACCTATTTCGTCGACATGCTGGAAAGCAACCTGGACAACCTGGTGGAGCGGTATCTCACCAAGGGCGCCATGGACAAGTACGGCGAGATCGAGGGGTTCTTCCGCCACGACATGTGGCCCGACGGGGACCTGCTGGTCTGGCAGTCCGACTTCGTGGCCCTGGTCCTCGGCTCGATCGCGGAGCGCGGCAGCACTCAGGCGGCCGACCTGCTGAAATGGATGGACGGCTTCACGTCGGGGCGCTTCATCCACGGCGACGACGGGTTCGACCCGCGCTTCGGGGCGGCCTACGTCCTGAAGGTCAACGCGCCGGCGAACGGGCCGGTCTACACGACCTGGTCCGACCTCTTCAAAGGCAGCTTCGGCTCCTCCCCGTCGGTCCCGGCCGAAGGCATCCTGGGCACGCCGACCTCGCCCTACGGCTATGCCGCCAACGCCAAGGCGGCGGTCGCCGCCATCTTCAGCGCGATCCAGTCGCCCGACGCCATGGAGGCGTTCGGCTTCCTGACCAAGTCCATCGTGCAGGCCAAGGGCGCCCCGTCCTTCTACCACGACCCGACCTGGAACGTGGCGCCCAAGCTGTCCGACGGGAGCTACCTGACCTTCGACGGCATCCGCATCACAAGCTCGTCGGGCAAGCAGACCCTGACCGGGTCGGACAAGAACGAACTGATCCACGGATCGCTGGGCGACGACACCATCACGGGCGGCAAGGGGATCGACATCCTGTTCGGCGCGGAGGGCAACGATGTCCTGAAGGGCGGAGCCGGCGACGATTTCCTCTACGGCGGAGCGGGCGACGACCGGCTGTACGGCGGGCCGGGCGACGATTACCTGAAGGGCAATTCCGGCAACGACACCTTCGTGTTCGACCGGGAGGCGGGCGGCCGCAACCGGATCGGGGACTTCAACGCGCACGGCTCCGACATCCTGGAGATCACCGCCGACCTGAACGGCAACGGCCTCCGCACGGCCGCCCAGGTGATCGCGACCGCGACCCACGATGCCGACGGCAGCGCGGTTCTCCACCTGGGGAGCGGCATCGAGATCGTCCTGCTGGGACTGTCGGCCAGCGAGCTGAAAGCCGGCATGATCCACATGAACTGAGGGAGGGGGCGTGCCCCCTCCGCGTCACTCCGTGTAGGGCGTGATGAACTGGGCCGGCTCGATCCAGCCGAAGCTCTTGATCTGGTCGCCGCGGAAGACGCATTCGAACGTGACCGGCACCGGCTCGCGGAACCGGTCCCCACCCTCGATCGTGCCCCTGACCTGGATCATCCGGGTCGGGAACAGGGCCTGGGTGCCGGCCTCGGGAAGGAATTCGATGCGGGCGTTCCGGACCGGCTGCCAGGGCCAGACCGACGACGGCAGCTCGGCGCAGGCCTGGGCGGCCGTCGTCTCGGGAAACAGGGTCGTGCAGCCGCCGGCCGCCAGGGTGGCGGTCGCGAGGAAGGCGGCGGTGAGAAGTGGACGCATGGTTGTGAACCCTGGTTGCCAGTCTGTACGCTAACCCGGATCACCATGGCGCAACCCCGTGCGGGCGTCCACTGGCCAATCGTGGGTCAGCCGCTCGACGAGCACTGCCGTGCCGCCGGGCGGACCGCGGGCGCCCGGTTCGGCTGTTCGTCGCGGGCCAGTCCCGCGTGCCGCTTCAGGAGATCGCGCACCGACAGGGGATCGCCGGCGGTCCCGCCCAACTCGCCGAAGAAGCGCTCGCAGAAGCCTTCCACCCGGTCCATGAAGACGTCCAGGTCGCGCTGGGTCCGCACATAGGGCGTGTTTCCCGGCACCATGGACGGGCTGTGGTAGGACAGCATGAAGATGCGCTGGCCGCGCCGGATCATCGCGCGGACCAGGGCCATGTGCTGGGCCGGCGGCACCCCTTCCGGGGTCAGGATGATCCGGTCGATCAGCCCCAGGCGCGACAGCACGCCGGGTATCCGGCAGGCCTGGGCCACCGGCGACTCGAGCGCCCCTTCCAGGCCGGGACCCTGGCCGGACAGCAGCCCGACATAGCCCCGGGTCAGCGGCAGCTCCAGCAGCCGGCCCGGCGGGCCGATCCAGTAGGGCTGCGGCTCGACCCGCCGGAAATCGGGACCGTGATGCACCCGGAGGTCCGCTCCCGGAACGGCGCTCAGGTCGATGCAGTATCCCAGCTCTCCGAGCGTCCGGAAGGTACGCGGGCCGAGCCCGTAGCGGCCGGCCTTGTAGATCCGCGGCGTCAGCCCGAGCCCGTCCTCGATCGCGCGGGTCAGCGCCTCCAGCTTGGCCCGTTCCAGGTCGGGCGGCAGGTTGCCGGGGAACGAGTTGCGCTCGGAGACCTCCTCGTCGAACGGCGGGTTGACCCAGGGGTGGAGCTGGGTCCCGATCAGGCAGGCGTCGTCCTTCAGCAGGTCGCGGAGCGGTTCGAACCCGTCGCGCTGGCTCGCCACGGGATAGTCGACGACGTAGGTGGGACGGATGCCGAACTTCTCGAAGATGCGGTGCATGGGGCCCTGGGCCGCCATGGAACGGACGCTGCGCTGATCGCGGGAGAAGGGGGCCGACCAGTCGAACTCCTCCTCCGCATCCACCACCACCAGCAGGATCGGGGGAAGTTCGGGCGGAGCCTTGATTGGATTCCAGTCGTCCTCGAACAGGACTTTTTGCTTTTCCGCCCGCATGTTCCCGCGTTCGTCTGAGTTGTGTGCCTGATTTAGCCGGCCACCGCCGGTCCGCAAGCGACAAGATGGAGGGGGTGGGTCAGGGCTGGATGCCGAAATGGATCGCCAGGGCCGATCCGATGCTGATGCCGACCGCGGCGAGCGCCAGGAGGCCGGCGACCCAGTCAGGCACCAGCGACCGGCGCTGGTGCCTGAACAGCGCTTCCAGTTCCTCCTGCCGGACGGCCAGCGCGTCCAGCCGGTCGATCAGCGCGCGGCCGAGCAGTTCTTCCCGTTCGCGGTCCGCCTCCAGCCGGCGCATCAGGCGGTCCACCCGGTCGGCGGTCGCCCGCATGCCCTGGGTATGGTTCAGCAGGAGCGAGGCGAGTTCCTCCCGCTGGCGCGCACCCGCCTGTTCCATCGTGCGTTCCAGGGTCTGGCCCAGGGTCCGGCTCAGCTCGGCGGACAGCATGTCGCCGACCATCCGCGCCGCCGGCGCCAGGACGCGCCCATCGGAGCCGGCGCCGTCGTCTTCCGGGCGCCGGTCCGTTTCCGGACGGCCCTCCAGGCCCATCACCCGGGCCGTCATGATCTGGCCTGACAGCGCGCGCAGGTCGGATGCCAGTTCCTCCAGCGTTCTGTCATCCGGAATCCGGTCCCGGACGCTCTGTGTCACCTCCCGCTCCCCTGTCAATTCGTCCGGCGCCATCTGGTCGGGGCCGGCTTCCGTGCCGTGCTGCTGCAGCGGAGCCCGGCTCATCGTGGAAACCGATCTAACCATGAGAACCCATAGAGTTGCATGACGCGACTGCGGCTTATCCGCCGTCCTTACGAGGTATACGAACCGTTCCACCAGGGTGGTTCACGGTATCTCCGCAACGAAGTGGTAGCGGCTTCAAGGCGCTGGCTGTTGCAGGTCGAGTTTTCCCGAATCCAGTGCCGTAGATGCAACAATCCATATGAAGTATCAGCCTCACCATTGGCGTCATTGATGGCTGATTACGGTTCCCGCAACCTCGCACGAGCAAAGAGAAATGAATGAATTTGTATCTTTATTTATAGAAAGGGCGAGTTCCGATTGACTGGAGAAGATCCGCGCAATCATGCAGAGACTTTCATAAGTCCAAGGGGAGACAATCGGATGGCTGCGAACCCTGGCCAAGCCGCGTCGATGCCGCCGGAGAACAGGAAGCGGATCCATCGCATGATCGAATCGGCGGTTCCGGAACCGTTGCTGCGGGCTGCCAGCCGGCTGCTGCCGCCCGGGATGAAGCGGGCGATCAACGCGGCCATAGCCTCCGGCGGGGCCGCCCTGGTCGAGACCGCCCTGGCGAAGCGGTCGGAGCGGCGTCACGGCGCCGGTCGGCGCGCGATCGGCCGGGCCGAGCTGGAAAGCGACCTGAAGGCGGCGGGCCTGCCCGACGGCGCCGTGGTCTTCGTCCACAGCTCGCTGTCCAGGCTGGGCTTCGTCGAGGGCGGGGCCGGAACGGTGCTGGCGGCGCTGGAGAACACGGTCGTGGCGCGCGGCGGCACGCTGGCGATGCCGGCCTTCACCATGACCGGGTCGATGTACGAGACGTTGAAGTCCGGCCCGCGCTTCGACGTGCGCGAGACGCCGACCGGCATGGGCAAGATCGCCGAGACCCTGCGCCGCGACCCGCGCGCCCGGCGCAGCATCCACCCCACCCATTCGGTGGCGGCGCTGGGCGACCGCGCCGACTGGCTGGTCGCCGACCATCACCGCTCGCCCTTCGCGTTCGACGCCGACAGCCCTTTCGGACGGCTGCTGGAGGCCGACGGCTGGCTGATGGGCGTGGGCACGGACCTGGGTCCGGTCACCTTCTACCATGTGCTGGAGGATCTGCGCGGCGACAGCTTCCCGTTCCCGGTCTATACGCCGGACAGCCCGCTCCTGCGGGAGGTGACCGGCCGGAACGGCGAGACCTTGAAGGTCGCCGTCATGGCCCACTCGTCGGTGGTATCGGCCGACCGGATCGACAAGCCGACCGGCCTGGGCGTACGCGGGTACGTCACCCGCTACCTGGAGCGGGACGGCGGGCTGCGCTGGATCAAGCTGGGCGACGGCAAGGCCTGGGTGATCCGGGCGGCCGACATGTTCACCTGCCTGGAATGCCTGATGGTCCAGGGCGTCACCATCTACCGCGACCCCGCCGAGGGGTCGGCCCATGCCAACGAGAGGAAAGACTTCGGTGCCGGTTCAAGAGCTCCTGCCCAGATTGGTCCCGAGGATCGTCAAAGACAAGCTGCGTCCGCTTAAGCACCTGGCGGACTTCCAGCGGCTTCCGGCGGCGGCCAAGGCGGCCGTGCGGCTCGACCGCTCCGGCGACCGGCGCGCCGACCCCGGCATCGAGGCGGCGGTCGCGGCATCCCTCGACTGGCTGCGCGCGGCCCAGGACAACTCGGTCTCGCGCGATGGCGGCGTCGCCCGGCATTACAACCTGGTGAGCGGCTGGGCGCCATCATATCCGGAGACGACCGGCTATATCGTGCCGACGCTGATCACCCAGGCGAGGCTGCGCGGCGACGCCGACCTGCGCAATCGGGCGCGGCGCATGCTGGATTGGCTGGTGTCGATCCAGTTTCCGGAAGGCGGGTTCCAGGGTGGCATGGTCGGCCAGACCCCGCGCGTGCCGGTGACCTTCAACACCGGGCAGATCCTGCTGGGGCTGGCGGCCGGCGTGGCGGAGTTCGGCGACGCCTACCGTCCGGCCATGGAGAAGGCCGCGGACTGGCTGGCCGGGAGCCAGGACGCGGACGGCTGCTGGCGCCGCTTCCCGACGCCGTTCGCCCGCGCCGACGACAAGAGCTACGAGACCCACGTCGCCTGGGGCCTGCTGGAGGCCGCCCGGATCGACCCCTCGCGCGGCTGGGGCGAGGCGGGGCTGGCCCAGGTGCGCTGGGCGATCGGCCGCCAGCGGCCCAACGGCTGGATGGCCGACTGCTGCCTGGAGGAGCCGCACCGGCCGCTGACCCACACGCTGGGCTACGCGCTGCGCGGCATCCTGGAGGCGTCCCGCTTCTCGCCCGACCCGGAATTCCGCGCGGCCGGCATCCGGTTGGCGGACGGCCTGCTGGGTTGCGTCGGCCCCGACGGGGCGCTCCCCGGCCGGCTGACGGCGGAGTGGAAGCCGGCGGTCCCCTGGGTGTGCCTGACCGGCGCCGTCCAGGTCGCCCATTGCTGGCTGATGCTGTACCAGGACACCGGCGATGCCCGCTACCGCGACGCGGCGCTGAAGGTGAACGCCCATGTCCGCCGCACCGTGGAGACCGCCGGCCCGCCGGAAACCCGCGGCGGCGTCAAGGGCTCCTTCCCGGTGGACGGCGGCTACGGCACCTTCGAGTATTTGAACTGGGCCGCCAAGTTCTTCATCGACGCGAACGAGTTGGAGCGGGAGGTCGCCGGGCGGCGTTGATCGCCGGATGAGCCTGTTGCCGCGGGTTCAGGCGGCGAAATCCATGTCCTTGTCAAGGATTTCGGGCTCCAGGCGATCGTGATGGACCAGCAATGTCCTCACGGCCAGTTCGGAGACGTTGAATTGATGGGCGATATCCTCGATCACTTCCGGCGACACAGCGTCTTCAAGGATGGCGTCTACGGCCTCGAACTCTGAGGCCAGTCGTTATGCTTCCGGACACTCACCATGTCCTTCCGGAACGCCTGTTCAAGCAGTGCGCAGGCCCGTGCCTTGGGAATAGCTTTGGTTGCGTCGCAAAGGGTTTTTCCCGGCCGCGGATCGGATGATGGCGTTAGGCCGTAGTCGTTCGGATACATCTTGTGTTGCGGACTGCCTTTGTACACTGCGATCCAGTCCCGGTCGGCCGGAGCAGGAGAGACGGGCGAACTTTCGTCCCTCGTCGCAAACGGCATGATCTTGCGTTTGGGGTTGTAGTTACCTTTCCGGCGCTTCATGACAGATTTTACCGCCGCAAGCGTTGCAGCCTTAGCCGGAGGCAAGCTTAACATAAGCTTGTGACGATACCGGCTGCCAATCTTCGGGGCCATCGTCGCGGACCAGGAACAGGCGCCGGCGGAACGGCATGGGCAGGTGCCGGCTGATCTCCGGCCAACCCGGTTGGCGCCGCTCTTCCGGCCGCTGGGTCAGTAGTGACCCGTCCCCGGCGCGCCCGGCGGCGGTCCCGGCCCATGATCACCGGATCCTCGAATTCGCCTGAACCCCTCAGGCGTCCCTGGGCTTGCGGGTGGCGCAGTCGGCAGCGGCGGGCTGGATGACCTTGGCGCAGAAATCCAGCAGCAACTCGAACTGGATATCGCGCGACAGGCCCTCGCGGGCGGCGGGCGGCAGGCGTTCCAGGCGGCCCCCGGCGGCGTCCTTGGCGGCCAGCCAGCGGCGGATCTGGTCGGCGATGGCCTGGGGATCGTTGGAGAAGAAGCCGGCCTGCCGCTCGCGGATCAGGCGCGCGGGCACGCCGTCCTCCAGGCCGATGCCCAGGATGGGTCGGAGCACGCCGAAATACTCGAACAGCTTGGCCGGCACGTTGCCCTGCTCGCGCGGGTTGTTCCACTGGAGCAGCAGAAGCACGTCGGACCGGCGCTGGATCTCCAGCGACCGCTTGTAGGGCACGGCGGGGTGGACGGTGACCCGGTCGGTCACGCCCGCCCGTTCGGCCGGCGGGAACACCAGCCCGGGGTCGCTGCCGTAGAACTCGATCCGGACCCGCTCCCGCTCCGGCCCCAGCAGGGCCAGCGCCTGGAACAGCGGCGAGGGGTCGCGCCGGCCGGAATAGAGCACGCCGGCATAGGTGATGGTCAGGTCCGGCGAGGCGGGAGGCGGCTCGGTCGGCAGCGGGAAGTCCTGCGGGTCGTAACCGTTGTAGATGGTCGCCACCGGCTTGCCGTACTTGGCGCGGTAGAACTCGGTCCAGGGCTCGGACACGGTGACGATGCCGCTGGCGCTGCCTGCGACCCGCCGTTCCATGCGGTCGAGCAGCGCCATCCGCCAGTCCGGCGCCTCGAAATAGGGGTCGTCGGCCCAGCGGTCGCGGAACTCGGCGATCCAGGGAACGCCCAGCTTGGCGCTGAGATGGTGGCCGGCGAGGAAGGCGGTGAAGGGCGGGCCGGTCACGTAGATCAGGTCGGGCTTCCAGTCGCGGCAGGTGCGCCTGGCACCCGCCACGGCCCAGGGCAGCCAGCCGACATAGCGGTCCGGCAGGTTCGACAGGTTGAGATAGAAGTCGCTGACCGTGGACAGCACCCGGCCGACCAGGGACCCGCTTCCGCCCCCGCCTCCGGCCCCGGCCTGAGCGCCGCCGCCCGGCGCCGGAGCCCGGCGGAGCAGCCGGTTGCGCAGGTTGCCGATCACGTCGATCGGCCGGTTGACGTCCACCGCGCGGGTATAGACGACCCGCTCCGGCGGGATCTCCAGCGGCAGGGTCTTGGCGAGGTCGGGCTCGCGCGCGGTCACCACGCGCACGTCCACATGGCGGCGCATCAGGTACTTGGCCAGCTTGCCGACCCGGATCGCGCCGATCGTGTTGGACGGCGGGAAGTACCAGGACAGGATCAGCACCTTCAGGGGATGCCGGTCGCTCCGCTCCTCGCCGTCGCGCCCGGATGCCGAAACCATGGCCTGATCAATCTGTGAAGAAGCAAACCCAGTCAACCTAGTTCCTTTCGGGCCCGATCCTTCAGGAGTCAGCTCCACGGAGCAAACGGTTGGTCCGCCTTGAAGGATGCCGCCGATACCCGGGAAATATTGCCAAGCGGCATGAAACACACCCGCCATATCCCTATGCAAAAAGTCAAAGGGGGCCGATAGAGCGAAATGGGCTTACTTCCAAGTTCAATTTGACCCTTACGGGTCCGGACACCGTAAATGGCCGCCATGATGCGGGCCGGACCGCCGCGGCCGGCCAATTCGGCGAATGGTCTTTTCAAAGATTTTTACGGGTTTTGAAATTCCGGTGGACGGGCACTGAATGCGCTCCCTCATTCTGTTCATGCTGTTCCTGGTCCTCGCGGTGATGGCGCTGACGATGCCGGCGGTCGGCGTGCTCACCTGGGCCTGGATCGCGATCATGAGCCCGCATCGCCTGACCTGGGACTTCACCTACGCCCTCCAGCTCAACCTCGTGATCGTCGTCGTCACCTTCGTCGCTTGGCTGGTGGCGAAGGAGCCGAAGCGGCTGCCGATGAACGCCGCCACGGTCATGATCCTGCTGTTCATGACCTGGATGACGCTGACGACGGCGACCTCGCTGGCGCCGTCCAACTCGTGGTTCCACTGGGACCTGCACATCAAGAACCTGGTCTTCGCGCTGGCGGTCGCGGCGATCATGCGCAGCCAGGTTCGCATCCAGGCGCTGATCTGGATGATCACCCTGTCGATCGGCTATTTCGGGGTCAAGGGCGGCGGCTTCACGATCGTCAACGGCGGCGCCTACACCGTGCTGGGGCCGCCGCAATCCATCATCGAGGACCGCAACCACCTGGCGCTGGCCTGCTGCATGGTCATCCCGTTGATGAACTACCTGCGGGTGACCACGGCCAACCGGCTGATCAAGATCGGCCTCGCGCTCGCCATGGCGCTGACGATCATCTCGGTGATCGGAAGCTATTCGCGCGGCGGGTTCCTGGCGCTCAGCGTGACCGCCCTGGTGTTCTGGCTGCGCTCCTCGGGCAAGTTCCTGACCATGGTGCTCCTGCTGGCCTCCTTCGTGCCGGCCGTGACCATGATGCCGGACAGCTGGAAGGAGCGCATCGGCACGATCGAGAACTTCCAGAAGGACGAATCGGTCCAGGGCCGGTTCGACGCCTGGAACTACGCGATGCGGGTGGCGTCGGACCGCCCTCTGGTCGGCGGCGGCCTCGCCACGACCGAGGTCCGGCAGGTGTTCCAGCGCTACGTCCCCGACCGCCCGCAGCGCGCGGCGCACAGCATCTATTTCCAGGTGCTGGGCGACCAGGGGCCGATCGGCCTGGGGATCTTCCTGGGCATCGGCCTGGTCGGCTGGCTGAACGCCCGGGCGATCATCCGGATGAGCCGGGACCGGCCGGAGTTCGAGTGGGCGTTCCACCTGGGCCGGATGATGCAGGTCAGCTTCATCAGCTATTTCGTCGCCGGGGCGGCGCTGTCCATGGCCTACTACACGGTGTTCTTCGTGTCCGTGGTTATCGTCACCTCCGTCAAGACGATCCTGGCCGCAGCCGAGCGGACGGAAAGGGCGGCGGCCGAGCCGGCGGTCGCGCGGGTCAGCCGGGGCGGTTTCCTGCGGCCCGCCGCCACCGGCGCCACCGCGAATTGACCGGGGCCGCACCTTCCAGCATGTCGGTCCGACCATGATCATCGTCACCGAACCCATCATCCAGGGCGACGAGCACGTGCCGGTGAACACCGGCCTGCTCGAAACCGTCGTGCGCGCCTTTCCCGGCGAACCCGTCCGCTTCTACGGCGAGGCCGGGCATATCGGCCTGATCCGGTCTCTGATCGACCCCGCCGACGGAGTGCCGGTGGATTTCCGGCCGGTCGAACTGCCGCCCCGGACGCCCGATTTCCGCGGCCGGATGCGCCACGACCTGGAATTCGCCGGCCGCCTGCTGGCCGATGCCGCCGGGTCCCACCTGATCCTGGCAAGCTCTTGCCCCTCGCTGATCGCCGCGCTGAAACTCCGCGGCCTGCGGTCGAGCGTGCGCGACGTCCATGTGGTCCTGCACGGCAACTTGGCCCTGCTGTGGTCCTGGCGGTCGCGCAACCCGGTCACCCGGCTGACCGACCTGCGGACCGCCATGTCCCTGCCGAGCCGGCTTCCGGTCCGCTATTTCGTGATGGAGCCGGGGATCCGGGGCGAACTGCTGGCGACGCTGCCCGGCCTGGATCCCGGCGACGTCCGCGTGCTGCCGCATCCCGTCAGCTCGGTCGAGGCGGCCTCGGCGCCGGCACCCGTCGCGGACGGCCCGCTGCGCATCGGCTTCATGGGGGCCGCCTCGCGCGAGAAGGGCTTCGCGGACTTCCTGGACATCGCCGGCCGGGCGGCGGGACCGGGCGTGGAGTTCCACGCCGCCGGCCGGCTCGGCGCCGACATGGCCGAGGCGGACCTGGGGGCGCTCGCCAGCCGGCCCACCTCCGCCAAGCTGGAGCGGCGCGCCTATGTCGAGGCCCTGGCGCGCCTGCATTTCGTCTGCATGCCCTACCGGGGGAGCATTACCGCTACTCGCCCAGCGGCGTGCTGGCCGACGCGCTGGCGCTCGCCAAGCCGATGCTGGCCTTCGACCTGCCGATCTTCCGCGACCTGTTCGACCGCCACGGCGACATCGGCTACCTGTGCCGCGACGGGGAGGAGATGGCCGCCCTGATCCGGAACGGGCTTCGCGACACGCTCGCCGAGGGCGGGCGCTACCGCGCCCAGGTCGAGGCGGTCAGGGCGGCGTGCGCGCCCCGGCTGGCCGGACGATTGAAGGACGACCTGCGGGCGGCGCTGACCGGCGGGCCGGGCGGGCCGTCCCTGTCCCTGGCGTCATGACCGGCCCGCGCTTCAGCGTGGTGATCCCGACCTACAACCGCGCGGAGCGCGTGACCGAGGCCGTCCGATCCGTCCGCGCCCAGACCTTCCCGGCCCACGAGATCATCGTCGTGGACGACGGCTCGACCGATGGGACGCCGGGCACCCTGGAAACCCTGGTACGAGAGACCGGCCCGCCCGTGGTGACGCTCCGGCAGGCCAACCGGGGAGCGGGAGCGGCGCGGAACCTCGGCATCGGGGCGGCGACCGGCGACTGGGTGGCGCTGCTCGATTCGGACGACACCTGGCTGCCGGGCAAGCTGGAGGATGCCCGCCGGATGATCGGGCGGGAACCCGGCCTGGATTTCATCCACTCCCGCTGCATCCAGGATTTCGGGCAGGCCTGTGGAACCGAACCGGAGCCGGAGCCGCCGCTGACGGTCGAGCAGCGCCGCGACCCCGCCGCCCTGCTGACGGGATGGCACATCAAGACGTCGAGCGTGATCCTGCGCCGGGACCTGCTGGAGCGGATCGGCGGGCTGTTCCCGACCGACCTGCGGACCTGCGAGGATTTCGAGCTGTTCTGGCGCGCCGCCATCGCGGCTGACCGCATCGGCTTCGCGCCCGAGCCGGGCACCGTCATCGCCAACATCCCGACCAGCCTGTCGCGCGACGATACCCGCGTTCTGCCGCGCCTGATGGACAATGTCGAGGCCTTAGGCCGGGTGATCCGTTGGCTCGACGGCCGCGCCGAAGCCGCCCGCCTGCGCCCGATCCTGGAAGCCCGCCGCTACTGGGCCGCCCGCGTCCTGCTGACCCGCGCCGCGCGCGACCGGCGCTTCGTCGAGGCCGTCCGCTGGCTGCGGCGCCACGGCCTCGCCCCGGCCGGGATCGCCCGCGCCGCCCTGTCCGCCGGCCGCGGCGTCCTGAACGGCGAGAACCCGTCGGGGCTGTAGATCGGATAGTGAATATTCTTGCCACAGATAACGGCGATGAACGGAGATGATCCGGGCGGCATCCTTGTCCATCGCCGTCATCCGTGGCGGATTCTCTTCTTCTTCTTCGCCGCGTCAATCCTTATAGACGACGTCGAGGCCGCGATAGGATTTCAGTTTGACGCAGGGCGGAGGTGATGCGGGCCGTCGAGCGTAGTTGGGCCGTGGCCTAACGCAGGGAATCAAATGTCCCGGCCGGAACACGAGTTTCCTACGCTATTCACGACCATAGCATCCATGCCCGCCTGGTGGCTCGGCACAGTGGTTTTGATTGATTTATCGTAGGTCGGCCTCGGCCGAAGGCCGACGCCGACAGCGTGGCCGGAGCGTTGACGCAAGGTGTCGGCGTTCGCCCTGACGGGCGAAGGCCGACCTACGGCACGACGGCACTACGCTCCGCCGAGCGTCATCAAAAACACTGTGCAGGACCACTGGTTCCAAATCTTGCCACAGATAACGGCGATGAACGGAGATGATGCAGGCGGTATCCTTGTCCATCGCCGTTATCTGTGGCCCATTCCTCCCTTTACCGCGTCAATCCTCGTAGACGACGTCGAGGCCGCGGTAGAATCTCAGGAGGTCGCGGTCGGAGATCGGCTTCTCCGCCTTGGTGCCGAAGAAATACACGCCGCCGGCGGCGTCCAGCGAGCCTTCGCGGTTGGCCAGGACGCGGTCTAGGTATTTCAGCGGGACGGTCGCCAGCTTGGCCGCCGCCCTGGCGTATTTCCGTGCCCGCCGGTCCCGGAAGAAGCTGAGCACGAAATATTCGAACGACCAGGCGAGCGCGCCGGCCGGGCCGAGCGCCATGCCGGCCTTGATCTCCGTGAAGTGGCGGAACAGCCGGCGGTGACCCAGGAAGGTGAAGCGGGTGAAATCGTAGCGGCCCATATGGACCTGCTGCATGAACGGCGTCACCGAATAGACGTAGCCGCCGGGCTTGAGCACCCTGGCGATCTCGGCGACGCAGCGGTAGGGATCGGCGACATGCTCCAGCACCGCGACCGCGATCACCGCGTCGAAGGTGGCGTCGGCGAAGGGCAGGTCGTGGAGATCGCAGACATGGTCTGCCCCCTCTCCCAGGATCACGTCGGTATAGACGTAGCGGATGTTGGAAAGGTCGGGGTAGCGCTTGTCGCCGGCCCCGGTCACCAGGATGCGCGCCTCCGGCAGGGCTTGTGCCACGTACTCCACCGACTTTTCCGAACTCCAGTCCGACGCGTTGACGGAGAAGTAGATCACCCGCTCGGCCGCGCGCCGCAGGGTGGCCTTGAGACCCCGGGTCGGCGCCTCGCCGCGGAGCCTGATCGTCTCCCCCGTGGCGCCCCGCGACGTGAAATCGGCGATGGCGAAGACGCTGTTCTCATCGTGGATCAGGATGGGAGTGCCGTCCACCACCGGATAGATCCTGCCGCAGCCGGGGCCGGGCAGACCAGCCCGGCCTCCCGGTCCTGCAGCGGAGTCCGGCAGCGCGGGCAGACCAGCGACTCGGAAAGCGCGCGCGGCGGAGCGGCGGGGGAGACCCTGAGCTGCATGGCTCCTACCGCCTGATGGATGCCAGCAACTCCGCCGCATCATCCCGCGCCTGGAACGCCTGGCCGTCCTGGGTCAGCTTCTCCAGGATCGTCCTGGCTTCGTCCTTGGCGCCCGAGGCGTTCAGCGCATAGGCCAAGTGGTACTGGATGTCCTGGTTGTTCGGAGCGATGGCGGCGGCGCGGCGCAGCAGGTTCAGCCCTTCGCCGGTCTCGCCCGCCTGGACCAGGATCCAGCCCAGGGTGTCGGCGATCTCCGGCGAATTGGGAGCGGTGGCATAGGCCCGGCGCGCGAGTTCGAGGGCGTCGGGCCGGTCCAGCTCGTGCTTCAGCCAGGCGGCGTTGTTCAGCAGCATCGGGTCGTTCGGCCGGCTCCGCACCAGCACGTCGTAGTGGGTCTCGGCCTGCTTCAGGTTCTGGACGGCCAAGTAGCTGTCGGCCAGCACGGTGCGGACCGACACGTCGTCGGGGTTTTCCCGGACCCAGCCTTCCAGGCCGGCAATCGCCTGGTCCGCCTGTCCCTGGCTGCGGCGAACCTCGAACAGCGCCATGGCCAGCCGGCGGTCCGGCGCGCGGTCCATCGCCTCCTCCAGGGACTTCAGCGCTTCGGCCGGACGGTTCGTCCTGATGAGGACGTTGCTTCGGAGCTGGGCCGCCGCCACCGGGTCGGCCTGCCCGATGCTGTCGGCCAGCCCGAGCGCGGCGTCCGCGTCGTTGCCGGCCAGCGCCAGGTCTATCAGCCCGAGGGTCGCCACCGGGTTGGCCGGGTCCTTCGCCTTGATCTCCTCCAGCACCGGCTTCGCCTCGGCCTGGCGTCCGGCCGCCATGAGGTTCTGGGCCAGGGCGACGCGGGCTTCGATGTCGTCGGGCCTCGCCCCGACATAGTCGCGGAGCGCGTCCGCCGCCTTTCCGGGCTCGTCCGCGGCGCGGTAGACCGCCGCGGCAGCCGCCAGCCCCTCCGGCTGTCCGGCGCCGATCTGGCGGAGCTGGGCCGCGATTGCCTGCAACTTGGCCTTGTCGCCGCGGCGCGCGTACAGTTCGGCGAGCGCCCGGCGCACCGGGATCGAGTCCTGCTGGGCCGCCGCGGCGCTCTCCAGCACGGTCATCGCCTCGTCCGCGCGCTGGCCGCGCGCCAGGAACTGCGCCAGCCGCAATGCCGGCTGCTCGTCCCGCGGGTTCGCGGCGGCATCGTCGCGCAGGCGCTTCTCGACGGCCTCCAGGTTGCCCATGCGGACATCCACGGCGTTCAGGTTGCCGATCAGCTCGGCCATCTCCGGGTCCATCTGCCGGGCGGCCTCCAGCTTCGACCGGGCGGCGCCCAGGTCGCCCTCGGCCATGAAGACGGCGGCTTCCAGGCTGGCCAGCATCGGGTTGTCGGGATCGCCCTGCCGCATCGCCGCGACCGCCTCGTGGGCCCGCCGGAACTCGCCGTTGCGGATATAGTCCAGCACCAGCGCCGCCTGCTGCCGCTCCTCCGGCGAAAGGTCGTGCGACTGGTCGCCGGCGGCCTGGAGCAGGCCCAGCGTCGAGCGGGCGCGCAGCGCCGCCTGGCGGTCGGATACCGTCGTCAGGTCGCGGTAAATCGCGGTCGCCTGGTCGAACTCGCCCAGCCGAAGATAGGCGCCGGCCAGCATCTGGCGGGCGGTCAGGTCTTCCGGATGGGCCGCGACCAGGGGCTTGAGCACCTCGACCGCGCTGGTCGGGTTCTCGGTGCGCAGATGGGTCGCGGCGAGCATCCGGCGGGCGCCGGTATGCTCGGGTACCGCCGCGCTGAAGCGGTTCAGGGCGGCTTCCGCCTGGGCGTACTGCCCGGTACTGAACTTGATCAGCGCGTTCAGCAGAAGGGAGGGCGTGTAGTCGGCCAGGGCGCCCTCGATCGGCAGGAAGGTTTCCCGCGCCCCGTTCGCGTCGCCGCGGATCATCTGGATCGACGCCTTGAGATAGCGGGCCGTGACGTCCCTGGGCGACCGCTCCAGGACCCGGGCGACGTCCTTCTCCGCCTCGTCGACCAGCCCGGTCTGGAGCCGGACGCGGGCGCGGGGCAGAAGCACCCTCGGGTCGTCGGGGGCGATCGAGCCGGCGCGGTTGAGGGCGGCCAGGGCGTTGTCGGTGCGCTGCCGGACGAGGTCGATCTCGCTCGACAGCAGCAGCCCTTCCAGATTGTCGGGATCGTCCCGGAGAACCTCCTCCACCAGCGTCGAGGCGGACTCCAGGTCGTTGCGCAGGGCCTCGGTGCGGGCCAGGCCGAGCTTGGCGTCGGCCGCGTCCGGGGCGCCCTCCAGCGCGGTCCGGAACATGGTCTCGGCGTCCTCGATCTGCCCGGTGCCGATATAGGCCTGCCCGGTCATGACCAGCTTGGCCCGGGTCAGCTCCGGCGTGGCGCCCTGGGGGGAGAGGATGTCGAAGACGTCGGTGTAGCGGCGCTGCATCATCAGCGACTGCGCCAGCAGCAGTTCCACCGCGTCGCCGCGCCGGGAGTCGAAGACGCGGCGCAATTCCTTCTCGGCGGAGACCGGATCGCCGGTGCGCAGGTACAGCTCGCCGAGCAGCTGGCGGGCCTCCAGGTTGTTGGCATCCTGCTGGAGCGCGTTCCGCAATTGGATCAACGCGGCGTTGGCGTCGCCCGCCTCGAGCTGCCGGACGGCGTCCTGCTGGAAACCCTGGGAACGCTGGGGGTCGGCATGCGCCGGCGCGAAGCCCGCGCCCAGGCCCGCGCCCAGGGCCGCGATCGACACTGCGGCCATCAGGCGGCCCAGCTTGCGCGCCATGCCGTGCCGGTGCTTCGTCGGCAGATGCGTTTTCATGGAAGATCCCTCCTCAGGGCGCGCCGTCGTCACGACGGCGGATTGACGTTGTGCTGCTTCAGCAGGCTGTAGATCGTCGGACGGCTGACGCCCAGGATCTTGGCGGCGGCCGACAGGTTGCCGGCGGACAGCGCGAGCGCGCTGGACAGCGCCTTGCGCTCGGCCTCGTCGCGCGCCTGCTGGAGCGTCGCCGACACCTCCGGGGCGTCGCTGCCGGGCGGTGCCGCAAGTCCCATGTTGGCGGCCGTGATGCTCTGCCCGTCGGCCAGGATCACCGCCCGCTTGATGCGGTTCTCCAGCTCGCGGACATTGCCCATCCAGGGATGGTTGCGCAGCGCCGCCAGCGCGTCCGGGGAGAGCTGGAGCTTGCGGCGGCCATGGTCGGCGGAGAATTTGTCGATCAGGTGGCGGGCGAGCAGGACGCAGTCGTCGGTCCGGTCGCGCAGCGGCGGTATGTTCAGCGCCATCTCGCCGATCCGGTAGAACAGGTCCTCGCGGAACGCGCCGTCCCGGATCCTGGCCTCCAGGTCCTGGTGGGTGGCGCAGACGATACGGACATCGACCGGGATCGTCTCCCGCCCGCCGACCCGCTCGATCACCCGTTCCTGGATGAAGCGCAGCAGCTTGACCTGGAGGCTCATCGGCATGTCGCCGATCTCGTCCAGGAACAGCGTGCCCTTCTGAGCCGTCTCGATCTTGCCCTTGACCTGCCGCACGGCACCCGTGAACGCGCCGCGCTCGTGGCCGAACAGCTCGGACTCCAGCAGGTTCTCCGGGATGGCGGCGCAGTTGATCGCGACGAAGGGCGCGCGGCGGCGCGGGCCGAGATTGTGCAGGGCGCGGGCGAACAGCTCCTTGCCGGTGCCGCTCTCGCCCAGCAGCAGCACGCTGATGTCGGTCGGCGCCACCTTCTCCACCGTGCGGCACAGCGCCAGCATCGCGTCGCTGCCGGTGACGATCCCCTGGAAGCTGGGTTCCCGCACCTGCTGGAGCCGGCGGTTCTCGGCTTCCAGCTCCCACACGTTGAAGGCCCGGTCGACGATCAGGCTCAGCACCTGCCCGTCGATCGGCTTCTGGTAGAAGTCATAGGCGCCGAGTGCTATGGCGCGCACCGCGTGGGCCCGCTCCTCGTTGCCGGTCACCACGATCACCTTGGTCTCGGGCGCCGCGGCCAGGATCTCGGCCAGGGTCCGCAGCCCCTCCACCGCGTCGTCCGGGGCGGGCGGCAGGCCCAGGTCGAGCGTCACGACCGCCGGCCGCTGGGCCTTGACCTGACGGAGGGCGCTCTCGCGGTCGGAGGCGGTATGGACCTCGCAATCCTCGAACGACCATTTCAGGCCGCGCAGGATCGCGGGATCGTCGTCGACCAGCAGCAGGGTGCGTGCCGTCATGGTATAGCCTGCCGTTCCATTTGCGAATCCGTAACGGCGAGCGGCATCAGCACCCGTGCCGTGGTGCCGGCGCCGACCTCGCTCTCGATTTCCAGGTGGCCGCCCCAGCGCTCGATCAGGTCGCGGGTCTGGTACATGCCGATGCCGTAGCCGGTGCTCTTGGTCGAGGCGAAGGGCCTGAACAGGTGGTCGCGGATGAAGGCGTCGGTCATGCCCGGCCCGTCGTCCCAGACCTCGACGACGGCATGGCCGCCCTCGGCGAAGCCGGAGACGCGGATCCGGCCGCGCGTGGCGTCGATCGCGTTCTGCACGAGGTTCTCGATCGCGGCGGTGAAGCCCAGCCGGTCGACCGCGATCGCGACGCCTTCGTCCAGCCGGCCGAACGCCAAGCCGGGGAGCGCGTGGCGCCGGGGCTCTACCACGTCGAGCAGCATGGCGCGCAGGTCCGCCGCCCCGGCGACGGGTTCGGGACCGGTCTCTGCGCGCTCGCGCAGCCGGCCCAGAAGCGCCCGCATCCGCTCGACCGAATCGCCGATCGTCTCCAGCGTGTCGCGCTGGAACTCCGGCTTGTCGCCGTGCTTCCCGGCGTGCTGGAGAATCAGGGAGAGCTGGCTGACCATGTTCTTGAGGTCGTGGGCCACGAAGCTGAAGGACTGGCCCAGCCGCTCGAACCGCTGGGCCTCGAACAAGGCGCGGCTCGCCTGCTCCTCGGCGATATAGCTGCCGACCTGGACGCCCAGGATCTCCAGCAGGTCCTCGTCCTCCCAGGTCAGGTCGCGCGGCGCGCGCGGCTCGCTCAGCACGATGGCGCCGACGATCTCGTCGCGCAGCCGCAGGGGCACCAGCAGCCAGGGCGCGTTCAGCCGGCGCAGCCAGCCCAGCACCGCCTGCTCGGCGGGATCGCCGGAGAGATCCAGCCCGTCGCGCAGGTTGAGCACGACGCGCCGCTCGCCCAGCCGCTCGGCCAGCGCGTTGGGCAAGGCCAGCATGCCGGCGCCGCCCGACCAGTTGTATCGCGCGGCCATGGCGTAGATGTCGCCGCGCCCGCGCAGGAACAGGGCGCCGCTGCTGCATTCGAACACATCGGCCATGGCGCGGACCGCGCGCTCGTGCAGGCCGGTCTTGGACGCGCTGTCCGACAGGGTGCGGATGAAGCGCAGCCATTCCCGCCGGTAATCATACGTGAAGGTGAAGAAGTTGCGGGCGATCGCCATGCGGGCGCGGGCGCGCAGCTCGCCGGACAGCAGCAGAACCGCCAGGACCATGACCGCGCCCATGAAGAACAGCATCTGGACCAGCGGTCCCAGTGTCATGCTGGTCTCGCGCAGCAGGTAGCCGATCGCGGCGACGCCCAGCAGATAGACGCCGCTGCCGACCAGCGCCGTCGTGTGCAGCACCGTCTCGCGCGAGATCGTGACGTCGAACGACAGGGTCCGGATGCGCGCCGCCGACACCAGCAGGAACGGCACCGCCAGCACCTGGACCAACGGCCGGGCGGCCAGCGCCAGGGGATCGGTCCGGCCCAGCAGCAGCGCCCCGCTGTGCAGGAACAGGTCGAAGGCGAACAGCCCTCCCAGCCCGATCAGCAGATGCTTGAAGGTCCAGCGGGCGCTGTCGCGGGTGAACAGGAACAGGTTCTCCACCAGCAGCAACCCGAGCACCGCCAGCGCCAGCCCGGCCACCAGCGAGATATCGGCGAACCGGTTGACCGGCAGCGGAACCGCCGCGTCGGCCAGGGCCACCGCCGTCACCGCGCCGGCTATGGCGGCCAGGGGGTTGCGCCAGAACCCGGCGGCGGGGCCGTGGGTCACCTCGCGCAGCACCACCAGCAGGAACAGCAGCCAGCCGGCCGAGCGGAGCACCAGCAGCGCTTCCGGGACGGCGGGCGGCAAGGGTGCGACGATCCGGGCGAAGGCCTCCGCCCCGGCCCATGCCGCGGTCAGCAGGGCGGCGGCGATCAGCGCCACGCCATGGGCTCCGCCTCGGCGGTTCCGCCGCCAGGTCCCGGCCAGCAGAGCCGTCAGGATCAGATATGTGAGCGCCGCGACCCCATGTGTCGCCGCACCGATCATCGTCTGGTCAAGCTGCATTCCCTGTCCGCATTTTGCGTGGGGACAGTAGCGCCGGGGACGGCCCGCGTCTGCGGGGCCAATCGGTTAACCCCAATGTGTCAGTCCCTTTGACGCCCTCCCGGATCGGACGATCCGGAATTGCGCGTTTCCGGTCAGGGTCTTGACGGCGGGATCGTCGGGTTTCTTTACGGTTCCAAACGGTCAGAGCCGCTGGCGGGGGATCGGGGAAAGCGCTCGGAACAGGGCTTCCGGATCGACCGGCTTGACGATCATGGCGTAGCCGGCCAGCTCTATCTCGCGCTGGCGCACGGCGCCGTCCTCTTCCGACAGGATGAAGCCGCGCAGGGGCGCCTTCAGCGGATGGTCCCGGACGCCGACCAGCTTGTGCATGGTGAAGATGCCGCTGGCCCTTTCGCCCGGCCGCTCGCCGCCCAGCCGGAAGTCGACGATGATCGCGTCGGGGGGGAAAGACCCATCGGCCAGGAGCTCTTCCGCCTCCGGCGCCGTGCGCGCTGTCCGGACCGTCCCGCCCCACTCCTCCACGAGCAGCCGGATCGCGCTGGCGGCGGCCGCTTCCCCGGCCAGGACCAGCAAGCGCAGGCCGTCGAGCGGCGGTGTCGCTGCCGTACCGCCGTCCGGGACCGGCGAAGCCCTGCGATTGCTCAGCGGCAGAGTGATGGTGAAGCAGGAGCCCTGGTGGGGTCTGGTCGTAACCTCCACCCCATGTCCCAGCCGCTCCGCCAGCCGCTTCACCACCGACAGGCCGAGCCCGAAGCCTCCGGGATACTCGCGGACACTCTGCGAACTGCGGAAGAAGTCCTGCCAGATCAGCCCCAGCTCCTCCGCGGCGATGCCTCGGCCGGTGTCCAGCACCTGGATCCGAAGCCGGTCGCCCCGGCGGCGGCATCCGATGGCGACGCGGCCCTCGGCCGTGTAGCGGAGCGCGTTGCAGACCAGGTTCTTCAGCATGGTGTCGAGCAGCGCCGGATCGGTCCGGACGATGGCGGAACTGGGGTGCAGCGCGAAACCCAGGCCCTTGCGCTCCGCAATCGGGCTGAATTCGCTGGCCAACGCCACCAGCGAGGCGTTGACGGGATGGTCGGTGAGGTTGAGCTGGACCTGCCCGGAATCCACTTGGTCGAAATAGAGCTGGCCGTCGACCACGGTCCGCATGGACTGGATCGCACGGCCCATGGCCGCCAGCAGATCCTGGGACATCGGGTCGTCCAGGCGTTTGGCGAGGGAATTCGACAGGAACGACAGGGCGCTCAGCGGTTGCCGCAGGTCGTGGTTGGCCGAAGCGACCATGCGGCTGCGCACGCGCGCCATGACCTCCGACGGTTTCTCGTGGGCGCGGGGCAGGGGCCGGGAATCCGCGGGCACGACGGTGTTGAGGCCATGCCAGTCGATGATCGCGCCGTCCTCGCCGGTCAGCGGCTGGGCCTGCACGACGAAGGCATGAGCCGAGCCGTCGGCCGCCAGCAGCCGGACTTCGGCCGCCAGCGGCGTGCCGGACCGGCAGGACTCGTGCCACTCCGCCAGGAAACCAGGCAGGTCGTCCGGATGGACGAGCTTCCGCCAGCCGTCCCCCAGCATGTCCGATAAGGAGCGGCCGGCGAAACGGCGCCAACTGGCGTTGACATAATCCAGGCTGCCGTCCGGACGGGCGATCCAGAGATGCGTCGACAGCTTCCAGGCCGCGGCGTCGTTGGGCAGGTCCGGCTTGTCAACGTTCATGGCATCCAACCACTATCCTGTCCGGTGCTTGTCCGTTCGGCCCTATCCCGCCTTCGGCATCGTCTTCCGGCTGCTCAGTTCCGCCTCGTGCTCGATCATCCAGAGCGCGCCCTGGATACGGTTCCTCACGTTCATCTTACGGAACGCATTGTTGATGTGGAGACGGACCGTTATGTCCGCAATTCCAAGCGTCCGCGCGATCTGCTTGTTGCTGTAGCCCAGCTTGACATACTGCATGACCTCGAACTCTTTCGCGGTCAGGGCGCGGCGCCGCTTGGCCAACCCGGGGTCGAGGTCGTGCGGCGTCTTCTCGATCAGGAGATCGGCGAGCTGGGCGGGGAAGACCTTCTCGCCCAGGATTACCAGCATCAGGGACTCGAACAGCGCGTCGTGCGAGATCGCCTTGACCAGATAGCCCATCGCCCCGGCCTCGAAGCTCGCGCCCAGGCCGTCCAGGGAGAGGCGCTCGGCCAGGACGACGATCGGCTTGGTCGGTGCCGCGGCCTTGAGCGCCGTGACGCCGGCTCCCGCCTGATCCGCGGCGGCGCCGCTCAGGATGATCATGTCGCAGCCGGCGAGTCCCCGTTCGTCATCGATGGCTTCCGCGACGCCGGCATAGGACGCCGTGACCGCGAAGGCGCCGGCCGGGGCGATGGTGGCCAGCAGCGGCCGGTAGGAATCGCTGGAGTCGATATGCAGGAGTTTGATCATCGCGATCCCATTCTTGCGCCGATCGGTTCGTATCTGATCCTCCCGATGTCTTCGGAACGGGGCAGACCTTCGTTCGCCGGCTGTTTGTCAGGCTATAGCGGTTTGGAGCCCCGGTTAAGTCAGCCGATGCGCCTAAGCTGGGCACGGGCGCGACCGCGCGGGGTTCCGGGCCACCATAACGCGGAAATCGGGTCGGTTTTCCGATCGAATTGTTTTAATCCGCAAGACCGGGGAAGGATCCCGGCAGGACGGCACGAAGGGGCTCAGCCCAGCATGCCGTCTGCGGTGCCCGTGATGAAGACGGCCAGGATCATGTCGAGCAGGACCACGCCGGCCGCGGCGCCGCCGCTGACGTCGAGCGTCGTTCGGGCGATGAACCACTGGTAGATCAGCACCAGCAGCGTCACGATCAGCACCATTCCCTCGCCCAGGCTTTCGGGCACCAGCCCGGAATCCGCGACGGCGACGACCGGCAGGTAGACGCCCATCTGGATCACCGACGACCAGTTGTAGGCGCTCAGGAAATCGAAGTACCGGCTGGAACGGTCGAGCAACCCGCTGATGTGGAACATGGCGAGCGGGAAGGCGCTCCAGCTTATGACATAGGCCAAGCCCTCCACCGTGATGAACCGCAGGGCAGATACCTGGGGCAGCACGTCCCAAAGGCGGAGCACCACCAGCAGGGCATAAGCCGGCAGGACGATCAGGGCGGCGTAGAAGGACCGCAGGGCGCCTTCCGGCGTGCGGTCGAAATAGCTGAGCCCGGTCTTGTCGAGCATGGCCAGACGGTAGGCCCCGAAGATCGAATAGACCGCTTCCCGTGCCGTCAGCGTCATGCCGCGTCGCCTCCCGTGGATGGGGAAGTGGCGGGAGCGAAGAACCCGTCGATGACGGCCCCGTAGATGCAGGTCAACCGTTCCACGTCGGCCACGGCGACATGCTCGTCCACCTTGTGCATGGTCTGCCCGACGATGCCGAACTCGACCACCGGGCAGTGCGACTTGATGAAACGGGCGTCGGACGTGCCGCCGGTGGTGCTCAACTCCGGCCGGTGTCCGGTCACCCGCTCGACCGCGTCGGCGACCAGATCGCTCAGGCGGCCGGGCGGCGTCAGGAAGCTCTCGCCGCTGACCCGGAAGTCCAGGTCGTAGCGGCCCCCGACGGCGTCGCAGGTTCGCCTGATCCAGTCCTTCAGCCCATCCGACGTGTGCTCGTCGTTGAACCGGATGTTGAAGCTGGCCGATCCCTTGGCCGGGATCACGTTGTCCGCCGGATTGCCCACGTCGATCGTGGTGATCGCCAGTGTGGAGGGCTGGAAATGGGCGTTGCCCCGGTCCAGCGGTTCCGCCGTCAGGGCCGCCAGCATCCGCACCAGCCGGGGCAGGGGATTGTCGGCCAGATGGGGATAGGCCACGTGGCCCTGGGTGCCGTGGACGGTCAGATAGCCCGTGATGCTGCCGCGCCGGCCGACCTTGATCATCTCGCCCAGATAGTTGGGGTTGGTCGGTTCGCCGACGATGCAGGCGTCCAGCACCTCGCCCCGGTCCGCCAGCCAGTCCAGCACCTTGCGGGTGCCGTTGACGGCGGGGCCTTCCTCGTCGCCGGTGATCAGCAGGCTGATCGAGCCGGGTGGCGTTCCCGCGCTGCCCAGCCGGCGGGCGACCGCCGCCGTGAAGGCGGCGACGGCGGCCTTCATGTCGGAAGCGCCCCGGCCGTAGAGCTTGCCGTCGACTATCTCGCCGGCGAACGGGTCGACGGCCCAGGCCGCGGGGTCGCCCGGCGGCACCACGTCGGTGTGGCCCGCGAAGCAGAGATTGGGACCCTTGGTGCCGAGGCGGGCGTACAGGTTTTCGACCGGGGCCGTCCCCTCCTCCTCGAAGCGAAGCCGGTGGCAGACGAAACCCAGCGGCTCCAGCACGCCCTGAAGGACGTCGAGCGCGCCGGCGTCGGCCGGCGTGACGCTGCGGCAGCGCACCAGCGCCCGGGTCAGTGCCACCGGGTCCAAGGCTGCTTGGTCCAAGGCTGCCGGAGCGTCGGTCATCAGGCGCGCAGCAGTTCGTTGATCGAGGTCTTGGAGCGGGTGCGCTCGTCCACCTGCTTCACGATGACGGCGCAGTAGAGGCCCGGGCCGGGGCTGCCGTCGGGCAGGGGCTTGCCCGGCATGGTGCCGGAAACCACGACCGAATAGGGCGGCACGCGGCCGTACAGGATCTCGCCGGTCTCGCGGTTGACGATCCGGGTCGAGGCGCCGAGATAGACGCCCATCGACAGCACCGAGCCGGTCCCGACCCGCACGCCCTCCGCGACTTCGGCGCGGGCGCCGATGAAGCAGTTGTCCTCGATGATCACCGGATCGGCCTGCAGGGGCTCCAGGACGCCGCCGATGCCCGCACCGCCCGAGATGTGGCAGTTCTTGCCGATCTGGGCGCAGGAACCGATGGTCGCCCAGGTGTCCACCATGGTGCCGCTGTCCACATAGGCGCCGATATTGACGAAGCTCGGCATCAGCACGACGCCCGGCGCGATATAGGCGGACCGCCTCACCACGCAGTTGGGCACCGCGCGGAAGCCGGCGGCGCGGAACCGCCGGTCGTCCCAGCCCGCGAACTTGGACGGCACCTTGTCGAACCAGGACGACGCGCCCAGCTCCGGGTCTTCCGGCCCGCCGGGGATCGGCACCATGTCGTTGAGGCGGAACGACAGCAGTACCGCCTTCTTGAGCCACTGGTTGACCTGCCAGTCCTCGCCGCCCGAACGTTCCGCGACCCGGAAGCGACCCTCGTCCAGACCCGACAGGGCTGCGTCGACCGCATCGCGGACGGCGCCCTTGGTGCCGGTGTTCAGCTGGTCGCGGTTTTCCCAGGCTGCCTCGATGGCGGCCTGCAGGTCGGTCGTGTCGGCGGAGGTCATGGCAGGGTTCGATCCGGCTCTATATCAGGGAAACCGGAACATGGTTCACCGGCAAAGCCGCTGTCAACTGCGGACCGCAATCCCGTCCGGCCGCGTCAGACCGACCAGCCATTCGATCAGGTCGTCCACCGCATGATGGATGTGGTAGCCATGCCCGACGCCGCCGCGGTCGGGGCGGGCGAAGTCGGCTTCCGTCCGCACCCAGACCGTGGTCATGCCGAGTGCGGCGGCGGGGACCAGGTTGCGCGCGATATCCTCGACCATGCAGGCGCGCCGGGGCTCGATGCCGTGCAGCTCGATCAGTTCGCCATAGGGGCGGGGGTCGGGCTTCGGCACGTAGCCGGCCGCGACGATGTCGTAGATCACGTCGAAATGCCGCGCGATGCCCAGCCGGGCCAGCACGTTGTCGGCGTGGCGGCAGGACCCGTTGGTGTAGACGATCTTGCGGCCGGGCAGCCGTTCCAGCGCCCGGTCCAGCTCGGGGCTCGGCGTCACGGGCGTCACGTCGATGTCGTGGACATAGTCCATGAACTCGATCGGATCGACGTCGTGTTCCGTCATCAGGCCGCGCAGGGTCGTGCCGTAGTCGCGGAAGAACTGCTTCTGGCGGCGGCGCGCCTCGTCCCACGGCAGGTCGAAGCGCTCGCCGATGAACTCGGTCATGCGCTGGTCGATCTGGGCGAACAGGTTGCTGGAGGCCGGGTAGAGCGTGTTGTCCAGATCGAAGATCCAGACGTCGATGCCGGAAAGCGGCGTGGGGGAGCGAGTGTCGGTCGCGGTCATGGCGTGACAATGGGCCGGCATAGGCGGTACGGCAAGTGGCCGCACCGCAGGAGACGCCTTTGCGCCGCCGCAATCGCGCATTATGTGATGGACGCTCCGAGGGTTGAATCCCTCTTTCTGACGGATACGGATGGAATGAAGACTGTGGCTGCGGTGCGCAACGCGTTGCTGGGCGTGGCGATCCTCGCCGGTGCCGGCATCAGCGCGGGATATCCGGAAGGCTCTCCGGCCCAAGCGCAGGTGGCGCCGGCCCACCAGGACGTCGCCGCGGTCGGCGAGACCTTCGTCGCGGCCCGCCAGGCGCTGCTGGCGAAGGACGGCGGCGGCGTGCTGGAGCTGCTGTCGCGCGAAAGCCTCGCCCGCGTCGAGCGGACCCGCAAGGCGGCGCTGGACGGCGAGATTGCGGGCCTCGGCCCGTCGGAGAAGTTCGGCGCGCTGGGGTTGCAGCACTATCTGAAGCCGGCGGAGCTGAGGCGAATGACCCCGGCCCAGATCGTCGAGTTCGGCCTGCGCAAGAACTGGCTGGGACCCAACGTCATCACCCAGGCCGGAATGGAGAAGGTGTCTGTGCGCGGCGACCGCGCCAGCGGCACCCTGGTGGTCAACCAGCGCCCCGTCATGGTGCCCGCCGATTTCGTGCGCGAGAACGGCGAGTGGCGCGTCGACCTGACCCGCGCCATGGACCTGACCGACGCGATCGTCCGCGGCACCGCCATGGCGACCAAGCGCAGCGAGGACGCCGTCGTCCGGGAGATCCTCGACCGTGCCGTCCGGAACCAGGCGCCGGCGCGCTGAGGGGTCCCGCGGAGGGGATCAGGAAGACCGGCGCGGGCTCATGGTGCCGGGCGTGGATGGATTTCCGGACTATCTGGCTGGTATCGTGCTGGAAACGGCGATCAACGGCGGTGCCGAATTCATCGTGACGTTCAATCCGCCAGGGCAGCCGGGCCGATGCGTTGGGCCACGGCCCAACCTACTATCGACGGCTCGCATCACCTCTGCCCTGCATCAAACCGTAGCAACTGTTTTTGTGAGCCGCATCGTTGGGTGTGGATATACAACTTCAAGCAGCATGCATGGTCACGGGAAGACGCCGCCGTCAGCGGTTTGCCGCGGCGGTTGTCGGACGTGCTCTTGGCCGCCCCCACCTCGGTCCAGCGGGCGGCGGGCGGAGCGGCCATCAAGGACGCTGCGCGCCGCTCCGCGGTGGCCTTCGGCCCTCCTTGACCGCCGCTCCGCCCGCCGCCCGCTGGACCCTCAGGTCGGGACGGAGGGATGGTGCCGCCGGTCGAACAAAGGGATGGGGCTCAGGATGCCGTGGCGGAGGCGGCTTCGGCCGGCGGCCCGTCGGCGGCGTACTCCGCCACCCAGGGCCGGCCCGTCCGGAGCAGGGCGTTGAGGATCACCAGCGCCTTGCGCATGCAGGCGACCAGCGCCACCTTGCCCGGCTTGCCGCGTCCCTTCAGGCTGTCATAGAAGGCCTTGAGCGTGGCGTTGTGGCGCAGGCCGACCCGGCCGACGTGGAACAACGCCCGGCGCACCTTGGCCCGGCCGCCGAAGATCGTGCGCACCCCGCGCAGGGTGCCGCTGTCGCGGGCGAACGGCGCCAGGCCGGCCAGGCTGGCCGCCTGCCGGCCGGTCAGGCTGCCCAACTCGGGCATGTGGACCACCAGCATGGCCGCGCTCAGCGGCCCGACCCCGGGGAAGCTGCGCAGCAGGGCGGCCCGCTGCCGCAGCCCCGGGTCGTCGTTCAGCTTCGCCTCGATCATCCAGGCCAGGGTGTCGGCCTCGGTGCGCAGCGCTTCCAGCGCCGTCTCGGCGCGCCGGCGCATGAAGTCGCCGCGCAGGTGCTTGAGCTGATGGCCGCGCGCGACGATCTCGGCCAGGATCTGGTCGCGGTAGTCGAGCATCTCGATCAACTCGGCGCGCAACGGCTCCGGGACCGGCGTCGGGCGGGGACGGGTGGCCTCGCCGAAGGCCTGGAGCATCCGGGCGTCGACCCGGTCGGTCTTCGCCAGCTGGCCGGTCGAGCGGGCGAAGTCACGCGCCCACTTGGGATTGACGACGGCGACCGGCACATCGGCCCGGGCCAGGGCGTGGTGCAGTTCGCGCTCGCAGCCGCCCGACGCTTCCATCATGACCAGCACCTCGTCGCCGCCCGCGCGCAGCGCGCCCAGCACCGTCGCGAGGGCGGTGTGGCCCTCGGCCGTGTTGGGAAGGCGCCACGCGCCGCGGCCCGGCACGCCGCAGGTGTCAAGATAGGCTTTGGAGGCATCGATCCCGATGCAGTAGGATTGGCAAGACATGGTGAACTCGTCCTTGTCTGCGGCGTCCGGCCAAAAGCACGGCGCCTGGCAACTGTGCGAGAAACGCCGAGGGCTCGGGGCAGGCACTCTGCTACGTGCGGTGCCTAACCTTGGTTGGGCTCAGTGTCCTGACCCCGTGAACCGGGTGCTCCTGACGGGGCACCCGGTTCCCCCCGACAAAACCTCTATACAACGTCACCAAAAGACAAGGTTGGGCCGTGGCCCAACGCATCGCGGCGAATGGAGCGGCAGGCTGCATGGGCCAGAGCGGTTCAACCTGTTCGGGAACTGCTCTAGCCGGATGTGCGACGCTGCATTCGCGGATCGAAACCTTCAACGGTGATTCGGGGGAACCGGGTTCCCCGAGGGAGCCCCTCAGTCCCGCCCGATCATCGTTCCGGCGCCGCCTTCGGTGAAGATTTCCAGCAGCAGGGCGTGGGGTACCCGGCCGTCCAGGATGACCGAGGCGTCGACGCCCTGCTCGACCGCAGAGATGCAGGTCTCGATCTTCGGGATCATGCCGCCGGTGATGGTGCCGTCGGTCATGTATCGCCGGGCGTCCTCCAGCATCATGTTGGGGATCAGGTTCTTCTGCTTGTCCAGGACGCCGACGACGTCGGTCAGCAGGAACAGGCGGGTGGCTCCCAGCGCGGCGGCGATGGCGCCGGCCGCCGTGTCGGCGTTGATGTTGTAGGTCTCGCCGTTGCGGCCCAGGCCGATCGGCGCGATCACCGGGATCACGTCCGACTTCTCGAAGGTCTCCAGGATCTGCGGGTTCACCTGGTACGGCTCGCCGACGAAGCCCAGGTCCAGGATCTTCTCTATGTTGCTGTCGGTGTCCCGCTGGGTCCGGCGAAGCTTGCGCGCGCTGATCAGGTGGCCGTCCTTGCCGGACAAGCCGACCGCCTTGCCGCCCTGGTTGTTGATCGCGGTGACGATCTGCTTGTTGATGGAGCCGGACAGGACCATCTCGACGATGTCCACCGTCTCCTTGTCGGTGACGCGCAGGCCGTCGATGAACGAGCTCTTGATCTTCAGCCGCTCCAGCATGGCGCCGATCTGCGGCCCGCCGCCGTGGACGACCACGGGGTTGATGCCGACCTGCTTCAGCAGCACGACGTCCCGGGCGAACAGCTCGCCCAGCGACTCGTCGCCCATCGCATGGCCGCCATACTTGATCACGAAGGTGCGGCCGGAATAGCGGCGCATGTAGGGAAGGGCCTCGGACAGGGTCCGGGCCTTGTTCAGCCATTCCTCGCGGGAAAGCTGCGGCGGGGCGGGGGGGACGGTCGGTTCGCTCATGGCGCGGAACTCTAAGTCAATGGGGCGGTGCCTGCTAGCGGCGGTTTTGCGACAGACCGCTTTACCGTTGCAAGTGATTCGGTCGCAACACTGCTGTGACTTCGCGTCCCGCCCCGGCCGAGGCCGGTCAGGCGAACCCGGTCAGGTCAATCCGGTCAGGCCGGCAGCGCCAGCGTCGCCAGGCTGGCGCGCAGCTCCGTGATGCCGGTGCCTTCCTCGGAACTGGTCGAGGCCACCTCGGGATGGGCGGCGGGGTGCTTCTTCAGGCCGGCCACGGTCTTCTCCACGACGGCGGCCTGCTCGGCCTTGTTCACTTTGTCCATCTTGGTCAGCACGACCTGATAGGGCACCGCGGCCTTATCGAGCATGTCCATGATCTCGACGTCGTTGGGCTTCAGCCCGTGGCGGCCGTCGATCAGCAGGCAGATCCGGCGGAGCGTGACGCGGCCCTTCAGGTAGTTCTTCACGAGCCCGGTCCAGGCGGCGACCTTGGTCTTGGATTCCTTGGCATAGCCGTAGCCGGGCAGGTCGACCAGGATCATCCTGCCGCCCAGGTCGAAGAAGTTGAGCTGCTGGGTGCGTCCCGGCGTGTTGGAGGTCCTGGCCAGCGTCTTGCGGCCGGTGAGCGCGTTGACCAGGCTCGACTTGCCGACATTGGACCGGCCGGCGAAGGCGATCTCCGGCAGGGTCGCCTCGGGCAGGTTGGCCTCGTCGGCGGCGCCCCAGATGAAGTTGCACTCCTTGGCGAACAGCAGCCGGCCTTCCTCCAGGCCGGACTCGGTCTGCTCGGGCATCAGGGTCGGGGTGATCGGGCCGGTCATGGCGGTCATGTTCCTTCTACTCTCGTGCTGGCTTCTCTCGTGCTGGCTTCTCTCGTGCCGGGCCCGTCTCTCATAACGACGAACGCCGCCCGCGGTTGCCCGGGGCGGCGCTGTCGGAGCGGGGTTGCCTCGTCAGGTCACCTTGACGCCCATGCGGCGCATGATGATCCACTGCTGCAGGATCGACAGGCTGTTGTTCCAGGCCCAGTAGATCACCAGTCCGGCCGGGAAGCTGGCCAGCATGAAGGTGAAGACGAAGGGCAGCGCCATGAACACCTTCGCCTGCACCGGGTCCGGCGGGGCCGGGTTCAGCTTCTGCTGCAGGTACATCGTGATGCCCATGATGATCGGCCAGACGCCCAGGTGGAGCAGGCTCGGCGGGTCCCAGGGGAACAGGCCGAACAGGTTGAAGATGGTGGTCGGATCGGGGGCCGACAGGTCCTTGATCCAGCCGAAGAACGGCGCGTGCCGCATCTCGATGGTGACGAACAGCACCTTGTAGAGCGCGAAGAACACCGGGATCTGGATCAGGATCGGCAGGCAGCCGCTGACCGGGTTGGCCTTCTCGCGCTTGTACAGCGCCATCATCTCCTGGCTCATCCGCTGGCGGTCGTCGCCGAAGCGCTCGCGGATCTTCGTCATCTCCGGCTGCAGGGCCTTCATCTTGCTCATGGCCTTGTAGGACTTGTTGGCCAGGGGGAAGAAGACCGCCTTGACGCAGACGGTGAACACCAGGATCGCCACGCCGAAATTGCCGAACAGCGTGCCGAAGAAATCCAGCGCGTAGAAGAACGGCTTGGTCAGGAAGTAGAACCAGCCGAAGTCGATCGCGAGGTCGAAGTTCTTGATGCCGTACTGGTCCGCGTAGGCGTCCAGCAGCTTGACCTGCTTGGCGCCGGCGAACAGGCGGTTGGTCGTCTCGGTGCTCTCGCCCGCCGCGATGGTGACCGGCTGGCCGGTATAGTCGACCTGGTAGCGGTCCTGGCCGTTCGCCGTGGTGTGGCGCATCTGCGACCGGAACTCGCCGTTCTGGTCCGGGATCAGCGACACCAGCCAATACTTGTCGGTGATGCCCATCCAGCCGCCGGTGGTCTGGTACTGGATGTTGCCGTCTTCCTTGAGGTCGCCGTACTTGTACTCGTGCAGCGTTCCGTTGAAGACGCCCAGCGGACCTTCGTGCAGGATGTAATATCCCAGCGTCGGCGGCGTGCCGTGGCGCGACACCAGGCCGTAGGGGACCAGGGATACCGGCGCGCCGGTGTTGTTGCGCACCCGCTGGGTCACCGAGAACATGTAGTTCTGGTCGACCGTGAAGGTCTTTTCGAACACCAGCCCCTGGCCGTTGTCCCAGGTCATGGTGACCGGATTGTTCGGCGTCAGCGGCTCGGTCGGCGCGGTCCACTGGGTGGAGGCGTTCGGTACCGGCTGGTTGGTCCCGGCGGCCGGCACCCAGCCGAACTCGGCGTAATAGGGCTGGGTGGTTCCGGCGGGGGAGAGCAGCACGATCTCCGGGCTGCCGCGGTCCGGCGTCACGTGGTAGTCGGCCAGCGTCAAGTCGTCGATCCGCGCGCCTACGGTCGAGATCGTGCCGTGCAGGCGCGGCGTGTCGATCCGGACGCGCTGCCCGGTCGCCACCACCTGGGCACGGTCCTGCGGGGCGCCCGCGGCCGGAGCCCCGGGGATCGGAACCGGCGACCCGTCGGCGGTGACGCCTTCCGGGGTGGTCGGAGCGGGCAGGCGGGCCTGCTCTTCCGCGCGCTGCTGCGCCAATTCCGCCTTGCGCTGTTCCATGCGCGGGATTTCGTAGAAGTACTGAAATCCGAGCAGGATGACGATCGACAGCAGGATCGCCACGAGGAGGTTGCGCTGGTCAGTCATGGATCCTGGTCAGTCCCTGCCGTGGTCGCATCTGTTATGAATCTTATGTTTGTTGGCCGGTCCGGTATCGGCTTGATCGGCGCCGGCATTTCCAGCATCCGGCACCGGGTCCCAGCCTGCTCCGCCCCACGGATTGCACCGCAGGATGCGCCAAGCGGCCATCAGGCCGCCGCGGATCGCGCCATGCTTAGATAACGCTTCCAGCGCGTAGTTGGAACAGCTTGGTTCGAAACGGCAGTTGTTGCCCAGAACCGGGGCCAAGGTCCACTGGTAAACCCTGACCAGGGCGCGCATCAGCCATGCCGCCGGGCTCGTGCCCCCGGAGCATGTATCCGTCGTGCCGCCGCTCATCATCCGGTCCCGCATCGGTCCGTCTCACGTTGCGCGCGCCACGCCTTCAGGCGCTTGAGGCAGGTCGTCAGGTCCCGGCGAAGCTCGTCCCACGGACGGACCAGCGTCTCGCCGCGGGCGATCAGCACGAAATCCGTGTCGGGGGCGCCATGCTCGGCCAGGATCTCCGCCGAGAGCGCGCGGAGGCGCCGTTTCGCCCGGTTGCGGGCCACGGCGTTGCCGACCTTCTTGCTGGCCGTAAAGCCCACTCGCACGGACGCTTCGCCGGCACCGGGGCGCTGGCGATCGTCATGGCGGCGGGCTTGCAGGATCAGGCCGGGAGCAACCCATTTACGGCGTGCGCCGGCTACAGCGAGAAATTCCGGCCGCCGCTTGAGGCGCCCGAGCCCGGGCGCGCTCCCCTCGGGCGGCATCGGGCTTAAGCGCTGAGGCGCTTGCGGCCCTTGGACCGGCGGGCGGACAGAATCCGGCGACCACCCACGGTTGCCATACGGGCGCGAAAACCGTGCCGGCGCTTGCGCACGATCTTACTCGGCTGGTACGTGCGTTTCACGACACACACTCCGTTCAAACTGGTGACTGGAAAACGAAGGACGGTGTATAGGGGCCCGAACCCCGTGAGTCAATCCAAGTTCGTCAACTCCACTTGCCGGTCAGCAGCGGCTCGATCGGGTGCCTGCCCTTGGCGAGGCGGAGCTGGGTGAAGATGTCGGCGGACTTTTCCGACTCGTCCTTGGGGTCCAGCGCGATGCCGAGGTCGCGTTCAACGTCCCGCCCGGCGCCGACCAGGATGAACTCGGCCCCGGCATAGTCGAGCAGGCGGGTGTCCTCGGTCGCGAAGCGGCGGTCGCGGAATTCCTTCCGGAGCTTGTCGGGATAGTCCGCTTCCCGTTTTCCGTCCAGCCCGGCGTCGGCGGGCGATCCCTTCTCGGGATTCTTGATCGACAGCGCGAAGCTGCTCTCCGGCAGTATGTTCAGCTCCCTCTGGACCGGGCCTGGCGCTTCCGGAAGCTCGAGGGCGTAGGCCAGATGCAGGGAATGGCCGGTCCTGGCCAGCACGTACACCCCCTCGCCGGCCGGACGGGCGGCGGGACGTACGCGCTCCCCCCGGGTCTTCGTCCGGTAATGCTGCTCCCCCAGCTCCGATGTGACCTCCTTCGCGCTCTTGGCGACCAGATCGACGAAACCCCAGTTGCGCTCGTGGTCCTCGACGTCGGGCAGCCGCTTGCGGCCGATGGTCATCAGCCGGAACCGAGCCTCCCCGTCGGGGCGGAGGACGATGTGGAATCGCTCCACGTCGCCGATTCCGCCGGCGCTCTCCTCCGGCTCGCCCTCGCCGTGGACCTTCGGGCGGTACAGGAAGTAGATGTTGCCGCGCTCGACGATTTCGGCGGGCCGGCGGCTCTTTCTCTCGGCCATGGCGTTGGATCCCCGATGCCGTGTGTCACGATCCGATCAACCGTCCCCGCCGACCAACCTCACGGCCCATCTCACGGCCCACCTCACGGCCCACCTCACGGCAAGGTGACTGGCCGGTGAGCGTCGCCCGATGATAACTCTCGACAGCACACCGCCGATGGAGAGGAAGACCCCATGGCCGCCGCCGAACCGATGTCCGAACCTTCCAACCTGAAGCGATTCCTCCCGCTGGCGGTGCTGGCCGCAGGGCTGGTCGCCTTCTTCGCGCTCGGACTGCACCGGTACCTGAACTTCTCCAGCCTCGGGGAACACCGGGAAACCCTGCTCGACCTGGTCGCGCGGCATCCCGTGGCGGCGCCGCTGGGCTTCATCGCGGTCTACGCGGCGGCCGTCGCCTTCTCGATCCCGGGCGCCGCGGTGCTGACCATCGCGGGGGGATTCCTGTTCGGGACGCTGGCGGGCGGCATCTACGTGGTCACCGGCGCCACGCTCGGCGCGGTCGGCGTGTTCCTGGCCGCGCGGACCGCCCTGGGCAGCGGGCTGCGCCGCCGGGCCGGGCCGTGGATGGAAAGGCTGGAAGCGGGGTTCCGCGAGAACGCGCTCAGCTACCTGCTGGTCCTCCGGCTGGTTCCGCTGTTCCCGTTCTGGCTGGTCAATTTGGTGCCGGCGTTCCTGGGCGTGCCGCTCGGCACCTACGCGCTCGGCACCTTCCTGGGGATCATCCCCGGCAGCTTCGTCTATGCCTCGGTCGGCAACGGCGTGGGCTCCGTGTTCGATGCGGGCGGCACGCCGGACCTGTCGATCATCTTCAAGCCGGAGATCCTGCTGCCGGTCGCCGGGCTGTCGCTGCTGGCCCTGGTGCCGGTCATCTACAAGAAGTTCAAGGGGAGTCGCGCCAATGGCTGAGATCAGGACGGATATCTGCGTGATCGGTGCCGGTTCCGGCGGGCTTTCGGTCGCGGCCGGCGCCGTCCAGATGGGCGCCTCCACCGTCCTGATCGAGCGCGGCGCCATGGGCGGTGACTGCCTCAACTATGGCTGCGTGCCGTCGAAGTCGCTGCTGGCCGCCGCGCGGGCGGCCGACGCGGTCCGCCACGCCGGCCGCTTCGGCGTGAACGGCCATGAGCCGGAAATCGATTTCGCCCGCGTCCATGACCATGTCCACGGCGTGATCGCCGCCATAGCACCCAACGACTCCGTGCAGCGGTTCGAGGGTCTGGGCGTCCGGGTGATCCAGGCCCAGGCCCGCTTCACCGGCCCGGACGCGGTGGAAGCCGGCGGTACCACGGTCCGCGCCCGCCGCTTCGTGCTGGCGACGGGATCGCGCGCGGCGACGCCGCCCATCCCGGGCCTCGAAGGCGTGCCGTACCTGACCAACGAGACGATCTTCGAACGCAAGGCCGCTCCCGATCACCTGATCGTGATCGGCGGCGGGCCGATCGGGATGGAGATGGCCCAGGCTCACCGGCGATTGGGCGTCCGGGTCACCGTGCTCCAGAAGGACGCCATCCTGCCCAAGGACGATCCCGACCTGGTCGCGGTGGTGCGCGAGCGCGTCAGGGCCGAGGGCGTGGACCTGCGCGAGGGGGTGGAGATCGCCCGCGTCGAGCGCCACGGCAACGGCATCGCCGTCGTGCTGGGCGACGGCGGCCGGGTCGAGGGTTCCGATCTGCTGGTGGCCGCCGGCCGGCAGGCCAACGTGGACGGCCTCGGGCTGGATCTCGCCGGGATCGAGTTCACCTCCAAGGGGGTGACGACCGACGCCCGGCTGCGCACCGCCAACCGGCGGGTCTATGCCGTGGGCGACGTGGCCGGCGGTCCGCAGTTCACCCACATCGCCGGCTATCACGCCGGGATCGTAATCCGCAACGCGCTGTTCCGGCTGCCCGCCAAGGTGGATTACACGGCGCTGCCCTGGGTCACCTATACCGAGCCGGAACTGGCCCATGTCGGCCTGACCGAGGCCCAGGCGCGGGAAGCCCATGGCGACGTGCGCGTGCTGACCTGGGGTTTCGAGGAGAACGACCGCGCCCAGGCCGAACGGGACACCGAGGGCAAGGTCAAGGTCCTAACCCTGCCCAACGGCCGGATTCTCGGCGCCTCGATCGTGGGAGCCCATGCCGGCGAACTGATCCAGGTCTGGTGCCTCGCCATCTCGCAGAAGCTCAAGATCGGCGCCGTCGCGTCGATGATCGCGCCGTACCCGACCCTGGGCGAGGCCGGGAAACGGGCGGCGGGAAGCTTCTACACGCCCAAGCTGTTCAGCGGCCGGACCCGCGGGCTGGTCCGCTTCCTCGGCCGGTTCGGCTGAAACTTTCCCCGCCGCGGGTTCAATAAGCCGGCCTTTTAAGTATAACGTATCCGTCCCCAACGGAACGGATGCGCCGCCGGCCATGATCCTTCGCAAGTTCGCCACCAGCCTGTCGGCCAAGCTGCTGGTCATGACCATCCTGTTCGTCATGCTGGCGGAGGTGCTGATCTTCGCGCCGTCTGTCGCCCGCTTCCGGCAGGTCTGGCTGGAGCAGCGGATGGCGGCCGGCCATCTCGCGGCCCTGACGATCGAGGCGGCGCCCGACCAGATGGTCACCGAGGAACTGGAGACCAAGCTGCTCGCCCATGTCGGCGCCTATTCCGTCGATCTCGAGCTGCCGGACGAGCGCATCTACATGCTGAGCACGACGCCCGCTCCGCCGGTGGCGCAGGCCTACGACCTGAGGCGGGGCATGTGGTTCGACATGATCATGGACGCCGTGGCCCTGCTGGTCCGCCGGGAGGACCGGGTCATCCAGGTCGCCGGAGCCTCGCCGAAGGACGGCAGCGTCGAGGTCGAGCTGGTGCTGGACGAGGCGCCGCTCCGCGCCGAGATGATCGATTTCGCCGAACGAATCCTGGCACTGTCGGTGCTGATCTCCCTGATCACCGCCGGGCTGGTGTTCCTCAGCCTCAACGGCTTGATGATCCGGCCGATGCAGCGGATCACCGCCAGCATGATGGCGTTCCGCCGCGATCCCGAGGACCTGTCGGCGACCCTGCCGCCCACAGCGCGGGCGGACGAGATCGGCATGGCCCAGCGCGAGCTGATCGACATGCAGGCGGCGTTGCGCTCGGCGCTGCGCCAGAGGGAACGGCTCGCCGCCCTCGGCACGGCGGTCACGAAGATCAACCACGACCTGCGCAACATCCTGTCCACCGCGGCGCTCGTCTCCGAACGGCTGGCGGTCAGCGAGGATCCGGAGGTTCGCCGGGTCACGCCGCGCCTGATGCAGGCGATCGACCGGGCGGTCGAGCTGTGCAGCCAGACCCTGGCCTATTCGCGCGACGGCATGCTGCCGCTCAGGCGCGCGGCGGTGCAGCTGGCCGAGGTGGTGGAGGAGGTCGGGGCCGAGCTGGCGCCGGCCGCCGGCACCGGCATCGCCTTGGTCAACCGGGTGCCGCGGGGATTGAAGGTCCAGGCCGACCGCGAGCAGCTTTCCCGCGCGCTGGCCAACCTGGCGCGGAACGCCCTGGAGGCAGGCGCCACGGAGGTCACGGTCGCCGCGGCGCCGCCGGAGAGTGACGGCGATCGGCTCGCTTTGACGGTCAGCGACAACGGGCCGGGCCTGCCGCCCCGCGCCCGGGAGAACCTGTTCCAGCCTTTCGCCGGCTCCGCCCGGGCCGGCGGCACGGGGCTGGGACTTGCGATCGCCCGCGAGGTCGCCCGCGCCCATGGCGGCGACATCCGCCTGGCCGGGAGCGACTCCCGCGGCACCTGCTTCGTCCTGGAACTCCCGCTGGCCGGCACCCCGCCGACTTAAGGAGCGATTGCGACAATCGCGGCGTTTCCCTATTACAGATGCAGAGTCATTTACGGCGGCGAGCCGCCTTGCGGAACGGAGGAGAGTACGGTGGACAAGATCGGCACATGGGTGGCCAACGGCATCGTCGGCGTGATCGGCCTGATCGGGCTGTTCGTGGCGTCGCGCGCAGCGGATCACACGTTCTATTACATGGGGCTGATCGTCTTCGCGGTGGCCGTCGGGGTGATCTTCTTCTCGATCCGCCGGGCCTTCGATCAGGCCGGCGCGCGTCCGCGGGGACCGGGCGACACGGCGGCCCACGAGAACTGAGAGCCGGTACCCGGAAGTCGGTCTTGAAAGCGGAAAAGGCGCGGCACCCTGGGGCGCCGCGCCTTTTCCCTGACCCCAAGGGGCGTCAGCGATCAGGAGTTGATCGTGATCGAGCCGATCGAGGTGTTGTCGCTCACGTCGCCGCCCAGGGCGCCCGCAGCGGCCGAGGTGGAGCCGGCATCGCCGCCGAAGCCCGACGCGGTGCCCGAGGACGAGCCGTTGCCGAGGCCGCCGAAGGCCGAGGCGGAGCCCAGGCCGGCGCCGCCCACGCCCATGGAACCCGAGGTGGAGTGACCGAACGCGTCGCCGCCCGACTTGCCGCTCTGCTCAACGCCGACATTGGTGCTCATGATTTTCTCCGCTGATCGAAGGTCTGTTTCATTTCGCCGTCGGCACCGTCGCCGTCCGCCGATGCTTCCTCTATCAGCAAGTCGCGTGCCACTTTCGAAAGTGGTGGAAAAGCCGCTGCTCCAGTGGCTTTCCGCGGGGCTCGGACCCCGCCGGCCGGGGCTTGAACCGGTCGGGCCGTCGAGTTTGCTGGAACCTGTCCAGTAATTTTGGACTACCCGATCCGGGTGGCGGAGGCGCAGGCGCGGTAAGCTCCCGGGATATGCGGGACCGGGTCCGCCGGGCGCTTATTCCAACAGCGCTATGTAGCTGAGCAGCGGTTCCCAGTCGGAGCGGTAATCCCCGACCCGCTTGCCCTTCAGGTCGAACAGGCTTAGGCCGGTGGCGGCGGTATCGGGATAGAGCTGGGTGTCGCGGATCCGGGTCACGACCTTGTGGCCGACCCCGTCCAGGAACTCGTCCAGACGGTCGGCCGACTTGGTCCGGGCCCGCAGCCGGTTGCCGACCACGGCGATAGCCTTCTTGTTCCTGGCGATCGGCTTCAGCTCCTCCAGTTTGTCCAGGAAGCGCCGGGTCGCCTGCTCGTCGAAGGCGCTGGGCAGCACCGGGAGCACGATCACGTCGGCCAGCTTGACCAGTTCCTCGATCTGCCTGGTCTTCAGCGCGGCCGGCGCGTCGATGACCAGCCGGCCCGAGCCCTTGGGCGGAGTCGCCAGGTCCTTGCTCCAGTCCAGCCCGGTCAGGGGGGCCGCATCGGCCGGACGGCGGTCGACCCAGCCCAGGCTGGATCTCTGGCGGTCCACGTCCGCCAGCAGGGTGTTCTGCCCGGCCGTCGCGAAGGCGGCCGCCAGATGGGTCGCGATCGTGGTCTTGCCGCAACCGCCCTTGATGTTGGCGACGAGGACTGTGAGCATGGTCGCGGCGATCCTATCCTAGCCGTTCGACGGCTTCGACCAGAAAGGCTTCGCCGCGGCGAAATTCTCCCAGTCCCGGATCAGCCGCGGCTCGATCTGCGCCACCCCTCGGGCGTGCCAGCCGATCACCATGCCGCCGCCGATGCGCCACAGGCCGGGGCCTCCCGCCTGTTCGTTCGCCAGCCGGCCCATCAGGGTTTCGGCGGTGGCGACGTCGTTCAGGTGGCCCAGGTCGTCCTGCAGGGCGGCAAGCCGGCGCAGATACTTCGCCGTGGCCTTGTCGCCGTAGAGCGAGCGGAAGAATTCGGCGGCATAGCGCAGCTTCTTCAGGGCGATGCGAAGCTCGTGCCGCTGTTCGGCGCGCAGTTGCGCGAACCCGGCGCCGCGCCGGCGCGCCTGCTTGTGCCGCTTGGCGAGCAGCCCGTCGGCCAGATCGGTGACCGGGGCGAACAGCCGGGCCGCCTCCTCCGACAGCGGCTGCTGGCGCCAGGAGCGCGCCTCCAGCCAGCTTCCCAGCTTGAGCAACAGGGTGGTGTAGCGGGGCGACAGGATGGCCTCGCGCGCCCTTTCATAGGCCCGCTCCCTGCTGGCCAGGGCCGCCTCGCGGAGCGCGGTCAGCGGGCCGCCCCGGGCGGCTTCCTCGTCCAGCGCGCCTTCGACCGGGGCCAGCAGGTCCGCCAGGAAGACGTCCCAGTCCCGAGCGTTGCCGAGTTCCCCGGCCAGCCACTTCACCTCGCCGGCCAGCCAGTCGTACTGGTCCGCCGGCACCAGCGTGCGGAACAGCCCCAGGGCGGAGCGCAGGCGGCGCAGCGCCACCCGCATCTGGTGGACGCCCTCGGGGTCCGCGCCCTTGAGCGCCGACGCCTCGTTCAGCACCACGTGGCTCAGGCAGTTGCGCATGATCGAGGCCAGCGCCTGCTCGGCGGTATGATCCGGGGTCAGCAGCAGCTTCCGGGCCTTGACCGCCGATTCGGCCTCGCCCGCTGCCAGGGCGTAGCCGCGCTCGGCCTTGGTGCGGGTCTCGATCCGCAGGGGCGCCACGCCCGACAGCTCCAGCGCCAGGTCGAACAGGGCCTGGGGATCGCCGCCCTTCAACTCCAGCTCCAGCTCCGCCAGCGGCAAGACCTCCCCGCCGGACGTCCGGATCTCGCCCTGGTCGATGGCGACCTCGATCACGGTGCCGGGGCCGTGGCCCGCGGCGCCGTTCAGCATCCGGACCTGGCGCTTTACGTGGCTGGCGAAGACCGGCCGCAGTTCGGCCTGGGTGACCGGACCCAGCAGGCGCAACGGCTCCCCGTCCGTCACGGCGGCGAGGTCGGGTTCGGCGGTCGGCACCGCGCATTCCCACTCGCCCCGGCTGAACACTCCGCCGGCATGTTCGTTGGCCGCCTTGATCGTCTGGACGAAGCTGCGTCCCTGCTTGCGGACCCGCAACGTCACGTCGCGGCTACGCAACCGCAAGTCCTCGGTGTCGTAATAGACGCTTTCAAGGTTCTTGGCGGCCGGTCGGCCCTCCGTTCCGGCCAATGCCGGGGAATTGCGGAAGCGGGGCAGATGCTGCGGCTCGACCCGCAGCTTCAACTCGATCTCCTGGCTTGCCATTCTTTAGTGTCTCTCAACCCGGGGCCAATGTCAGCTACCGAGATTTGTCATGAAACTGAAAACATTGGCAAACCTTATAGAAGACGGCCCATCTACAAACAATATGTAATATTAGTTTCACAAAACTGTAATAAATGTGATCGCGCCGGCAAGACATCGGCGGCGGGTTGCTGGTGCCGCCGCTTCCCGCCGCTCCCCGCCGCCGTCTTCACCGCTTGCGCAATACCACCACCTTGGACATGAACGCCAGCGTCGTGTCGACGATTTCGAGGCCGGCTTCCGAAAACAGCGCGCCGATATCCTGGCGGATGTAGTCGTCGTAATAGGGTTCGTAGAAGGCCAGCGGGAACAGGTCCAGCAGGCCGTCGTAATCCGGCCGGTCGCCCTTCTGAAGGGTTTCGACGAACACCAGGATTCCGTCCCGCTTCAGCACCCGCGCCATCTCGGCCGCGGCGGCGGCCCGCACCTTGCGCGGCAATTCGTGGAACAGGTAGATGCAGGTGACCGCGTCGAAGCTCTCGTCCCGCGCGGGTATGCCCTCGGCCGCGGCCTGGACGAACCGGGTGCGCGACCAGGGGCTGAGCAGCCGCTGCGCCTGGCGCAGGTAGTTCGGGCTCAGGTCCAGCGCGGTTACGTCCAGCCGGGGATAATTGTCCTTCACGAAGGTCAGGAACCGGCCCGTGCCGCAGGCCACGTCCAGAAGCCTGCTCTCGGCGACCCGGCGTTCCCGGAAATGCCGGTGCAGCGGCACCAGCGCCTGCCGGCGCATCGCATCCGCGCCGCCGCCGAACAGCACTTCCACCTGGTGGTCGTACAGCTCGGCCGAGTGGTCGCTCAGATAGCCGTCGGTCTGGTAATGGAAGTTCTGCAGGTAGTAGCGCGGCAGCTTCGAGCCTTCCGCCCGCCGCTCCTCGAACACTTCGGTGGCGATCCGGCCGCGCCGCCGGCGCCGCACCTCGGGCAGATCCTGGAAGAAGCGGACCGCGTCGCGCAGCACCTTGCGCGGGGGCTCCACCATGTCGTGGGGCATGCGGTAGCAGCCCGCCTCGATGTTGGCGAAGTCGCGGCTCATCAGCGCCCGCAAGTCCGCCAGGATGGTCGCCCGGTCCGGCGTCTTCAGCCCGGACGGCACCCGGTTCTTGGGAACTGCCCGGCCGTCCAGCCTGGCCGCCAGGAGATACTGCCCGAAGAACCATGAGATGCGGGCGGTCTGGCTGAGGGCATAGGCCGCGCGTCTTGCCGGTCCGATCATGGTCGAAGCTCCGTCAACGTTGGCGATCATACCACAGGTATGCCGGTTTCCCGCGGCGCCAAGTCGAGCCGGGTCCGGTCGGGAAGGCGGAGCCGTCGATTTCGATACGGGTAGCCTGTCATAGTCGCCGTCCGGCGCGGCGGCGGGACATTGATTTGCCGGGCCGGTTGTGGTTGGTTCCCCATCGCTGCGACCGGCATCATGAAAATGCCACGAAGACACCCTGCGACATCTTTGGCGATCCACTTGGCGCTGAATTCACGAGGAATGGGACGGAACCGATGAGCGGCTTCAAAACCCTTGATGACTACCAGTTCGATGGCAAGACCGTCCTGGTCCGGGCCGACCTGAACGTGCCCATGAAGGACGGCGCGGTATCGGACACGACGCGCATCGACCGGCTGGCCCCGACCCTGACGGAGCTGTCGCAGGCCGGCGCCAAGGTGGTCGTGCTGTCGCACTTCGGCCGGCCCAAGGGCGGTCCCGATCCGAAATACTCGCTGCGGCCCGTGGTCGACGCGGTGTCCAAGGCGGTCGGCCAGAAGGTCGCCTTCGCGCCGGACTGCGTCGGGCCTCAGGCCAAGGAGGCCATCGCCAATCTCCACGGCGGCTCGATCATCGTGATGGAGAATCTCCGCTTCCACCCCGAGGAGGAGAAGAACGATCCCGGTTTCGCGAAGCAGCTCGCCGAGCTGGGCGACATCTACGTCAACGACGCCTTCTCCGCCGCCCACCGCGCCCACGCCTCGACCGAGGCGCTGGCCCGCCTGCTGCCCAACGCCGCCGGCCGCCTGATGGAAGCCGAGCTGAAGGCGCTGACGCTGGCGCTCGAAAACCCCGAGCGCCCGGTCGCCGCCGTGGTCGGCGGCGCCAAGATCTCCACCAAGCTGGACCTGCTGGGCAACCTGGTGCGCCGGGTCAACCTGCTGGCGCTGGGCGGCGGCATGGCCAACACCTTCCTCTATGCCCGCGGCACCGCGGTCGGAGCCTCGCTGTGCGAGAAGGACATGGCCGAGCAGGCGCGCGAGATCATGGCGATCGCCGACCAGGCGGGATGCGAGATCCTGCTGCCGCGCGATGCCATCGTCGCTAAGGAGTTCAAGGCCGGCGCCGAGAGCCAGGTGGTGGCGATCGACCAGGTGCCCGCCGACGCCATGATCCTGGATGTCGGCCCGGCCACGGTCGAGTACGTGACCCTGAAGCTCCAGGGCTGCCGCACGGTGGTCTGGAACGGCCCGCTCGGCGCGTTCGAGACCCGGCCGTTCGACGCCGGGACCAACGCGGTGGCCGGCAGCGTCGCGGCGCTGACCAAGGCCGGGCGGGTCCTGAGCGTGGCCGGCGGCGGCGACACCGTGGCGGCCCTGGCCGCGGCCGGCGTCGAGGACTCGTTCACCTATGTCTCGGCCGCCGGCGGCGCCTTCCTGGAATGGCTGGAAGGCAAGGATCTGCCGGGCGTCGCGGCGCTCAAGGGCTGAGCGGCGGAAGCGTCAGCTTCCGTACCGCTTCGTCCATTGCTGCTCGATCCGCACCATCCACGAGGGGTGCGGTTCGGGCTGGGGCGTGCCCAGTTCCTCGTCCGACAGGGTCGCCTCTCCCCGAGGCAGCGCGTCGAACCTCCGGCGGTCCTCCGGCTTGAGCCGGTCCAGGTCGAGGACGGTGAAGTCGCCCCACACGCCGGGGTCCTGCTTGCGCAATTGGGCTTCCGGCGACAGCAGGAAATCGGCCACCACCATCGCGGCCTCCAGGGCGTTCGCGTTGTAGGGGATCGCCACGAAATGGGTGTTGCCGATCGTTCCGCGCTCCAGCACGAAGGTGCGGACCGAGGACGGCAGCAGGCCGCCGGCGATATCGCGGGACGCCTCGCCGGGATGGAAGCTCAAGCCCATGGCGACCTCGCCGTCGGCCAGCATCTGCTTCAGCGCCGGGCCGCTCGCCGGGAAACTCCGTCCGCCGCGCGCCAGGTTGGGATGGAGTTGCTCCAGGAACGACCAGAGCGGTGCGGTCACCAGGTCGAAATCGGCATCGTCGGCCGGCTTCTGGAGCCGCGCCGGGTCGGCCGCCACCTCCACCAGCATCTGCTTCAGGAAGGTGCTGCCGATGAAGTCCGGCGGGCCCGGATAGGTGAACCGGCCGGGGTTCTCCTTCGTCCAGTCCAGCAGGGCGGCGGCGCTGCGCGGCGGTGCGGCGACCTGATCGCCGTCATGGACGAAGACGAACTGGGCCATGCCCCACGGCGCCTCCATCCCGTCGGTCGGGATGGTGAAATCCACCGTGGTGGTCGGCTTGCCCTCCGTGTCGATCAGGGCCGCGTTGGGCAGCCGGTCCACGAAGGGGCCGTGCAGCAGCCCGTTCTCCTTCATGGCCGCGAAGTTCTCGCCGTTGATCCAGACCAGGTCGACCGAGCCGCCCCGGTCCTTGCCGGCCGCCTTCTCGGCCAGCACGCGGGATACGACGTCGGCTGTGTCGGTCACCTTGACATGGCGCAGGTCGATGCCGAAGCGGTCGCGCACCTGGCCGCCGACCCAGCCGATATAGTCGTTGATCCGGGGGTCGCCCGCCCAGGCGTTCCAGAACACGGTCTTGCCGCGCGCGGCCGCCAGCGTCGCGTCCCAGTCGGGTGTCGGGGATGACGGTGCCTGGGCGCCTGCCGGCACGGCGCCCAGATTAAGCCCCGCCGCCACGACGGCGGCGAGCAGTGGAAGGCGAAGCGGCGAAGGCACTGTTCTGGGATCTCCTGTTGGTGGCTCAGCCCGGAAGCGGAAGCAGGTCGGTCAGGGGATTGGCGTTGAGCCATTCCGACCGTACGGCAGCGATGGTGACCGGGTCCAGGTAATCCGCCACCCGGCCGGCGACATGCTTCACCAGGGCCGCGTCGCTGAGGTCGGCCGACCAGTCCTCGGCGCTCTCGGCCCGGTGCTTGCCGGCCTTGGCCACCGCCCGCGACTCGACCCGCCACTTGGCGCACCAGGTCACCGACCACAGCCACATCACCCGCCGCAGCGGCAGCAGCCAGGGGCGGCAGGCGCCGGCCAGGGCAGGGTCCACGACATCCAGCCACAGCCCGTAAGCGGCGGCGATGTCGGCGGTGCCGAGCACGGCGTGGCAGGAAACGTCCCAGGTGGTCGAGGTGTAGAGCGTGGCATGCGCCAGATCGAACCCGGCGGTGCCGTAGCGGGCCTTCTCCAGGTCGACCAGGACGGCGGTGCCGGGAGCCGGCCCGGAGCCGGCGATGAGGAAATTGCCGGGATGGGCATCGAACGAGATCAGGGTGACCGGCGGCCTTCCGCTCCGGCGCGCGAAGCCTGCGGCCCAGGCGAGTTCCTGCTCTATCGCGGCGCGGGCCTCCGGGTGGAGCCCGGCGTCGTCGAGGTGCCGCGCCTGCGCCGTCACCTCCCCGAGCGTGGCGCCGACCGGGTCCTCCTGGTCGCGCAGGGGGCGGCGATCCGGCGGGGCCGGCACCGGAAGCCCGTGGATCGACGCCAAGGCGCGGACGATCGCGGGCAGGTCGGCCGGCAGGGCGGGCGGCCGGCCGGCGATCTCGTCGACCACCAGCGCGCCCATCGGCACCGTCTCCTCCGGCAGCATCACGGCGCGCAGGCCCGGCACGTGGCCGCCAGGGCCGGCGCGTTCGAAACAGGCCGCCTGGTAGGTCAGGTTGGACGCCGCGGACAGGCCCAGCTGGCTCTGCCTGGGCACCCTGAGAAGGACGCCGTGGCCGGCCACGCGCACATGGTCGTGCGCCAGCCCGGTGGTGGGGAGGGGCGTCAGGTCCTCAAGGCGGACATCCCCGTATCCGGACAGCCGGATGAGCCGCCGGTGCAGGGCCTGGAGCAGGGGCGTCGAGATCATGCGGAACAATATGGCGGCCCGTGGCGTCCGGCCATAGCTCAAGCCTTCACATCGGCGTGAACGCGCGGTTTTTCCCACCGCGCCGCCAGCGGCGCCAGGCCGCGGGATCGTCGACATCCTCCAGCAGGCCCAGCGGCGGCCCCGCCTCGCCGGGGCGCAGGTTGGCGAGCGTGTCGGACAGGGCGCGCGGGCTCGACCAGCGGACGCCGGCGAAGATGTCGCGCGGTTCGGCCGGCCGGCGGCGCGCCCCGACCAGCCAGTAACCGCCGTCCGCCGCCGGCCCGAAGACGAAGGCGCGGTTCCCCAGCGCCCGGAAGGCGGCGGCGACATGGTCCGGCCGGACCGCCGGGATGTCGCTTCCGATCACCACCACCGGACCGGGCGGCAGGCCGACGGGCGGGCGGCGCATCGGGCGGCGCATCCGCTCGCCCAATCCGCCGGTGCCCTGGGCGAGCGGCCGTACCCGCTTCGGAAGCCCCGCCGGCATCCGCGCGCGGTCGGGCGTCAGGGCCAGCCAGACGGTCCAGCGCGGGTCCCGGCCGAGCCGGCGCAGCAGGGCCGGGAGGGCGGTGCGCTGGAAATGCACCGCCGCGACCGGGCCGACATGGGCGGCCAGTCGCCGCTTGCCGCGCCCGAGGCGGGCTTCCCGCGCGAAGACCACGAGATGGCGCCCCGTCGGGGCCGGTCCGAGGGTCATCGCGGGCTTACCCGTAGAGCCGGCGGACGGCGTCGGGCGGCAGGCCGGCCAGATAGAGGGCGAGGCAGCCGAGGTTGCGCAGCGGCCGGCGGACATAGCCGCCGCGCCGGTAACGCTCCGCCGAGGTGGTCACGGCGAAGGGGAGGGGAACCAGGCGGCGCCGGCCGATCCGGCGCACGACGGCGACATCCTCCATCAGGCCGATGGCGGGGAAGCCGCCCACCTCGCGGTACAGGTCGCGATGAATCAGCAGGCCCTGGTCGCCGTAGGGCAAGCCGAACCGGCGGCATCGCCACTCGACCAGCCGCTCGATCCGGCGGGCCGGCGCCGCGGCATCGTCAAGCGCGAATCGCCCGTAGCCGGCGCGGTCGCGGTTGTCCGCCGCCGCGGCGAAGCGCGCCGCTTCATCCGCCCAGTAAGGGTCGGGCACGCTGTCGGCGTGCAGGAAGAACAGCCATTCCGTCCCGCCGTCCGCCAGCAGGGCCTCGGCGCCGGCGGCCAGCTGGGATCCGCGTCCGCGCGGCGCCCGGACGACCCGCGCGCCGTGCCGCCGGGCCGTCTCCGGGGTGCCGTCGGTCGAGCCGCCGTCGGACACCAGGATCGGCCATCCTGCCGCCGCCGCAACCGGGCCGATCGCTTCCAGCGTCCGGCCCAGGCCGCAGGAGCCGGGCCTTTCCGCGTTCAGCGCGGGAATGACGATGCCGAGGGTGGACAGGGATGGCTCCTGCGGGGCCGGAGTGGGGCGTCCGGCGCCGGTGTTCTGGCTGAAACGATCGATTCCCCCGCCTCGTGTGCTGCGATGCGTCGGGCCCGGAGGCCCGACGGCTGGAACCTAGCGGTCTTGCACGGTGATTTCGATCGGTTCTCCGTGCCCGGAGCGTCGATGCGGAGTGTCGTCGTCCGCCCTGACGGGCGAAGGCCGACCTGCGGCGACCGGCGGTGCCGGACCGCTAGTCTATCACCGATCCATCGGCCATCAATCCATTTGCGGCAGCTGGATTTCAACCTCGGTGCCGCGTTCCGGCCGCAGGCGAGCGACCGGTCTCCCGGCGGACGCGAAGCGTATCCGGGCGCCGACCTGCCGCGCCAGGGTGTGGACCAGCAGCAGGCCCAGGCCGCGGCGCGACGCGGTGCGGCTGTCGTCCAGGCCGACGCCGTCGTCGCGGACGCTGATCGCCCTCACCCGCGGTTCGCCGATGACGGTGATCTCGACGGTGCCGTTCCGGTCGCCTCCGTGGTCGCCGGGCGGGTAGGCATGGGTCAGCGCGTTGGCGACCAGTTCGGACACGATCAGGGCAAGCTGCACGGCGGCCTTCAGGGGAACGACTCCGGTCCCGCCCGTCACCCGCACCGCTATCCCGGGAAAGGGACCCAGATCGGCCGTCGTCCGGTCGCAGACCGTGACGAGGAGCGGCCCGATCGGCAAGTCGGCGGTGCTGCTGTCGTCGAACACCAGGCCGTGGACGAGGCTCATGGTCTGGATCCGCCCGAAGCTCTTCCGCACCTCGCGGGCACTCGGCTCCTCCAGGCGGGACGCCTGAAGGTTGAGCAGGCTCGATATGACCTGGAGATTGTTGCGGGTCTGGTGGTGGATCTCGTGGATCAGGGCATCCCGGTCGGCGAGCACCGCCTTCAGGTCGGCGGTGCGCTGGTCGACCTGGCGTTCCAGCGTCTCGTTCAGGTCGCGCAGGCGGGCGTTGCCCTCGGCCAGTTCGCGGGACGACTGGTCGAGTTCCTCCAGCACGACGCGGAACTCCTCCTCGGCGGTCTCGGCCTCCACGCGGCTGGCCAGCAGCTGGCGCTCCAGCGAGCGCCGGAAGATCCGATCCTCCTCGCGCAGCCGCCGCACTTCGGCGAGTGCCCGCTCGGTCTGGCGCAGGTGTTCGGACATGGCTTCGAGCCGGGTTTCCAGGGTCGCGCAGACCTGCACATACAGGGTCGCCTGCTCGCGCAGGTCCTCGGCTTCGATCTGCGCCTGCTCACGCTCCAACCCCGAGATCGCCAGCTCCCGACGCAGATCGTCGATCAGGCGGCACATCTCCTCGGGCGACTCATCCCGATACCGGGCGCGCGCTTCCTTCCTGGGGGAATGGGGCATGCTCAGGTCCGAACGCGGGCGGGACGTGCGGTGGCCGATGCCGCGGCAGGCCGGCTCAAGGGATTGCCCGGACCTCCGGCCCCGCCTCCGCCACGGCCTCCCTCGTCCTGTCTTCCGGCGTCCTGTCTTCCGGCGTCCTGTCTTCCGGCGTCCTGTCTTCCGGCGTCCTGTCTTCCAGGCGGCGCCGCGAAGTCCAGACCAGCGTCGCGTTGGAGCCCGGCAGCTTTACCAGGACGGCCGCCGGTTTCTTGCGGCCGGAGACCTGCTCCGCAGCCTCGATCGCGTCGGCGGTCGCGTCTTGCTGGCTGAGGTAGGGGCCGTGACTGTCGGTCCCGTTGTCCACGTACCATCTTCCGACCCTAACGGTTACGAAGAATTCGTTGATAATCATGGTCTTTCCCACAGTGCACGGATCCACAGAATGGAAACATCCCATCGGAGCTGCCGTGACCGGCGGCGCTCAGGATACGCCGCCCGAGTGGAAGAACCTCTGCTTTCCGGGACTCCGGCATCTGACCATTGGTCGAATCATAGGCCCAAGAGCCTGTGGTCATTGGAATTCCCTTCTTCACCCGGTCTTACGGCGGGACCGCATGGCCTTCGCCTTGCGGGGATCAACACATCTGCGCGGAGATGATCGCAGGGCAGGAGCGTCGCCGCCGAAGAAAACCGCGGGTGGAACGTCCTCGACTGCGCGGCGCGGTGGACACTGCGGGGAGCGCGCAGCGTCGTTTAACAATTGATCCAGATCAGTCCCATTGCACGAAGCTTCCGGTACGATCCTGCGACTAAAAGCAGAGCTTCATTTCTGACATGGCGCTCGGACAAATCGAGGGGGACCCCGGATGCAGCGAGAATTGACAACAAAAATCAGGAACAACCCCAAATTCGCAGAACTGACCCAGAAGCGTGCAGCCTATGGTTGGCTCCTGTCGATCGTGATGCTGGTGATCTACTACGGCTTCATCCTCGTGGTGGCCTTCGCTCCCAAGGCCCTGGGCACGCCCGTCTTCGGCGTCATCACCTTAGGCATTCCGCTCGGCGCGCTGATCATCGTCTCGGCCTTCGTGCTGACCGGTATCTACGTTCGTCGCGCCAATTCCGAGTTCGACGAACTGAACCGGCAGATCATCGAGGACCTGAAATAATGAAGCGCGTCATCGCAGCATTCGCGGCGGCATCGGCCGTCGCCGCGGCCGCTCTGGCCGTTCCGGGCTCGGCGTTCGCCGCCGACGCCATCTCCGGCGCCGTCCAGAAGTCGGCGACCAACTGGACCGCCATCGTCATGTTCCTGGCCTTCGTGGCGGGAACGCTGGGGATCACCTACTGGGCCGCGTCCAAGACCAAGTCGGCCAAGGACTTCTACGCCGCCGGCGGCGGCATCACCGGCTTCCAGAACGGCTTGGCGATCGCCGGCGACTACATGTCGGCGGCCTCGTTCCTCGGCATCTCGGCGCTGGTCTACACCTCGGGCTTCGACGGGCTGATCTACTCGATCGGCTTCCTGGTCGGCTGGCCGATCATCCTGTTCCTGATCGCGGAGCAGCTGCGCAACCTCGGCAAGTACACCTTCGCCGACGTCGCCTCCTACCGCCTGCAGCAGACCCCGATCCGCACCCTGGCGGCCTCCGGTTCGCTGGTCGTCGTGGCGCTCTACCTGATCGCCCAGATGGTCGGCGCCGGCAAGCTCATCCAGCTCCTGTTCGGCCTGCAGTACAACTACGCCGTCATCCTGGTCGGCGTGCTGATGGTCATGTACGTCACCTTCGGCGGCATGCTCGCCACCACCTGGGTGCAGATCATCAAGGCGGTCCTGCTGCTCTCCGGCGCGTCCTTCATGGCGCTGATGGTGCTGGTGACCTACAACTTCAATTTCGGCGCGCTGTTCCAGGCCGCGGTGGACATCCATCCCAAGGGCATCGCGATCATGGAGCCCGGCACCCTGGTCAAGGACCCGGTCTCGGCGATCTCGCTGGGCATCGCGCTGATGTTCGGCACCGCAGGATTGCCGCACATCCTGATGCGCTTCTTCACCGTCGCCGACGCCAAGGAGGCCCGCAAGTCGGTCTTCTACGCCACCGGCTTCATCGGCTACTTCTACATCCTGACCTTCATCATCGGCTTCGGCGCCATCGTCCTGCTGATGAACGACCCGAACTACTTCAAGCTGGGCGCGGACGGCGTCACCTACGACAAGCTGAAGGACATGATCGGCGGCACCAACATGGGCGCCATTCATCTGTCCAAGGCGGTCGGCGGCGACCTGTTCATGGGCTTCATCTCGGCCGTCGCCTTCGCGACCATCCTGGCGGTGGTGTCGGGCCTGACGCTGGCGGGCGCTTCCGCCGTGTCGCACGACCTCTACGCCTCGGTGTTCCGCCGCGGCCGGGTCAACGAGGTGCAGGAGATCCGGGTCTCGAAGATCGCGACCGTGGTCCTCGGCATCCTCGCCATGGTGCTCGGCATCGCCTTCGAGCAGCAGAACATCGCCTTCATGGTGGGCCTCGCCTTCGCCATCGCGGCCTCGGCCAATTTCCCGATCATCGTGATGTCCATGTTCTGGAGCAAGCTGACGACGCAGGGCGCCCTGGTCGGCGGCTTCCTGGGCCTGATCAGCGCTACCGTGATGGTGATCCTGGGGCCGACCGTGTGGGAAGGCGTGCTGGGCAACGCCAAGGGCAGCGCCCCGTTCGGCTACGACAACCCGGCGATCTTCTCGGTCACCCTGGCCTTCGTCGGGACTTGGTTCTTCTCGATCATCGACAAGAGCAAGAACGCCGCCGAAGAGGCCGCCGCTTACGAGGCGCAGTACATCCGCTCCCAGACCGGTCTTGGCGCCGAGGGTGCTTCGTCCCACTGAGCCCGGCAGTCTGTGCCCCGGCAGTCTGCGCCCCGGCAGTCTGCGCTATTGTGTCGCGGGGGAAACCTCCCCCGTGACGCAGGCTCTCGCCAAGACGCCCCAAGGCTGCCAACCTTGGGGCGTTTTTCTTGGCTTTCACTTTTCCCGACCTCCAACGTCGAAGGTGCGCCGACGTGTTCGAAGCCTTCAGTTTCACGATCACGCCGTTCGACCGCCTGACACCCGCCGAGCGGGACCATGTCATGGCGGTCTCCGATATCGTCGTCTGGCCCAAGGGCGCCACCGTCCTGCGCGGGGAGGAGGCGTCCGGCCACCTGCATATCGTGCTCAAGGGCCTCGTCCAGGAACTGAGCGGGACCGAGGTGCTGGCCGCCTACGGTCCGGGCGAGAGCTTCGACATCAAAGCCTTGCTGGGATCGGCCGGCACCAGCACCTTCTTCGCGCGCGAGGACACCGTCTGCCAGCTCCTGCCGCAAGAGACCTTCCTCGACCTGACCCGGACCAACCCCGGGTTCGGCGCCTGGTTTCACCAGGAGATGATCGACCGGCTGCGCGACCTGGCGGTGCGCCAGGCCAACCGCGAGATGACCTCGTTCATGATGGCCCGCATCCGGCAGGCCTATATCCACCCCGCCGCCTATGTGGGTGCCGACTGCAGCGCCCGCGACGCGGTCGCCGCCATGAAGGCGACCCGCTCGACCTCGCTGCTGGTCAGGGAGGAGCCGGGGGCCGACGGGACGCCCGCACGGGTCGGCATCCTCAGCGACCGCGACCTGCGCGACGCGGTGATCCTGGACGGGGCGCCCGTGACCTCGCCGGTCGGGCCGCTCGCCAGCTATTCGATGATCTCGCTCGATATCGACGATTTCCTGTTCAACGCCCTGGTGGTGATGACCAAGCACGGCATCCGCCGCGTCGTCGTGACCGAGGGGGAGGCCATAGCCGGCATCCTGGAGCAGGTCGACCTCCTGGGCTTCCTGGCCAACAATTCCCACATCGTTGCGATCCGGGTCGAGCGGGCCTCCGACTTGGCGGACCTGCGCGCCGCCTCCGCCGAGATCCCGACGCTGATCCAGGCCCTGCATGGCAACGGCGTCAAGGTCCAGTTCATCGCCGAGATGGTCACGGCGCTCAACCGCCGGATCTTCGCCAAGCTGTTCGAGCTGCTGGCCCCGCCCGGCCTGCTGGAGAATTCCTGCCTGATCGTGATGGGCAGCGAGGGGCGCGGCGAGCAGATCCTGAAGACCGACCAGGACAACGGCCTTATCCTGCGCGACGGCTACACCTGCCCGGACCTGGAATCGATCACGGCGGAGTTCTCCCGGTCGCTGATCGAGTTCGGCTATCCCCAGTGTCCCGGCGGCATCATGGTCAACACGCCGGAATGGACCCGACCGCTGGCCGGGTACCGGGCGGCGATCCATGGCTGGGTCTACCATCCGGACGAGGCGGCGCAGCTCAATCTGGCGATCTTCTACGACGCGGCACCCGTGGCCGGCGACGCCACGCTGCTCGACCAGGCGCGCGACTACCTGATCGAGACGCTGTCCGCCAACGACATGTTCTTTTCTCATTTCGCGCGGCCGACGCTCAGCTTCGACACACCGATCGGGTTGTTCTCGCACCTCAAGGGGGAACAGCTCGATATCAAGAAGGGCGGAATCTTCCCGCTGGTCCACGGCGTGCGCAGCCTGGCGCTGGAGAAGCGCCTGCAGGAGCGCAACACGATCGACCGCATCCGGGCGCTCCAGACGCTCGGCGTGTTCGACGCGACTCTGGCGACCGAACTGACCGAGGCCCTGCTGGCGATGCTGGAGCTGCGCCTCAAGCTCCGGCTGGCGGCCGGCGAGACCGGCACCCAGACCGACAACTTCATCCGGCCGGACCAGTTGAACCGCCTGGAGCGGGACCTGTTGAAGGATTCGCTGTCGATCGTCAAGCGGTTCAAGGAATTCATCACCTACCACTTCCACCTGAAGATGTTCTGATCATGCTGTCGGACCTGCGCAAGTCGCTCAACCGCCGTTACCTGACCGATCCCGCCTATGCCTTCCTGTTCGATGAGGACACCAGCGGCGAATCGGTCGCCCTGGCCGTGGGTGCCAGCTCTTTCGACGCGGAGCACGCCGATCTGCTGGAGGTCGTGGCGATCCCGATTCGCGGCAACCGCTTGCTGACCAGCCAGCGGCTCCACCTCAAGGTCGGCCCGTCCGCGCCGGATTCCGCCTCCCCGGATCAGGAGCAGGCGGCGCTCGAACTGCTGCGCTTCGTCGGGGCGCGGCCGCTGGTGGGATATTTCCTGACCTTCGCGGTGGCGCTGATCGACCGGCTGGTCAAGCCGCGGATCGGCGTCCAGACTCCCAACTCGGTGGTCGAGGTGTCGGGTCTCTATTACGACCATCACCGGCCGTCGGCCGGACGGCCCACCGCCGATCTCCGGTTCGACGCGATCCTGCGCGACCTCGATCTGCCCGAGCGCGGAACTCCCGGCCCGCTGGCCGATGCCGTATCGTCCGGCCTGATCTATCTGACATTGCGCCCGCCTGCCGCGTGATGCCGCAGCCCGGCACACGGCAGTGCGGGGGAAGTTGCCAAGCTTCGGCACTTGGGATTGAATGGAACAGAAGGCCATCAACCCGGAGGCAGAAGATCACACGGTCATTCAAGCTACTGCGTCTCGCGCTCCTGCTGTGTCTCCCGGTCGTGACCCCGCTGCCGCCGGAGCCGGCCGCGGCATTGGAGCTGGTCAACATCGTGCTGGCGCCGCTGCCTCCCTTCATCCTCGAAGGGATGCCGCCCGAGCGTCCGCAAGGCCTCGTCATCGACATCCTGTCCGAGGCGTTCCGGCGCGATGGCCGATCCACCCGGTACACCTACATGCCGGCTTCCCGCGCGGAGCATACCGTGCGCAACGGGCGGGCGTTCGCCACCGTCATCTGGGGCGGCTTCGGCCGGGATGCGCGGGACTTCGTGCTTTCGGACAGCCTGCTGGAGGCTTCGGTCAGCGCCTTCGTCGGGGCCGGCTATTCCGGCCCGCCGCTCGACAGCTTCCCGGCCATCGCGGCCCGCCAGCTTGACGAGCCGGCGGAAGGGCCGAAAGCGGGACGCGGTCTCGGGCAGGGGCGGCTGCGGGTCATCACCATCCATGGCGACCCGGTGCAGGACAGCCTGATTGCCGCCGGCGTCGAGATCGAGGACGTTCCCAGCGTCGCTTCCGCCCTGACCCTGGTGGTCCGGGCGCAGGGCAGGGTCGTTCTGGTGACCTTCACCGATCCGGCCATTCCCGATCAGGCGGACCGAGTTCCGACTCGCGATCGCCCGCAGCCGGGCGGGCGCCGACGGTCTCGTCGAGCGCTTCAACGAGGCGCTGGCCTCGATGCGCGAGGATGGCTCGATCGACACGATCCGCGCCCGCTACGTCAGTTTCCGGCCGCCGACCGACTAAGGTCGCGGCAACCTACCCCATCCGATTTTTCCGCCTTCGCAACGAATCTCGCGGTGGCGGGTTTTTGGCTCGACAAAGACACACCCCGCCGGGTGACTTGCCGTGGCCGCCCGCGTTAACGTCGCGGTTTCCCGAAATCACGGATCAAGCGAACGGATGATGATCGACCGTATCTTCGGCCGGTCGGTGCTCGGCCTTCTGATGGTCCTGCCCCTGCTGGCCCTGCTGCTGTGCGGCACGCCCGCCTCCGCCCAGGTTCCCTCCGCGGCGCTGCCGGGGTCCGCTCCCACGGCGCTCGCCGCCGAGCCGGAGGACCCCACCAGGCAGATCCAGGATCTGCTGGCCACCCTGGAGGATCCCGTCGCCCGCGAACGGCTGACCGCCCAGCTCCGCACCCTGCTGCAGACCCGGCAGGAGACCGGGCAGCAAGAGATCGAGCCGCCCAGTTCGCGGGTGCTCGAATTCATGTCGGAGCGGGTCGGGCGCCTCAGCCGGCAGATGATCGCCATCGGCGCGGTCTTCGCCGACCTGCCGGACACGGTGGAGTGGCTCCAGGGGCAGGCGACCGACGAGATGCGCCGCGACCGCTGGATCCAGGTCGGGCTCCAGCTCGTCCTGGCGGTCGGCGTCGGCTTCCTGGCCGGCGCCGCCATCTCCCGCCTGCTGCGCGGCGCCCGGCTGTCGATCGAGAACCGCCGGAGCGAGCGCGTCGTGGCCCGCCTGCCGCTGGTGGTCCTGCGAACCATCCTCGAAGTGGTGCCGATCGGCGTCTTCGCCGTCGCCGGGTACGGCACCCTCTCCGTCACCGATCCGCCGCTGGTGGTGCGGCTGGTCGCGCTGATCGTGATCAACGCCACCATCCTGATCCAGCTCGTCCTGGCGCTGACCCGCGGCGTGCTGGAGCCCACCGCGCCGAACCTGCGGATGCTCCCCATCGGGGACGAATCGGCCCACTACGGCTATATCTGGGCCCGGCGACTCGCCTATACCGCGGTGTACGGCTACTTCATCTCGGAAGCGGCCTACATGCTCGGCCTGCCCAGCGGCTCCTACGAGGCGCTGCTGAAGCTGGTCGGGCTGGTGATCACCGGCATGCTGGTGATCCTGATCCTCCAGAACCGGCGCGACATCGCCGAATGGCTGCGCGGCCGTCCGCTGGGCGGCGGCGGCAATGGCGCCGTAGAGGCCCAGGAGATCGCGGCCGGCAACCGCAGCGGGGCGTTCCGCGCCGCCCGGCGCCGGCTGGCCGATGTGTGGCACATCCTGGCGATCCTGTACCTGGTGGTGATCTACGGGATCTGGGCGCTCAGCGTCCAGGACGGGTTCGAGTTCATGCTGCGGGCAACCGGGTTGTCGATCCTGGTGCTGATCGCGGCGCGGATCGTGGTGAACCTGATCGACGCCCTGATCCGCCGGGGCTTCTCGATCTCGCCCGAGGTCAAGCTGCAGTTCCCCCACCTGGAGGAGCGCGCCAACCGTTATCTGCCGATCCTTCAACGGGTGATCAAGGCGGTGGTCTGGTTCTTCGCCTTGCTGGCCCTGCTCAACGCCTGGGGTGTCGACAGCTTCGCCTGGCTGGAGTCGCCGGTCGGCCAGCGCATCACCTCGGGCGCCATCTCGATCGGCGTCGTCCTGATCCTGGCCGCGGTCGCGTGGGAGGTCACCAGCAACCTGATCGAGCATTACCTGACCGGAACCGACCGCTACGGTACTCGGGTCGAACGCAGCGCCCGGGTCCGCACCCTGCTGCCGCTGCTCCGCAACGCCGTCATGGTGGTACTGATCACGGTGGTGGCCCTGGTCACCCTGTCGGAGATCGGCGTCAACATAGCGCCGTTGCTGGCCGGTGCCGGCGTCATCGGCCTGGCGATCGGCTTCGGCTCCCAGACGCTGGTCAAGGACGTCATCACCGGCCTGTTCATCCTGTTCGAGGACACGATCTCGGTCGGCGACGTCGTCGACGTGGGCGGCGGCCACAGCGGCCTGGTCGAGGCGATCACGATCCGCACGATCAAGCTGCGCGACCAGGCCGGCGGCGTCCATTCGATCCCGTTCAGCCAGGTCAACTCGGTGCTGAACCTGACCAAGGACTTCTCCTATTACGTCATGGACATCGGCATCGGATACGGCGAGGACGCCGACCGGGTGATCGGCGTGATCAAGGACCTGGGCGCCGAGTTGCAGGCGACGCCGCAATTCGGCCGGCTGATCCTGGAGCCGATCGAGATCCTGGGCGTGGATGCCTTCCGCGACAATGCCGTCATCATCAAGGCCCGGATCAAGACCCGCCCGATCCAGCAATGGACCGTCGGGCGCGAGTTCAACCGCCGCATGAAGCGCCGGTTCGACGAACTGGCCATCGAGATCCCGTTCCCGCAACGCACGATCCACATCCGCAACGACGGCCAGGTGTCGGCGGCGGCCGAGCCGCCCGCACCGGCCGGCTCTCCGCCCCAGGCGCTCCGGGCTTGATAAGGAACCTAAGGATTGCGCGGGTCGGGCTTGCGCTTCCTGTTTCGGAAAGGAGATCTGGATAAACTCCATGCATGCGGGTAATTCTTGTGACCATTGGTCGATGCCGTCGGCGCCGGTGCCCGCGGCCTTTCACCGGGGTTGCGGGATATGCGCGTCAGACAGCTTGCCTGGACGCCGGGGCAGGGGTGGGAGGACTTCGGGCCTTCCGACGATCTGTCCCGGGCGGACTTCGTTCTCTACTTCTTCGGACCCGGCGTGCCCGACCTGACGGACCGCCTCGCCGAACTCGCGGAGCGGTTTCCCGGAGCACCCCTTGTCGGATGCTCGACCGGCGGCGAGATCATCGGGGAAGAGGTGTTCGACGGCTCCATCGTCGCCGCCGCGGTCTCGTTCGACGCGACCCCGGTCCGCATCGCGAAGGTGGAGATCGGGGACGACGGGTCGCGCACCGTGGGCCGGCGCCTCGCCGCCGAACTGCCGGGAGACGGGCTGCGCGGCCTGTTCGTCCTGTCCGACGGCACGGGGATCAACGGCAGCGACCTGATCCGCGGCCTGCAGGAGGTCCTGGGCGCCGGCGTCACGATCACCGGCGGCCTTGCCGGCGACGGCGCCGATTTCAGGATCACCCATGTCGGCGCTGGGGATGAACCGAGGTCCGGGCGGGTCGCCGCGATCGGCCTTTACGGCGACGCCGTCACCGTCGGCCACGGCAGCTATGGCGGCTGGCAGCCCTTCGGACCGGAGCGCCGGATCACCGGCTCCGCCGGCAACGTGCTCCACACCCTGGACAACCAGCCGGCGCTCGACCTCTACAAGCGCTATCTCGGCGATCTGGTGCCGGAACTTCCCGGCTCGGCGCTGCTGTTCCCGCTACGCATCGTCCGGCCCGACGGCGGCGAAGTGGTCCGCACGGTGGTCGGGACAGACGACGCGACGAACACCATGGTCTTCGCGGGCGACGTGCCCGAGGGCAGCATCGCCCAACTGATGCGCGCCAGCTTCGAGAAGCTGATCGACGGTGCCGGCGAGGCGGCCGGCATGGCCGCGGCGCCGGGGGAGACCCATCTGGCGATCCTGGTGTCCTGCATCGGCCGCAAGCTGGTGCTGGGCCAGCGGGTCGCCGAGGAGGTCGAGAGTGCCGCGGACATCCTGGGCGGAGGCGCCCGGACCATCGGCTTCTACTCCTACGGTGAGATCTCGCCCCACGCGCGAACCGGCGCCTGCGAGCTGCACAACCAGACCATGACGATCACCACCATCGGCGAAAGATGAGCCTGCACCGGCTGCTGGAGCGCCAGCTCAAGCGGGCGGCACGCGGTCGGCCCGACGGCCAGCCCGACATGGCGGCCCTGCTGGAGATGGTGGACGCCGCCTATAACGAGGCGGACCAGGAGCGTGCCCGGATCGAGCGCAGCACCCGCCTTATGGAGGAGGAGCTGGAGGCCGTCAACCGCCGCATCCGCGCGGAGGGGGAGGCGGTCGCCCGCACCATCCTGGACAATGTCGGGGAAGGGATCGTCACCGCCGACGACCGGGGCGTGATCGAGAGCGTCAACCGGGCGATCGAAACCATGTTCGGCTATGCCGAGCACGAGCTGCGCGGCCGGAACCTGACCCTGCTGATGGCTCCGGCCGACGCCGCACCCCACGACGGCCAGATCGCGGCCTACCGCGAGACCGGCAAGGCCCGGATCATCGGCCGCCAGCGCGAGGCGACGGCCCGGCGGCGGTCCGGCGAGGTGTTTCCGATCGAATTGGCGGTGGCCGAGATCACGCTTGCCGAAGGCCGCAAGTTCATCGGCGTGATCCGGGACATCACGCTCCGCAAGGAGGCCGAGCGCGACATCCGGGAAAGCGAGCGCAGCTTCCGCCATTTCGCCGCCTCGGCCTCGGACTGGTTCTGGGAGATGGGCGCCGACCTGCGCTTCACCCGGTTCCTCGGCAATTTCGAGGCCGTCCTGGGGCCGGACGCCGGACTGTCGGTCGGCCGCACCCTGGGGGAGCTGATGGCGGCGGATGCCGGCCGGTTCGCCGACCTGGAGGCGCACCGGGCGTTCCGCGGGCTGACCGGCACGTTCCGCGACGCCGGCGGCACGGTCCGGACGATCAGCATCAGCGGCACACCGCTGTTCGACGACGGCGGGAACTTCGCCGGATACCGCGGCACCGCGACCGACATCACCGCTTCGGTCGAGGCCGAGCAGCGGGTGACCGAGGCCGAGGCCAAGCTGGCCGCCGCCATCGCCAGCATCTCGGAGGGGCTGGTGCTGTTCGACGCCGACGACCGGCTGGTGCTGTGCAACCAGGAATACCGCCGGATGTTCGCGCCGGTCGCCGACCGCCTGCGGCCCGGGCTGCCGTTCGCCGAGGCGCTGGAAGCCGCGGCATCCAGCGGCCACTACGCCGACCTTCCGCCCGATCGGACGGCGGAATGGCTGGAGAGCCGGGCACGCGCCCATCGCCGGGCCGACGGCATGCCGTTCCTGCACCATTTCGCCAACGGCGTCTCGATCGAGAGCACCGAGCGGCGCACGCCCGACGGCGGTACCGTCGGCATCTATGTGGACGTGACCGGGCGCCGCCGCATCGCGCGCGAACTGGTCGAGGCCAAGGACAGGGCGGAAGCCGCCGACCACGCCAAGTCGGAGTTCCTGGCCGCCATGAGCCACGAGATCCGGACCCCGATGAACGGGGTCATCGGCATGACCGGCCTGCTGCTGGACACCACGCTGACCGGCGACCAGCGCTACTACGCGGAGACGATCCGCGAGAGCGGCGAGGCGCTGCTCGCCATCATCAACGACATCCTGGACTTCTCCAAGATCGAGGCCGGCCACCTGGAACTGGAGGAGACCGAGTTCTCCATCCTCGACGAGGCGGAGGCGGTAGTCGAGCTGCTCGCCCCGCGCGCCCTGTCCAAAAGCATCGAGATCGTCAGCTTCGTCCCGCCCCGGCTCCACAGGCTGGTGCGCGGCGATCCCGGCCGGCTGCGCCAGATCCTGCTGAACCTGGTCGGCAACGCGGTCAAGTTCACCGAGAAGGGCGTCGTCTCGCTCCAGGTCATCGACCTCGCGGATCCCGGTCCCGACTCCGGCGGCGCCGGGCCCGATTCCGGCGGCGCCGGGGTGCGCTTCGTGGTGGAGGACACCGGCATCGGCATCCCGCCGGAAGCGATGGGGCGCCTGTTCCGCCATTTCTCGCAGGTCGATTCGACGACATCCCGGCGCTACGGCGGAACCGGATTGGGGCTGGTGATCTCCAAGCGGCTGGTCGACCTGATGGGCGGCACGATCGGGGTGGAGAGCACGGTCGGCCGGGGCTCCACCTTCTGGTTCGAGCTGCCGCTGCCGCGTACCGGGCGGACCCCCGCCGCCCGGCAGGCCGACTGGTCGGTGCTGGCCGGGCGGCAGGTGCTGATCGTGGACGACACCGCGGTCAACCGGGACATCATGGCGCGCCAGCTCGCTCCCTGGGGCGTGGAGACCCGCACCGCCGTCTCGGCCGCCGACGGGCTGGCGATCCTGCGCCAGGCCAGCCGCGCCGGGCAGCCGCTCGACGCCGTCCTGCTCGACCACAACATGCCGGAAATGTCCGGCATCGACCTGCTGGCAATCCTGCGCGCCGATCCCCGGCTGCGCGGCCTCAAAGTCGCCCTGTGTTCGTCGTCGGGCGTCGGCAGCCTGAAGGACGAACTGGTCGGGGTCGCGGTCGACGCCCTCCTGCACAAGCCCCTGCGGCATACCACCCTGCTGACCCGGCTGGCCGAGCTGCTGGGCGGCGCCGCGCCGGACGGACCGGACACGGCGGCGGTCCCGGCCGAGGCGGCGGCGCCGGCCCGGCGGCTGCGCATCCTGGTGGCGGAGGACAACCAGGTGAACCAGCAGGTCGCCACCGGGCTGATCACCCGGCTGGGGCACCGCGTCGACATCGCGGCCAACGGCCGCGAGGCGGTCGAGGCGATCTGCAACCTGCCCTATGATCTGGTCCTGATGGACGTCCAGATGCCGGAGATGGACGGGTACGAGGCGACGGCGGCGATCCGCAGGCTGAAGGGCGGCCGGGCCGAGGTGCCGATCATCGCCATGACCGCCAACGCGATGGAGGGCGACCCGCAGAAATGCCTGGCGGCCGGCATGGACGACTATCTGCCCAAGCCGGTGGACCGCCGCAAGCTCGCCAACGCCATCGGCTACTGGGGGCACCGGCGCGGCGGCGGGGAAGCGCAGACCCCGGCGCCGGCCCAGCTTCCGGTGCCGCCGGCGGCTCCCGCCGAGATCGCCCCGGACCCCGGGATCGCGATCCTGGTGGTGGAGGACGACCCGATCAGCCGACGCATCCTGGCCGGCCTGCTGAAGGAGGAGGGGCGGCGCATCGACGTGGCGGTCAACGGTCGGGAGGCCGTGGAGGCGGCGTTGCGCCGGCCCTACCACGCCATCCTGATGGACATCCAGATGCCGGAGATGGACGGCTTCGCCGCCACCCGCGCGATCCGCGCCCTGCCGCCGCCGGCGGGCTCCGCCGCGGTGATCGCCATGACGGCGGATGCGGACCTGCTCCAGGGCGAGGAGTGGCGCGCCTGCGGCATGGTCGATTTCGTGACCAAGCCGATCAACCGCAAGCTGGTCAACGAGAAGCTGGAGCACTGGGCGGTGCGCGCCGCTCCCGCCGCCGAACCCGATCCAGCGGACCATCTGCCAGCGGACCATTTGGTGGATGCGGAACGCCTGGCCGACCTGGCCGACGCCATGGGATGGGACACGGTTTCCGACCTGATCGACCTGTTCCTGGAAGCGGGGCGGGAGACCGCATCCGCCATCCGGGCGGCGCTGGCCAGGGGCGATCTCGCCGCCGCCGGCAAGGAGGCCCACACCCTGAAGGGTTCGTCGAGCAATGTCGGCGCGGTCACGGTCCAGGCAGTCGCGCACCACCTGCTCGACGTCTGCCACGCGGGCGATGGGGCGGCAGCTTCCGCCCTGGCGGAACGCATCGACGCGGCGCTCGCCGCCGCGGAGGAACCGCTCCGCCGAGCCGTTCGCGTCCACGACAATCCGTATCCCTGACGATTTCTCCCAAGGATCAGTTGACACCAAAGCCCGCCCGGTCTTCAAGGAACGGAGTCGAAGACGGGAGGAAACCAAATGAAGTCAACGAACAAGACGCTGTCCAGGGTGCTTGCCGGGGCGCTCGCGACCGGCGCCATGGCGCTGTCGGCAGGGCAGGCGGGAGCCCAGGTCTCGGCGGATACGGTCAGGATCGGCGTGCTGAACGACCAGTCCGGCCTCTACGCCGATTTCGGCGGGCGCGGCTCGGTGATCGCGGCCCAGATGGCGGTCGAGGATTTCGGCGGCAAGGTGCTGGGCAAGCCTATCGAGATCCTGTCGGCCGACCACCAGAACAAGCCCGACATCGGTTCCAACATCGCGCGCCAGTGGTTCGACCGCGAGAATGTCGACGCCATCGCCGACCTGACAACCTCGTCGGTGGCGCTGGCGGTCCAGGAGATCGGCAAGCAGACCGGCCGCGTCACCCTGACCTCGGGGGCCGCGACCTCGCGCCTGACCGGCGACGCCTGCTCGCCGACCGGCTTCCACTGGGCCTACGACACCGTGGCGCTGGCCAACGGCACCGGCAAGGCGGTGGTGCAGGAGGGCGGCAAGAGCTGGTACTTCCTGACCGCGGACTACGCCTTCGGCTATGCGCTGGAGAAGGATGTCGGCGAGGTCGTCAAGGCGGCCGGCGGCGAGGTGCTGGGCGCCGTCCGTCATCCCCTCAACACGGCGGACTTCTCCTCCTTCCTGCTCCAGGCGCAGGGGTCGGGCGCCCAGGTGGTCGGGCTCGCCAACGCCGGGACGGACACCACGACCGCGATCAAGCAGGCGGCGGAGTTCGGCATCGTCCAGGGCGGCCAGCAGCTCGCCGGCCTGCTGCTGGTGCTCAGCGACGTCCACTCCCTCGGGCTGGAGACGGCGCAGGGGCTGGTGCTGACGACGGGTTTCTACTGGGACATGGACGACGAGGCGCGGGCCTGGTCGCAGCGCTATTTCGAGCGCATGGACCGCATGCCCAACATGGTCCAGGCGGGCGTCTATTCCTCGGTCATGCACTATCTCAAGGCGATCGACGCGGCCGGCACCGACGAGGGCAAGGTGGTCGCGGCCAAGATGAAGGAACTGCCGATCAAGGACATGTTCGCCCGCAACGGGGATGTGCGCGAAGACGGCCGGATGGTCCACGACATGTACCTGGCGCGGGTCAAGGCCCCGTCGGACAGCAAGAAGCCGTGGGACTATTACGAGATCGTTCGGACCATCTCCGGCACCGAGGCCTATCTGCCGCTGGCCCAGAGCCAGTGCCCGCTGGTCAAGAAATAGAAAGTCCGCGAGGCCGGCCTATCGGGGACGTCCGCCTGCCAGAAGCCACAGCAGGACGAGCGCCGCGCCGGCGAGGAACAGCACGGCGTAGAGCCTGACGGGGGCGCGGACCCGCTCCGCGCCCCCGGACTTCGCCGGCTTCCCCCGCCGGCCCGGCTTCCGGCCCGGGGCGGCCGGCGGGACCGCGTCGCGGCGGGGGTCGTGCAGGCTGACCAGCGTCCAGTCATAGACCTCGCCCCGCGCCTCGGGATCGGCGCGCAGCCGGATCAGCCGCAGGAACGACCGGGGCGCCGCCCGCACCGCGGCGGCGAAACCGGCCGATCCTTCGCCCTGGCTGCCGTGGACCGTCACCGTCTCCCACTTCTTGCCGGCAGCCCGCTGCACGACGAAGCGATCGCTGTCGGCCTGTCTATCCGTCATGGCCCGGCCTGCGGCAGTTTAACGCATATTCGAGCCGATTGTGGAAAGCACTACCCATTCGGGTGCCTAATTATGGCGTAGGACGGCTTCGGCCAGCAGGGCCGGATAATGAACCAAGAACATGGAGCCGCCCGACATCCGGGGAATAGAAACATGGGACCGCCCGCGGTTGACCGTTCCCGGCATGTCCGCCACTGACCGGATATCCATCTATCGGATATCCATGGGCAGCATGCCCCGCCGACCAATCGCCTCTCCCGCCGATCCATGGGAGGCACCAGTGCTGACGCTCAACGACTGTATCGCATTCACCGACCTGTTGCCCGAAGAGATAGAGGAAATCTCCCGTCACGAGCGGCTCGGATTCGTGGTCGCCCTCGCCAAGGGCCACACGCTTCTCGACCGCCCCTGGGGACCGCCGGCGATCCGGCAGATGATGCGCGACAACCTGACCCGCGCGATGCGCCACGGCGATGCCGCCCGCTGCGAACCGATGGTGGAGACCTACCGCCGCTTCCAGATCCGCCACCCCGGCGGGGTCGATCGGCGCCGCTCCGCCTGAGTCCCGCGCCCTCATTCCCGCAGCGGGGGGAACAGCTTGGCGACCGCCGTCTCCAGCTCGGCCACCGTCGTCTCCGCGAGGCGGCGGTCCGGCTGGCCGGCCAGGTCCAGCAGGCGCTCGATCGTGTGGGCATGCAGGTGCAGGATGTCGAGCGAGCGGATGTCGGCCGGGTCCACCCGGTCGCGGATCGCCGACAGGGAGGACCAGACCCGCTGCACCAGCGGGTGGCTCAGGCCGACGCTCTGGCGGATCTGGTCCACGGTGTCGATCAGCGCGGCGGCTAGCCGCTCCGGGTTGCCGCTCTTCAGCAAACCGTCGCGGACGATCTCCAGCCGGCTTCGGTCGGCCGCCACCAGGTCGATCCGCTTGGCGCGCACGCGGGTGAGGATGGTCCGGGACAGCGGCGACGGCCGCACCAGTCCCGGCGGCATGCCGGCCGCGGCGGCCAGCGGCGCCGGATCGATCAGGAAAGCGTCTCCCGTCGCGTCCAGGTCGGGGTTCGGCGGCCGGCTCCTTCCCTCCGGCGGCTGGCCGGCCGCGAGCGGCTTCGCCGCCGATGCCGCCCAGGCCTGGGCGCGGCGGCGGTCGGGCCCGAAGAACCGGCGGGTCAGCACGTAGCAGCGCGACCGGTGGACCGCCGCTTCCAAGCGGGCGGCCAGCGCCTTGCGCGACACCGGCTTCGCCAGGAAGGCCGTCACCCCGGCGTCGCGCGCCCGCTCGACCAGCTGATGGTTGCTGTGGCTGGTCAGCATGATCACCGGCATCAGGGGATTGGGGCTGTCGGGATGGTTGCGCACCAGCCGCGTCAGGGCGATGCCCGAGACCTCCGGCATTTCCCAATCGGAAATCAGGATGTCCGGCGCGGAGCGCTTGATCTGCACGAACGCCTCCGCCCCGTTGGCGCACTCCTGGAAGTCCCGGACGCCGAGCGACCTCAGCAAGCCGCGCAGGACCAGGCGGGTGCCCCGGTCATCCTCCGCCACGACCACGCGCACGTCCGACGGTATGTCGGTGGGAATGCCGTCTTCGCGGGCCATGGCCCCCCGCGGACTATAGACATCGTGCCGGCACCTTCGTCGTCGATTCCGTCGTCGGTCGATCGCCGGTCCGTGGCCGGCACGGACTCCCGGAACTCCGATCGCCGTACCCCTTACGATAGAACTTATCAGTTGCGGTGCAATAATAAAATCATTCTAAAAATATATTATATCTCAGTCTTCCGTCTGAATGGCATCGGGGTCTTCCGCGTCCACCACCCTTCGGGCGATCTGGTAGCCGAAGCCGGCGCGGCCCAGGGCCGCCATGTCCTTGTCCCGGTGCTCCTCGCGGGCGATCCGGCGGAACGGGCCGAGCCGCCGCCGCCGGGCCAGCGCCACCGCCGCCGCCAGCTCGGTATCGCCGGGGGTTTCCTCATCGACGCTTTCGAGGGCGGCCGCGATCTCGTCGCCTCCGACGCCTTTCAGCGACAGCTTCCCGCGGATCGCCCGCGTCGAGGTGCCGCGCCGGTGCAGGCTCGCCGCCTTGGCTTCGGCATAGGCCTTGTCGTCCAGCAGGCCGCTGCGCTGGTAGCGCTCGATCAGTGCCTCGACCAGGGCGGCGCCCTCGGCCCGGTCGGTCCCATGGGCACGCGCCGACCGCTCCACCTTGCCCATCAGGACCCGGCGCAGGTTGGCCGACGAACTGGAGAAACGCTGGAGATAGTAGAGCGCCGCGTTCTCCAGGTACTGGGCGGTGACCGGCTTCGGCTGCTGCCGCCGCCCCGGCTGGGTAGGGACTGGGGTGGAAGACATGATCGATGCTCCTGTCGCTGTGGGCCACCCGAACGTCGGATCCGGATCGGTCAACAGGCATATGTCTAAAATGTCATGTTAATCGCGGCGAATTACTCTACTTTTTCCAGGTGAGATCTTTAGTTTCCTTCTCCTCCAATTCGGGCTGTCGCGGTCATGGATCGTCGGACGACGGAACTGCTTCCGGCTTGCGCCCTCTTCATCGGCGGCTTGGTCGTCAGCGGCGTCCTGACCTTGTCGCCCAGGTCCGGCCATGCCGTGATGGTCGTGTTCGATCCCCGAACCGCCGTCACCGACGCCGTGTCCCGGGTGTCCGAAGCCGGCTGGCAGCCGGTCGCGGCGCCCCGATCCTTCATCATCATCGCGCGCCCGGATGCCCTGGATAATCCCCGGCATCCGGACGATGCTTATCTGCTCCTGGACGCGCGCGCAATGTCCGGGTGCCTGCCTGCGGATGTCTCTGCAAAATGAATGGTTTGATGCGTCAGCGCCGGAACATGGCGCTGTTCTCCGTCGCCCTGTTGTGGTCGCACGTCCCCCTGATCCTCGCCATGGGATGGCTTTCTCCCGGCGGCGACACGGTCGGGGCAGTGACGCTGGCCGGTTTCGCCGCGCTATGCGCCAGCCTCGCCGTCTGGCGGGATCCCGCCGGCCTGTCGGCGCGCGGCGTCATCGCGATCGCGTTCGTGATGACCGTGTCCGCCCTGGTCTACCACATGCGAGATTCCGCCTGGCAGATCGACATGCATATGTATTATTTCGCGGCTCTCGCGATCCTTGCCGGTTTCGCCTGCCCGGCGACCATTCTGGTGGGAGCAGGCGCCACCGCCGTTCATCACCTGGTCCTCAACTTCGCGACGCCGGCCGCCGTGTTTCCGGGCGGCGGCGATTTCTGGCGCGTCGTGCTCCATGCGGTGATCGTCGTCCTGGAAACCGGCGTGCTGGTCTGGATGGTAGGCTGGCTCGGCCAGGCGCTGCAAAAGTCGGAAACGGCGCTTGAGGAGGTCCACCGCGCCCAGGCCGAGAACGAGCGGCTGGCCGCGGGCCGCGAGGAGGAACGGCAGGCCTCCGAGCGCCGCCGGCGCGACGACATGATGACCCTGGCCGCCGCCTTCGAGCAAGGCGTGGGCAGCGTTACGGCAAACCTCCGCCAGGTGTCCGAGCAGGTCCGGCAGGAGGCCGAGGCGCTGGCCCGCACTGCGGAAGAGACCCGCACCGATGCCGGAACGTCCGCGTCCTCCGCGGAGGAGGTGTCCGCCGGTGTCCAGAGCGTTGCAACCGCGAGCGACGAGCTGACCGCCTCGATCGGCGAGATCAGCCGGCAGATCGCCGGCGCGTCGCGCATGACCGACGACGCGAGCCAGCAGGCCCGCTCCGTCACGGTCGCCGTCGAGGCGCTTTCCCGCGGCGCCGACCAGGTCGGCAACGTGGTCAGGCTGATCCAGGCGATCGCGTCCCAGACCAACCTGCTGGCGCTGAACGCCACGATCGAGGCGGCGCGGGCCGGGGAAGCCGGCCGGGGCTTCGCCATCGTCGCGGCGGAGGTCAAGGGATTGGCCGGCCAGACCGAGAATGCGACCGTCGAGATCGCCGCCCGCATCGGCGAGATCCAGGAGGCGACCCGGTCGGCCGTCGAAGCCATCGGCCGGATCACGGGCGCCGTTTCCTCGATCGACGAGGTGACCTCGACCATCGCCTCCGCCGTGGAGGAGCAGAGTGCGGCCACGCGCGAGATCGCGGCCACGGCCCAGCTGGTCGCCTCCGGCGTCGCCGCCGCCGCCCAGGGCATACAGGGCGTGGGCCGCGGCGCCGACCATACCGGCGACGGGGCGGGGCGGGTGCGCAGCTTCGCCAACGACCTGATGACCGAGGTCGAGGGGCTGGACGGGCAGGTCCACGACTTCGTCCGCCAGCTTCGGGCCTGACGCCGCCGTGCGGTGCGATGACGCCCGGGGTGCGGCAACGCCGCCCACCAGCCATTCGCTCTCGGCAATTGTGCCATGCGTACGCTTCACATTAGGGTGCGCGCACTTAGCTGAAGGGCATCATGAGCACCCATCTTCCGCCTTTGCCGCGCGATATCGGCACCGTCAACTGGATCGGCCTTTGGACCCTGTACCAGAGGGAGGTGCACCGGTTCATCAAGGTCTATACCCAGACCATCGCGGCCCCCGTCGTCACGACGCTGCTGTTCTACGCCGTCTTCGCGCTGGCGCTGGGCGGCGTCGTGCGGATGGCGGGAAGCGTGCCGTTCCTGGTGTTCCTGGGGCCGGGCCTGATCGTCATGGCGATGGCCCAGAACGCCTTCGCCAACACCTCCTCCTCGGTGGTGATCTCCAAGGTCCAGGGCAACATCGTCGACGTCCTGATGCCGCCGCTGTCCCCGATGGAGATGGCGGTGGCCTTCGTCGGCGGCGGTATCACCCGCGGCCTGCTGGTCGGCGTCGTGACCGGGGCGGCGATCTGGTCCTTCGTGCCGCTGGGCTTCCATTCCCCCGGCTTCATCCTGTTCCACGGCTTCATGGCCTCCATGATGCTGGCCCAGCTCGGCATGATCGGGGGCATCTGGTCGGAGAAGTTCGACCATATCGCGGCCTTCACCAACTTCGTGGTGACGCCGCTGACCTTCCTGTCCGGCACCTTCTATTCGGTCGATCGGCTGCCCCCGGCGTTCTGGTGGCTGGCGCACTTCAACCCGTTCTTCTACATGATCGACGGGTTCCGCTACGGCTTCATCGGCCAGTCCGACGGTACCCTGGCGATCGGCGTCGCGGTCATGCTGGGCATCAACGCGGCGCTTGCGGTCCTGCTCCTGCGCATGCTGTCCACCGGGTACAAGCTGAAGGCGTGATGGAGTCATGTCGGGTTTCCAGGGGCCGCGGCCCCGCGCGATCGGACGCATCCATTGGATGGGTGCGCGGACGCTGTTCCGCCGCGAGCTGAGCCGCTACCTGAAGGAGGCGCTGGAGACCGTCCTGGCACCCGCCTTCCAGACCCTGGTCTATTTCATCATCCTGTTCTTCGCCCTGGGTCCGGAGCGCGGCACGGACGAGGGCGACGCGCTCCTGTCGTTCGCGGTGCCGGGCCTCGTCCTGATGGCGGCGCTGTTCCGCGCGGCCGAGACGACGGCGTTCAGCCTGCTGTTCGACCGGATGGAAGGCATCATCAGCGATATCCTGATGGCCCCGCTGGGCGCCGCCGAGATGACCGCCGCCTATGCCCTGGCCGGAGCGCTGAGCGGCCTGGTCACCGGGACGGTTGTGCTGGCCGGCACCCTGCTGGTCTGGCCGATGCCCATGGCTGCCCCCTGGGCGGTGGTCGCCTTCGCGGCGCTGGGCGCGCTGATGATGTCGCTGGCCGGCGTGCTGATCGGACTGTGGTGCGAGAAGTGGGACCATCTGGCGGCTGCCTTCGTCTTCGTCCTGGTGCCGCTGACCTTCCTGTCCGGCGTCTTCGTCCCGGCCGAAGCCTTGCCGGAACCGTTCCCGGCCCTCATCCAGGCCAACCCGATCTTCCACGCCATCTCGGGGTTCCGCTACGGCTTCCTGGGCGGGGCCGAGGCGTCACCCCTGGCGTCGCTGGCGGTGGTCGCCGGGACGGCGGCGGCGCTGTGGGCCGCGTGCGGCGTGCTGATCAGCCGGGGGTGGAAGCTGCGGCCGTGACCGTTCAAGCCGCCGGTTTCAGGCTCCAGCCCACGTCCACCGCCTGCGTGAGCGCGTCATGGGCCAGTCTGTCCAAGTTTGCGGGGCGCTCGCCCTCCAGGTGATCGGCGACCCGTCTCTTGAGGAACTTCGCCCAGCCCTCGTCCCACCGGCTGGGCGTCTCGCTCCAGGCGATCAGATCGGCCGCGACGCCGGGGGAGCCGTCGCCGCGGGCCATCCGCACGAGGTCGATCAGCGGCTTGCCGTCGGGGAAACGTCGCTCCAGGGCGTCCCAACGCTCGGACGCCGCGGTCTGCGGGGCGATGGCGAGTTGAACGGGCAGCGATGCGGCGAAGCGGCCCGCCCGTCCCTGCATCGCCTCCCGGTATTCCGGCACCGCCAGGGACTTGACGACCTGGGCGTAGGCGTCGAACTCATCAGCGGCGATGATGCGATCCACGCGTTCCAGCGCCTCGTCACGGTACTGGCCGCCAATGCGGAACATCAGGTCGGCGTCGCTGACCGTTGCGATACGGGCCAGCCGGTCCGCTTCGTTCCTTTCCGCCGAAAGCGCCGAGTCCGCCGCGCCGGCATCCCAGGCGACCGGCTCGCCCTCCGACTTCCGGCCGATCCCCAAGAAATGATCGCGGGCACTTTGCTGTCCGGCGGGACCGGCGGCGATCAGCCGCTCCAAAAGGGCGGAATGTTCATCCTCTCCGAACTTTTGCCGATATTGGTCGAGGGCAATCGCCGCCTCCGCGAAGCGCCCTTCCCCAATCAGCAGATGCGACAGGGTATAGACCGTCACGTCATCGGCCCTATCCGGGATCGCCTGGCGCAGGAGCGCTTCGGCCTCCCGGCCGCGCCCCTGCCGGACCAGGAGCACGGCCAACTGATTGCAGAACGCCGGACTCATCGGGGCGCGCCGCATGCCTTCCCAGAGGACGGCAATGGCGAGGTCCGGCAGACCCAACTGCTCCAGCGCGCGGGCACGCACGCTCCAGGCATGTCCATCAGATGGCGCCCACAGCAGGGCGTGCCGGGCCTGCGCCAGGGCATGGCCCGGGGCGTGGGGCAGGACGATGTTCGCGATGCTGGTGCAACTGGTGACCAGGAAATAGCTGTTGCCGGTCAGGTCTGCGAAATTCTCGAGCTGGTCCAGGAGCGCCGTCATGCGCGACCAAAGCTGCCGGGTCAGGCCGTTCCTGCCGACCTCCTTCTTCATGTCGTCGATGGTGCCGGAAACATTTTTCGGCAGCAGCGGCTCCCGCTTCGGCCGGACCCTGCCGACCGGGGCGCTCAGCGCCGGGTCGCCATCCCTCAGCCATTGGAGGAATGCGTGGTCGTATCGGCCATCCTCCAGAATCGTTTCCCAGCGGTTCCGCCAGAACCCCGGCTGCCGCGGGAAGGCCGCCTTCAGCGCGCGCCACTCCCGCACCACCTCGTTCCTGTAACGGTCGTCCTGGGGCAGGCGGGAGGCCCAGCGGGCCAGCCCGGTCACCACGTCCTGCGACGGCCCGGCCCCTCCGGCCTTGGCCGGCAAGCGGATCAGGCCGAGCATGGCATTGTCGAGCCGGTGGCGCAGGCGGGTTCGCGCCGCCTCCTCGCAGATCCGGAACCACTGGAAGCGCAGTTCGTCGCCCTGCTGAAGATGCGCGCCCGCCGTCAGCACCGCGCGTCCCAGGTCGAAAGTGGGGTCGATCGTGAAATTGTCGGCCCAGCGCAGCAGATCAGGCAGGTTGCCGCGTATCCAGGCCGAGCTTTCCGGCAACTCCAGCCGCCACGCGGACCGGAACGCCTCCCCGGTTTCGCGGATGAACCGCTGGACACCGCCCGGGCGGTCCAGAAGGTCGCCGGCCCCGTCGCGGCGCTGCTCGATCCACGCCAGCAGCGCCCGGTCCAGCAACGCCCATTCCGGCGCTTCCGGAGGCAGGTCGCCCATCAGAGCCATCAGGGCCTCGCACGGGCTGATCCGCTGAAGGCCGGGCAGGTAGGCGCAGCCCTGAAGCAGCGAATCGACCGCGTCGGCGGGATCGCCGATCAGGCTGTCCAGCCATGGGTGACGTTCAAGTTTGGGCACAGCCTGCATGGTCTTCACAGCGTGCCGAAATCCTCGTTCCCATGCAAGTATCGCAAACAGAATAAATGCTGTTCACGCATCTCGGCGATCCGGGAGGGCGAAGTGTCCACGGGGGTGGTGACGGCGCCGACTTTCAGGATATGCGAAGGCTTGTAGTCGACCCGCAGGTGCAGCACCTCCGACGCGAGCCTGTCGCACTCGTCGCCACAGCCGGCGAGGTTCAGGGTCCGGCCGAAATTGCTCTCCTTCGGCGCAGGGTGGAAAATCTCGTAGGGCTCCGCATCCAGGGCAGTGGGGACGGTCAGCGCGAAGGTCGTTCCCGCGTGGCTTGCTTGGTCCGTCACCTCGCCGACCTTGTAGCGCATCAGCGCGACAGGATGGGCGCCGAACTTGATTTTGGGAGACGGATAGTGCGCAAGGCCCAGACGGTCGCGCAGCCGGTCGGCCCAATCCGCCGACTCGATCTCCTCCTGCATTTCCTCCGCGAAGGCGGCGAAACGTGGGCGAACCGCGTAAGGATTGGTGTTCAACGACCGGCAGACTTCCTCCAGCAGGGCCTTCGCGTCACCCTGGCTCGTCAAAGCGTCCTTCCGACTCCCGGTATAGACGGCCAGATTATGCTCCAAGTCGACCAGCGAGCAGATTTTGGTTTCATTCAGGGCGAAATCCAAGCACTCGACACGGATCAGGACCTGTTCCCGGCCTAGTGTCGAGGACACCGCGGGAGGCAGTGCGGCGTCGGAATTCAGGCTTCCGAAGGTTTCAGGCACGTCCACGAACACGGAGGCTTGCAGATAATCATTGTGGCTCCGTGTCCAGGCATCTCGGGTCGCCTCACGCGGCGGGTGCCGGGACTCGTACCCGGCCAGACGGTCGGGATGAACCCTCTCCTCCATGAGGAAATTTTCCGCCCGCGCACGGGACACGGGGTCGATGTTCCCGCCGCGCGGGCCGCCGAGTTCGTTCAGGACGCCGGATAACGTCGGATCGGAAGGTCGCACGGAGCGGACTGCCCTTCAGGCGAAAGATCTAATACTTTCGGATTAGCTATCACCCGGCCTTCCGCCTCGCAAGCGCCATCTCCGCCCGGAACCCCTGCTGTATCAGCCTCTCCCGGCCGATCAGCCGCCTCAGTAATCCTTGCCGAACTGCGGATCGTACGGTCCGGAAGGAATGCCGCGGCCCGCCGCGTAGAAGGCGACGCCGTTGGCTTGGCTCGCCAAGGGCAGGTAACTCGGCGCCGCCCTCTCCATGGCGGCGACGATGAGCTGCGTGACCAGGAAGGCCAGGGGGTGGCCGCCCGAGTTCTGCGCCTGCGGAGAATAGGCCGTGTGGACCGTCTCTTCCCAGAGCGTCTCCCCCGTCCTGCCGCTTTTCAAAGTGTAGTCGATGTCGACCGTCGTGGTGGTCGACAGCAGGATGTACTGGCTATCCCAGCGTCGGATATTGGCGAACAGGACGGCGTCGGCTCCGAACAGGGCAGCCACCTTGCGGGCGTCCGCCGAGTGGACCAGGTCGGCGTCGGCCAATCCCTCGTCTTCCATGACCCGCTTGACCATGTGCACGGGGAAGACATAGTAGCCTTTCTCCGCCAGCGGCACCGGCAGGGTCACCAGGAAGTTGTCCGGCGCATCGACCTGCGTGCTGGCGTTCGTCACCGGTACGATCAGGATGGAACGCGGGTGGTTCGCGCGGATCGCGTCGAAGTCCTTCTTCTGCGGCGGCGCCGCGCACGCGGACAGCCCCATCAGGCACAGGCAGGCCAGGGCGGCCTTGACGTAATTTCGCATGAGGGGTCGCCTTCAGCTGGTGGGAAGCGATACCGGCGTGACGCCGGTTGCGGCGGGGGACTTGTCCTTGCCTTCGCGCGCACTCAGGATGGCTTTGTCCATCATCTGCGCCGACTCCGGCCAAGCGGATCTTTCCTTCTCGAACAGCGCTATGGCGCCGCTGCTGTCGCCGGACGAAAGCTTCAGGTAGCCAAGTTCCGCGTAGATGCCGGGAGGAACTTTCCGGGTCGGTTCGCCCGAGGCGATGATACTCTCCAACTCCGCCTGATGGCTGGCTTGAGCGGTGGGGTTCTGTTGGTAGTCATAAAGCGACTTGGAATAGTTGCCCCAGTAATATTTCGTCGTCGGACCGCATCCCGCACAAATCGCGGCCACGGCCAGAATCGAAAGGCGACTGGCTCTCATCATCTGACTCACTTGATCTGACTCACTTGGGCAGGGAGATTGTTTTGGTCATGTCGGACCCGAGATAGATCTTCTCGCTGAGTACGACCCTGTCGTTTTCCCGGACTTCAACGGTGTGGGTGCCCGTTCCCACCTGAAGCGTGTTCTTCTTTCCGTCGTAATCGGCGGCCGGGCCGATCAGGACGCCGTTGATGAACAGCATGGCGGTGGGGGAGGCGTTGGCGAAAGCCAGTCGCGGCTTTTCCTCCAAGGTCCGGACCGACGTGCCGGGATAGGCGCAGGCGGTCAGCAGCAGGGCGCCGGCCAGCGCCAATGGACGAACGAACATGTCTCGGCTCCTCACTTCACTTCGGCGACGAACAGACCGCTGGTATTGCCGCCCGGAACGGTTCCGCCCGTGATGCGCGCGATCGACCCCTCGCTGGTCACGCTGTCGCCGAACGTGCTCTCGACCACCAGTTCGGCGACGGGGGAGGGGGGCAGTTCCAGGTCGAAACCGCTCTGCGCGCTTTTCACCCGCTCGCCGCTCCGCATGACGGCGAGCCTGTCTCCCGGCTTCAGGCCCTGCCTGGTGCCGCCGCTGATATAGACGCGCGGTCCGTCGACCTTCAGGATGTCGCTGCGCCAGGGACGTTCCTCGAGTTTCGCGACGAGGCTGCTGAGAAGGTCGGAAATGGCGGCGCCGATCGCCCGGTCGTTGAGGGTCGCGTCGTAATCGGCGCGGGAGCCGAACCCCATGACGGTGCCCTGCTCGACCGCCGCCTCTCCGGCGCCGGTCGCCGAGAAATAGGCGTGTCCCGTCCTGACGTCGACAAGCCGCACCTCGACCTTGGCTCGGGCGACCTGGCGCTTGGTGTTGCTGAGGAATCCCGCCTGGCCTTCGGCGCCGCGGCCGAATTCCGTCAGCGACCCGACGATCAGGGTGTCGGCCCCGACGGTGTTGCCGCCGCCGGACAGGGCCTGCTCGGCCTTGATCGCCGCGAGGTCGGGCCGTTCAAGCACGATGAAGCGCCCGGATTCGACCAGCCGCGAACTCAGCATGTCGCCGGTCTGGCGCCCGAGCGGATCCAGGTCGCCGCCCAGCAGCGCCTTGCCATAGCGGGTTTCGTTGGTGAAGCGGCCCAACGCCACCTTCCGCTTGAAGCTCTTGACGGCGGGCGGCGCCAGTGCCGCCTGCTTCTGGGCCTCCGCGACGGCGGCGGGGGCCTGGACCGCGGTCGGCGTCGGGGCCGGCGTGGCGCATCCGCTCAATGCCATCGTTCCGGCAAGGGCAAGGCGAAGCAGCCTGCCGAGGGAGATCCTGTCGCTTCCAGGGCGAAATGCAGCGGCGGTCATTTGCTGAGACGTTTCCCGAACACGTGGATGCATTCCTTTGAATGCAAATCGGGCGCAAGATTGTCACAAGGGATTTAAGGCTTTATTACCGCGAATTTCTCCTTATTCCGCTGCTCCGGCCCACGAAATCACGCCCCGCCCGCCCGATTCGCGCCTGCAATCGTTGACATCCCGTCCCCGGCTTCGGATAGTCTGCGGTCTCCCGGATGGCTGCGCCTTCCGGGAGTTCGTGCTTTCCGTACTACGCCATTTTCCGGAGGACGGCGCTGGTGGACCGTTGCCGGAATTGAACCCGTTGGGGGCTTACCCGTGATCCCTGTTGTCATGCCCACCTATGCCCGTGCGGATGTCGTATTCGAGCGGGGCGAAGGACCCTATGTCTTCGACACGACCGGCCGGCGCTACCTGGACTTCGCCAGCGGCGTCGCCGTCACCGCGCTGGGCCATGCCCATCCGCACCTGATCAAGGCGCTGACCGATCAGGCGCACAAGATATGGCATACCTCCAACCTGTACCGCGTGGCGGGGCAGGAGAGCCTGGCGCGACGACTTGTCGATCACACCTTCGCCGACACGGTGTTCTTCACCAATTCCGGCGTCGAGGCGTGGGAATGCGCGATCAAGGTGGTGCGCAAGTACCAGTACGAGACGGGGCATCCCGAGCGCTGGCGGATCATCACCGCCGGCGGCGCCTTCCACGGGCGGACCACGACCGCCATCGCCGCGACCAAGCAGGAGAAGATGGTCAAGGGCTTCGGCCCCATGCAGGACGGCTTCGACCAGGTCGCCTTCGGCAACATGAACGAGCTGCGCGCCGCCATCACCGACGAGACGGCGGGCATCTCGATCGAACCGGTGCAGGGCGAGGGCGGCATCCGCGCCGGCTCGCTCGACTATCTGCGCCAGCTCCGCGAGGTCTGCGACGAGTACGGCCTGCTGCTGCTGTTCGACGAGATCCAGACCGGCATGGGCCGCACCGGGAAGCTGTTCGCCCATGAATGGGCCGGCATCACGCCCGACGTGATGTCGGTCGCGAAGGGCATCGGCGGCGGCTTCCCGCTGGGCGCCTGCCTCGCGACCGAGAAGGCCGCGGTCGGCATGACTCCCGGCACCCATGGCTCGACCTATGGTGGCAACCCGCTGGCGACGGCGGTCGGAAACGCCGTGCTCGACGTCATGCTGGAGCCGGGCTTCCTGGAAGGCGTCGACCGTATCGCCCGCGTGCTGTGGAGCCGCCTGATCGACCTGGCCGCCCGCCATCCCGGGGCGCTGGTGGAGGTGCGGGGCGCCGGCCTGCTGCTGGGCCTTCGGTTCGCTCCCGAGATCGTCAACGGCACCGTCGTGGACAAGCTTCGCGCCCATGGCATGCTGACGGTCGCCGCCGGCGACAACGTCGTGCGCCTGCTGCCGCCGCTGATCATCACCGAAACCCAGGTGGACGAGGCGATCGACACCCTGGACAAGGTCTGCGCGGAGCTGGCGCCATGAGCGCGCAGGCACCCGGCGGCGCCGGGCCCCGCCATTTCCTCGACCTCGACGATTTCGACGCCGCGATGCTGCGCTCCATCCTGGAGCGCGGCAAGGCGTTGAAGGCCAGCGGGAGGAGCGACAAGCCGCTGGCCGGCAAGACGCTCGCCATGATCTTCGAGAAGCCGTCCACCCGGACCCGCGTCTCCTTCGAGGTCGGCATGCGCCAGCTCGGCGGCGACGTGGTGATGCTCAGCTCCAAGGAGATGCAGCTTGGCCGCGGCGAGACGGTGGCCGACACCGCCAAGGTACTGTCCCGCTTCGTCGACGTGATCATGCTGCGCACCGATTCAGAGGAGAAGCTGCTGGAATTGGCGGAGCACGCGACCGTCCCGGTGATCAACGGGCTGACCGACCGGTCGCATCCCTGCCAGATCATGGCCGACGTGCTGACCTTCGAGGAGCACCGCGGCCCGATCGCGGGCAAGGTGGTGGCCTGGAGCGGCGACGGCAACAATGTCGCCGTCAGCTGGATCCACGCGGCGGTCCGGTTCGGCTTCGAACTGCGCCTCGCCTGCCCGGAACAGCTCAGGCCCGGCCCCGATCTGGTCGGCTGGGCGGTCGGGCAGGGCGGAAAGGTGAGCGTCGGCGGCGATCCGAATGCCGCCGTCGCCGGGGCCGACTGCGTGGTCACCGACACCTGGGTCTCCATGAACCAGCAGGATGCCGCGACCCGACACAACATGCTGGCTCCCTACCGGGTCGACCGGCGCCTTATGGCAAATGCGAAACCGGACGCCATATTCATGCACTGTCTGCCGGCCCACCGCGGCGACGAGGTCACCGCCGACGTGATCGACGGCCCGAACTCCGTGGTATGGGACGAGGCGGAAAACCGCCTGCACGCCCAGAAGGGCATTCTAACCTGGTGTCTGAGTTCATGAGCCATTTCGGTCACGCCGAGAATCCCCTCACCGACGACATCGTGCAGCCTTTCCAGATCGACGCCTCGCACCTGCGGGGCCGTCTGGTCAGGGTCGGCCCGATGCTCGACGAGGTCCTGTCCAAGCACGCCTATCCCGAGCCGGTCGCCCAACTGCTCGGTGAAACCATCACGCTCGCCATCACCCTGGCTGGCGCCCTCAAGTACGAGGGCATCTTCACGCTCCAGACCAAGGGCGACGGCCCGATCTCGCTGATGGTGGCCGACGTCACCAGCACCGGCGACGTGCGCGGTTACGCCCAGTTCGACGCCGACCGGCTGGCCGGCGCCGACGCGGGCGCGGCGGCCCCCGTTCCGGCCTTGCTCGGTACCGGCTATCTCGCCTTCACGGTCGACCAGGGCGAGCACACGGAGCGCTACCAGGGTATCGTCGAACTGAACGGCGATACGCTGTCGGAGTGCGTCCAGCACTATTTCCGCCAGTCAGAGCAGCTCGACACCGGCATTAAGGTCGCGGTCGGCCGCGCCGGGGCCGTCTCCGGCGGCATCTGGCGCGGCGGCGCCCTGATGCTCCAGCGCCTGCCGGAGGACCAGATCCAGCAGACGCTGGGCAGCGACGTCGCCGACGACTGGCGCCGGGCGATGGTGCTGATCGGCACCTGCACCGACGCCGAACTGCTGGACCCGAGGCTGCCGCCCAACGACCTGCTGTTCCGCCTGTTCCACGAGGACGGCGTGCGCGTCTATACCCCGACGGAGCTCCGCGCCACCTGCCGCTGCTCGCGCGACCGCGTGGCGACGGTGCTGCGGTCGCTGCCGCGCGAGGAGATCTCGGAATTGAAGGTCAACGGCCGGGTCGAGGTCACCTGCGAGTTCTGTAACTCGACGTATACTTTTGATGATGCACAATTGGAGAATGTCTACGGCTGATCCATAGGGGTTCATCGTGCTGCGGGTATGCGTTCGTGTGTTGTCTGCGGGCGCGCTCGCGGCCCTGATCCTGTCCGGCCCCGTGTTCTCCGGCCCCGCCGCCGCGTACCGGGCCAGCCTGGTCGTCGATGCCGACAGCGGGGTCGTGCTCCATGCCGAGCAGCCCAACCTGCGCAGCTTCCCGGCCTCGACCACCAAGATGATGACGGTCTACATGGCGTTCGACGCGCTGCGGGCCGGCCGGCTGAAGCTGGACGAGGAACTGCCCGTGTCGGTCCGGGCGGCCAGCCAGACCGGCCAGTCCTTGCGGCTTCGCCAGGGCTCGACCATCCGGGCGCGCGACGCCATCCTGGGCGCCATCATCGAATCCGCCAACGACGCCGCCGTCGTCCTGGCCGAGCGGCTGGGCGGGACCGAGTCCGATTTCGCCGAGGCCATGACCGCCAAGGCCCGGTCGCTCGGCATGAACCGGACCGAGTTCCGCAACGCCTCCGGGCTCAACCACCCGGAACAGGTCGTCACCGCGCGCGACCTGACGATCCTGGCGCTGGCGCTGCTGCGGAACTTTCCCGACCAGTACAGCTATTTCAGCACCCGAAGCTTCGTCCACCGGGGCAGCACCTTCAACAGCGTCAACGGCTTCCTGGCCAATTACCGGGGCGCCGACGGCATCAAGACCGGCTTCACCTGCGCCGCGGGATACAATCTGGTGGCGTCGGCGGTGCGCAATGGGCGCCGGCTGGTCGCCGTCGTCCTGGGCGAACTGAGCCGCGGCGACCGCGCCGACGCCATCGCCCGGTTGATGGACGAGGCTTATTCCAAACCCGACCCGAAGATCCCGGTCACCCTGCGCGACATCGATCCGGTCCGCACCCGGGAGCCGGACGAGCCGGCCACCGGCGTCATCTCCCCGGCCTGCGCGTCGATCGTCTCGGTTCCCGGCGTTCCCCGGGCGCAGGGCGGCTGGAGCGTCGAGATCGCCGGCACGTTCAATACCAAGGCGAAGGCGGCCGACGCCGGGCGCAAGCTGATGCGGAGCCATGCCGCCGTGCTCGGCGGCGCGATGCTGACGACGATCGAGCGGCGCAGGAAGCACCGCCCGATCGTGATCGGGCTGGAGGAGGCGCAGGCCACGGCCGCCTGCAAGCGCCTGCGCCAGGCCAAGGCCTATTGCCTGGTGGTCTCGCCCAGGAACCTCCGCGCAGCGGTCACGCCGACCGCGGCGAAGACCCGGAAATCCCAGCCGCCCAAGCCTCCGCCGGCCAAATCCAAGTGACCGGGGCCACGGCCCCGTGCTATCCGTGAACCCCCTCCTTTTCCGCGAAACCGTCATGATGCTCCGCAACCTTCTCCGCCCGGCCGCCCTCGTCCTCGCCGTCACCCTGGCCCTGGCGGCCTGCCAGTCGGCACCGCCGCGCCCGGCGGCCCGCCAGATCAGTTTCGCCGGCGCGGCCCCGATCTCGTTCGACGTCGCCACCATCGAGGTCGTCCAGCAGTACCAGCCGCCCCAGGTGCAGCCGAACGTCGACCACCTGGCCCCGGTCCCGCCGTCGGACGCCATCCGCCGCTGGGCCAACGAAAGGCTGCGCGCCATGGGCGGCAGCGGCACGCTGCGGGTCGTCATCAAGGACGCCAGCATCGTCGAGACCGGCCTGCCGTCGACCACCGGCCTGCGCGGCGCCTTCACCACCGACCAGTCCGAGCGCTACGACGGCAAGCTCGCGGTCGACCTGGTCGTGGAACAGCCGTCGCGCCGCTTCCAGGGCTATACCGGCGCCGCCGTCGCCCGCACCATCAGCGTGCCCGAGAACATCTCCCTCCAGGGCAGGGACGACGCCCTGTTCGCCATGGTCGAGCGCATGATGACCGAGCTGAACGCCAAGCTGGAAGAGGGGGTCTACGGCAACCTGTCGGCGGTCACGCTTCGGTAGCGGAAAAGCCGCCAGCTCCCATGTGCGTCGGCCCTCGGGGCCAAGGCCCACCTACCGAACCGTCGCCTTCGACGTCACCGGCTTCCCCGCCAGCCCCATCGCCTCCAGCGCGACCGCCGCCGGGTTCTCGCCGGCCTGCCGCAGGCGGGCGACGGCGGCGTGCCACAGCAGGTCGTTCAGCTCCGCCATCACGGGTTCGCCGGCGCAGCGCCGGGCCAGGAAGTCGGGGTCGAACAGGCGGCGGCGGTCGTCCCCGGTCCAGTGCCGGGCCGGGACGGCGTCAAGCTCCATGCGGCGCGCCAGCCGCGCCAGCGTCTCGACGAAGCGGGCCTCGTGGGTCGAATCCCCGAGCCTTTCGCGGACCAAGTCCGGCAGCGGCCCGCCGAGCCGGGCGGCGGCCTCGCCGGTCAGGCCGCCCATCGCCGCCAGGCGCAGGCAGCTCGCGAGGTCCGGGCGTCGCTCCAGGCGCGGGCCGAGTGCCAGGACCATCAGGGCGATCCGGTCCGCGTCCCGTGCCGCCATCAGGCCGGCGAGCACGTCCGCAAGCGGCGGCTCCGCGACGGGGCGGCGCCGGAAGAGTCGTAACGGCATGGCTCATCCCTCCAGGAGAAGGCGAGCTTACCGCCGCACCCCCGCCTGGGCCGACGTATAAATCATACGACCTGATCCTCGGCTCCGGAAGGCGCTCCGGGCGGCAGGGAGACGATGCGGGCCTCGGGCACCCCGCGCCGCAAATCCTCCAGCGGCATCGTGGTGACCATCCGGGCGAAGCGGCCGTCGCTCAGCTGGACCCGCTCCCACAGCCACATGCCCGGACCCATGCGGATCACGCCCGAGTGCTTGAAGTCGGTCCAACCGGCGATCGCGCGGGCGACCGGTTCGTACCAGCCCAGCTCGCCCAGGCGCGCCTCGCCGTCGCGGATGCCGTCGGACGCGAAGGGCCACAGGGTCTCCCCGTAGAGGTCCCGCGCGTCGTTCTCCCATTCCCGCCGGCGCCCCTGGGACACGGCCAACAGCCGGTGGCTGACGTCGCACACGAGATGGATGCGCAGGGCGGAGGTTTCCACCAGCCGCTTCAGCATGGCGTCGCCCGCCGGGTTCAGGCGAGCCTCCAGCAGGGGCAGCAGCCGCGCCGCCTGCTCCGGCGTCGGCCGGTGCTGCCCGGATTCCCAGCGGGATACAGTCGCCTGGGTCACGCCGGCGAGTTCGGCCAGGTGTTCCTGCTTGATCCCGTTCAGCCGGCGGAGCCGGCGCAGGGAGCGTCCGAATTCCAGCATTTCCTTGATCCTGCCAGGGACGGGGGAACTGTATCCCCATTCCCTCACCGGCGCCAGAAGGCCGGCGTCAGCAGGACGAGGACGGTGAACAGTTCCAGCCGCCCCATCAGCATCCCGGCCGACAGGACCCATTTGGCGGCGTCCGGCAGCGGCGCGAAGGTGCCGCTCGGCCCGATCACCGGCCCCAGGCCGGGGCCGACATTGCTGATCGCGGTGGCGGCGCCGCTCATCGCCGTCAGGTAGTCCAGTCCCAGCAGCTGGAGCGACAGCGACAGCGCCACGAAGCACAGGGCGTAGAGGAAGAAGAAGCTCATCACAGACACCGAGACGGCCTCCGGGATCGGCTTGCCGTTGTAGTAGGCGATGAAGACCCCGTGCGGCTGGATCAGCCGCCGCATCTGGGCGTCGGCGGTGGCGTAGAGCACCTGGAAGCGGAAGATCTTGATCCCGCAGGAGGTGGAGCCGGCGCAGCCGCCGACGAACATCAGGAAGAACATCAGCCCCGCGGCGAACGGTCCCCAGGTCCCGAAATCCGACGTCGCGTACCCGGTCCCGGTGATCACCGACACGACGTTGAACGCCGCCAGCCGAAGCGCGGCAAGCGGTTCGTAGTCGCGCTCGATCCACAGGTGCGCGGTCATGATGCCGACCGCCGCGGTGACCACGGCGGCGAACCACTGGACCTGCCGGTCCGACAGCAGGGGCCGCAGGTCGCCCCGCAGCGCCCGAAGATACAGCACGAAGGGCAGCGCGCCCGCCAGCATGAAGACGATGCCCACCAGTTCGATCATCGGATCGTCGAAGAAGGCGACCGACGCGTCGGCGGTGGAAAAGCCGCCGGTCGCGATGGTCGTCATGGCATGGGCGAAGGCGTCGAACCAGCGCATCCCGGCCAGCCGGTAGCCGACCGCGCAGAGCACCGTGAATCCCAGATAGATCAGGCCGATCCAGGTCGCCAGCTGGGCGGCCCGAGGCAGCACCTTGTCCGATTTCTCCGAGGACTCCGTCCGGAACAGCTGCATCCCGCCGACCTGGAGCATGGGCAGCACCGACAGCGCCAGCACGATGATGCCGATCCCGCCCATCCATTGCAGCAGCGCGCGCCACAGCAGGATGCCCGGCGGGGCCAGATCCAGCCCGACGATCACGGTGGCGCCGGTCGTCGTGATGCCCGACATCGCCTCGAAGAAGGCGTCGGTGTAGCTGAGCCCCAGTTCCGCCAGCATCAGCGGCACCGCGGCGAACGCGGCGGTCACCATCCAGGAGAGCGTGGTCAGCAGGAAGGCCTGCCGGATCGACAGCGTGAATTCGGGCATGCGGTTGGTCAGCAGCAGGGACACGCCGACGAACAGGGTCAATGCCGCCGAGATCGCGAAGGTCTGCCAGTCGGGGTGGCCGATCGAAAGGTCGGCCAGCATCGGGACCAGCATGCTGAAGGCCAGCGTCGACAGCAGGATGCCGAGGACGAAGAAGACGGGGCGGAAATCCAAGGGGCCAAGGTCCGGTATTGAAGAAGGGCGCCGCGTTGCCGTGGCGCCCTCATCATACTGCTATATGCTTCCGGGATCAGCCGCCGATACCGTTGCCCGACGGGCTGCCGATCATGGCGAGGAATTCCCGGCGGGTCGACGGGTCCGTCCGGAAGGCGCCCAGCATCCGGCTGGTCACCATGTTGACGCCGGGCTTGTGGATGCCGCGGGTGGTCATGCACTGGTGCTCGCCTTCCAGCACGACCGCGACGCCGAGCGGCTGGAGGACCTCCTCGATCGTGTTGGCGATCTGGGAGGTCATCTTCTCCTGGATCTGGAGGCGCTTGGCATAGGCCTCGACCACGCGGGCCAGCTTGCTGATGCCGACGACGCGGTGATTGGGCAGATAGGCCACGTGCGCCTTGCCGATGATCGGCACCATGTGGTGTTCGCAGTAGGATTCGAACCGGATGCCCTTCAGGACGACCATTTCGTCGTAGCCGTCGGTCTCCTCGAAGGTGCGCTGGAGCAGTTCCACCGGATCGACCCCGTAGCCGGCGAAGAACTCCTCGTAGGACCGAACCACGCGGTCGGGCGTGCCCAGCAGGCCTTCCCGGTCGGGATCGTCTCCCGCCCACAGCAGGAGGGTGCGGACGGCCTGTTCGGCTTCGGCACGGCTTGGACGCGCGATCCCGGGGGCGCTGCGCCGATGGTGGGAAGGGCCGCGGACGATATTATCCGTAGCCAGGGGCTTCGATGCACTCACGACGGGTACCTTTCGATGGTCGGTTCTGTCCCGGTTCGCTGTGTCGCGCACTGTCGTCCCCCGACCGTCGTGCGTGGGCGGGAACCGGTTCCGCATGGACAGCGAGGTGGCGTCCCGTTCGCGCGTTTCAAGATCCGCGGAACGGCCGACCCTCCGCCGGGCGGCGCTGCAGGGTATGGCTGCTAGTTGAGTTGGACAGTCTCGTGGGGGCTGTCCAGCGAGAAGGCCGGTATGGTCACGTCGAACTTCTCGCCACGCGCGGTTTCCATCTGATAGCTGCCCGACATGATGCCCGAGGGAGCGGTCAGCGGGGTGCCGCTGGTGTATTCGAAGCTCTCTCCCGGCTCCAGCACGGGCTGTTCCCCGACGACGCCGGCCCCCTGGACTTCCTGCACGCGGCCGAACCTGTCGGTGATCCGCCAGTGGCGGTTGCGCAGCTGTACGGTCTCGCCCCCGGTGTTCTCGATCCGGACATGATAGGCCCAGACGAAATGGTGCTCCGCCGGCGAAGACTGCTCTTCCAGGAAGGTCGGCTTTACGGAAACCCTGATCGAGCGGGTTGTCTGACTGTACATGGTGGGCTCGCGACCGGGCGTCGGTTATATCGAAATGGCAGCGAAACAAAAATTACTCCGTGCTTTCCTCCTTGTCCAGGAGCGTATCCATCCCGTTTCTACGTCCCTTTGCGTTTACGCCCGCTTAACGACGTACCCTGGTATGCGATCCATAGCCGTATCGGGCACTGCATCGGGCGTCCCATCGGGCGAATTGCCGGGTTCCCCCGCCCCGGGTTCCCCCGCCCCAAGATCGACGATCGGCCCGTCGGCTTCCTTCGCGTCGGCCGGGTCATGGGTGACCAGCAGCGTCGGCAGGCCCCGCCGCCGCGCATGGTCGAACACCCAGGCGCGGAAACGGCCGCGCAGGGCGGCATCCAGCTTGCCGAAGGGCTCGTCCAGCAGCAGGGCCGCCGGCTCCGCCAGCAGGGTCCGCAGCAGCGCCACGCGGGCGCGCTGGCCGCCCGACAGCGTCGCGGGGTCGCGCCCGCCGAACCCGGCGAGGTCGGCCTCGGCAAGCGCCCGCTCGACCACCGCCCGCCTCTCGGCGCGCCCGCGAACGCCCGGCGGCAGGCCGAACGCCAGGTTCTCCGCCACGCTCATGTGCGGGAACAGCAGGTCGTCCTGGAACAGGATGCCGACCCGGCGCCGTTCCGGCGGCAACCCGGCCAGGTCGGTGCCGTCCAGCACCACCCGCCCGGCGGCCTCGAAGGCGGGGTCCAGGGTCCCGCACAGATGGGCCAGCAGGCTCGACTTGCCGCTGCCGCTCGGCCCCATCAGCACGGCGACTTGGCCCCCCTGGATGGTCAGCGACAGCGGCGGGACCAGCTCCCGCCCGCCGAGCCTGAGCCCGACCCCGTCGAGCTCCAGCCGGTGTTCGTTATCCGGTCCCAGGCCCGCCCTCATGCCCGCCTGCCTTTCCCGGTCCCGATCCGGCGCACCCTTCCGGACAGCCCCGGCACCAGGAGCGCCAGGGCGAAGGCGGCCAGGGGCAAGGCGGCCTGGGCGAAGCCGTAGACGCCGATCAGCCGGCGGTCCGCCCCGGCCGCCAGCCCGACCGCCTCGGTCGTCAATGTCGGCAGCCGGCCGGCCCCGGCGAACTGGGTCGGCAGGTACTGGGCGACGCTGACCGAGAAGCCGATCGCCGCCGCGGCGAGGATCGGGCGGAGCAGCAGCGGCAGCTTGACCCGCAGGAAGACCCGGGCCGGCGAGGCGCCGAGGCATGCCGCCGCCCGCGCGTAGCGCTCGTCCAGCGCCCGGTAGGGATCGGCCAGGGTCAGGAACACATAGGGCAGCACGAACAGCAGGTGGCTCCACACCAGCGCCGGCCAGGTGCCGTCCAGCCCGGCCGCCACCAGCAGCACCTGGGTTCCGAACAGGAAGCCGATCTGCGGCACCAGCAGCGGCAGGTACAGCAGCCACAGCCCGCGCGCCGACGGCCGAAGCCCCGACCGCTGCTCGTTCTCCAGGCAGCCCAGCACGAGGACCAGGGCTATTCCGGCGGCGGCCAGCCCGGCCGTCAGCGTCGTCCAGGCGGGTCCCGCCAGGGCGGGCAGCGCCCGCGTCCAGGTCTCCAGCGTCCAGCCGCCGGGCAGGGCGTCGGGAAAGCGCCAGCGCGACGCCACCGACCACAGGCCGAGCCCGACCGAGGAGCCGACCGCGACCGCCACCACCCCGGCGGCCAGCCCGGCCGAGACCGCCCGCGCCGCCCGCCCGGAGCCGCCGCGCCGCCCGGACACCAGCCAGCCCCGGCAGGCCGATCCGGCGGCGACCTCGCCCAGCCGCCACAGGGCGATCATCGCCGCCACCAGCGCCAGTTGCAGGCAGGCGCCCGCCGCCGCCTGGTAGCGGAGCGCCAGGTCGGGATCGGAGAACCAGCGCAGCACCATCACCGCCAGCGGCGGGGGCGTGCCCGGCCCCAGGATCAGCGCCACGTCCACGACCGACAGGGAGAAGGCCAGCACGGCGTAGACCGGCAGGCGGACCTGCGCGTAGACCAGCGGCAGCACCACCTTCAGCCAAGCCGTGACCGGGCCGTAACCCATGCTGCGGGCGACGGCCAGCGACTTGTCCGCCGGCGTCTGGCCGAGCGCCGCCACGATCATGAGCATCAGGAACGGCACTTCCTTGACCATCAGCCCCAGCACCAGCGCCAATCCCCGGGGATCGTTGACCAGCGCCAGGTCGGGCGGAAAGGTCCAGCCGGTGGCCCAGGGCGACAGCAGCCTGACGATCCAGCCGCTGGGTGCCATCAGGAAGGCCAGCCCGATCGCGAAGGCGGCGTGGGGCAGGGCCAGCAGGGGGGCGAGCAGCCGCCGGAAGGCGGAGAAGGTGCGGGTGCCGTGCCACGCGGCGCAGAACCACAGGGCGATGGCGAAGGACAGCAGGGTCGCCGCCAGCCCCGTTCCCGCGGACAGCAGCACGGCGCCGCCCAGCCCCGGCGCCGCCATCAGCCCGCGCCACGGGTCGAGCGTCGGCTCGGTCCCGCCCAGCGCGGGCAGGAAGCCGAAGGCCGGCGCCCAGGTGCCGGCCAGCCCGGCGGCGATCGGCCCGAGGAACAGGACGAGCGTCACCGCCGGCACCGCTTCCAGCCGGCTGCGCCGCCGCCGGGCCGCTGCCGGGACAGGGGCGGCGGGTGCGGCGGGAGCGGCCGGGGCGGGCGCGATATCGATCCTTTCGCCTGTCGTCATGCCTTGAATCGGGTCCTTTCAGCCGTGCCGGACGGTATCCCATGGCAACCCGCGAGTCAGTCGGAAGTCATGGATGTGGCGTCCCGATCACGCCGGTTTGATCGATGTGGGGCCATGATGTCTCATGACCAATTTCCTGCTTTAACCGGAAGGGGTGGGGTGTTATATCCAGCGTCCATCGAAACTGTATGGGTAACCCCAGCCCCATGTTGCCCCAGCACGCCCTACGACGACGAAGGATGCCGGCTTGCGCTGTCGCAAGCGAAGCAGTCCTCACGCCGCGTGCTGATGCCCATGGGATGACAGGCTGAACCCCTGAGTTTTCCTCCCCGGCATCGGCGGCACGGCGTCACAGCCTCTCTGCCCAATTCCTGCCGCCGGGATCACAAGCCTCAATGAACATTGCGATCGAGCAGCCGCATCACGCCGCCGCCATCGACACCCTGCTGGACCTCTCCTTCGGCCCCGAACGGGCCGGCAAGACCGTTTACCGCCTGCGCGAAGGCGTCGACCCCGTCCCCGGCCTGTCGCTGGTGGCGCTGGAGGACGATGCCGTCGTGGGCACCATCCGCTACTGGCCCATCCTGATCGGCGGCACGGTGCCGACCATCCTGCTCGGCCCCATCGCGATCGCGCCGCACATGCGGAGCGGCGGCCTGGGCGCCCAGATGATCCGCCAGAGCCTCAACCGGGCCTCGGCCGCCGGTTGGCGCAGCGTCGTCCTGGTCGGCGACGCGCCCTACTATGGCCGCTTCGGCTTCACCCGGGACCTGACGCTCTCCATGAGCCTGCCCGGCCCGGTGGACCTGGACCGCTTCCTGGCGCTGGAACTGGTGGAAGGCTCGCTCGCCGGAGTCTCCGGCATGCTGACCCGCTGGCTCGCCGAGCCCCGGCCGATGCTGGCCCCGGAGATCGCCGCCCGGCAGGGCGCGGGCGCGCCGGCCTATGCCCGGGAGTGGCGGCTGCTGAACGCGCCGGCGTGAGTGCGCGGGGCTACGTGAGGGTCTGTACGAGGGCCAGTACGGGGGAGTGAATCGCCGCCTTGAATCGGGGGCGGCGATGCCCTATAAACAAGGGCGTTGCGGGTGTAGCTCAATGGTAGAGCAGAAGCTTCCCAAGCTTACGACGAGGGTTCGATTCCCTTCACCCGCTCCAAATCGAGACCCCTCAAATACAGTAATTTGAAGATTCGGCTCATCCCGTCTTCAGGGGTGACGGTCCGGATTTCAGGCGATCACAGCGCCCAGGAGCGCTTTTCCACTCTTCTCGCGTGTGTGGATGAGGGCGAAAAAGCCAGGGTAGATCGGGAAGGCGAACTTCACGCCGTATTCTTACATGCTGATCTGGCGCAGAAGTGTCCGGTTGCCCTCCGACAAGACATTCGCGAGGGAATCCATGGAGGTGAACCAGACCTTGGGCTCGTCGGGACCGGGACGAAGCTCGCCCCGCGCGATGGCCATGGTCCGGGCCTTCATCTGCTCATAGCTTGTGATGCCGATGCGAAGCGTGGTCATCACAGCACTCCTCGTTCCTTCAATATCGCGTACACCTTCGACCAGGAGTCCTTCAGCAACTCCGGTGTGATCGTCAAGCGGGAGGTGCCCGCTTGCAATCAAATCCGGCGTACTGGGGAGCCCCCCCGCGGCCCAACGCCGCGACCTCCCCTCCCCAGGACCGCCCCAGCCCCCGGCCGACCGCTAAACGATCCGCCGCACCTCCACCGGGAAGGCCACCACCCGCGACGTGTCCGCGAAGTTGGCGACGTCGTCCAACGCGGCCTTGCCCTCCGGGGAGGCGAAGCCGGCCTGCTGGGCGTCGGCGCTGTCGAAGGTCAGTTCGGCGATGCCGTCCACCGGCACGTTGCCTTCGGCGTCGGGCTGGACGTGCTTCTGGACGTAGCCACGCAGGCCGGGGATCTTCGCCGCGATCGGGCCGTGAACGTCGTGCCAGTAGGTCTGGTATTGCTCGGTGGTGGTGCCGGGCTTCCGGTAGAGCAGCAGGGCCAGCGTGAACATGGGTCGATTCCTCCCGGTTCGTCATTGGTTGTTATTGTCGTGTCCGCACGGTGGCGGTGACGGCGATTCCTGTCAATCGGGACGAAAGCAGCATCGCCGCCTGATGCGGGGGCCGTAGCACCTACCAGACCTCCGTCTTCAGCGCGCCCGGCATCAACGCGTTGCCGCTGGCCTCGAAATGGGGCAGTCCCCGTTCCTCCGACGCCTCGTAATCGGCCAGGGTCGCGAAGGCCCATTTGGACAGCATCAGGATGGCTCCCAGGTTGACCAGCGCCATCAGGCCCATGGCGACGTCGGCCAGCGCCCAGACGGTCGGCAGTTCGCCGATCGAGCCGCCCAGCACGGCCAGCAGGGCGACGATCCGGAAGATGTTGAAGGTGCTGATCCGGGCGCCCAGGAAGGTCATGTTGCCGTCGGCATAGGCGTAGTTGCCGATGATCGAGGAGAAGGCGAACAGGAAGATCACGAAGGTCATGAACAGGCCGCCGGCCGCGCCGAACTCCTCCGCGATCACCGACTGGGTCAGGCTGGCGCCGGCCATCTCGGTGGCGCCGGTCACGTCGTACTGGTTCGACAGCAGGATGATGAAGGCGGTGGCCGAGCAGATCACGATGGTGTCCACGAAGACGCCCAGCGCCTGGATGAAGCCCTGGGTCGCCGGATGGGTCGTCGTCGCCGTGGCCGCCATGTTGGGGGCGCTTCCCATGCCCGCCTCGTTGGAGAACAGGCCCCGCTTGGCCCCGTTCATCAGCGCCACCGTCAGCCCGCCGAAGGCCCCGGCCGCCGCCTGGTCCAGCCCGAAGGCGGAACGGACGATCAGCATGAACATGTCCGGCACGCGGTCGATGTGGATCACCAGGATCAGCAGCGCCAGCGCCACGTAGGCCAGCGCCATGACCGGCAGCATCCATTCCGCCACCCGGGCGACCGAGCGGATGCCGCCGAAGAAGATCGGCGCGCAGAACAGCGCCAGCGCCACGCCGGTCACCCAGGTCGGCAGCCCGAAGCTCTCGCCCAGCACGTCGGCGATGGTGTTCGCCTGGACCGCGTTGAAGGCCAGCCCGAAGGTGAAGATCAGCAGCACCGCGAACACGATGCCCCAGGCGCGGGAACCCAGTCCGCGCTGGATGTAATAGGCAGGGCCGCCGCGGAACGTGCCGTCCGGCTGCGGCACCTTGTAGAGCTGCGCCAGGGTCGCCTCGACGAAGGCGGTCGCCATGCCCACCAGGGCGACGCACCACATCCAGAACACGGCCCCCGGTCCGCCCAGGGTCAGCGCGATCGCGACGCCGGCGATGTTGCCGGTGCCGACCCGGCTCGCCATGCTGACGCAGAAGGCCTGGAACGGCGATATGCCGCCGCCCTCGCAGTGGCGGGAACCGGACATCACGCTGAACAGGTGGCCGAACCGGCGGAACTGCAGGAACCTGGTCTTCACGGTGAAATAGATCCCGGCGCCGATCAGCACATAGATCAGTAGGTACCCCCAGATCACGGTGTTGAGTGCGCCGAGCACGGCATCGACACTTTCCATGGCAGGCCTTTCAGGTTTGGGCTCGAATCAGCATTGCGGCCGAAGCCGGCAGGGCAGTCCGGGAGAGTTCTTCTTGAAGACTGAACGCACGATCGTGCAAAAGGTTGGGGGCCGGCTTCGGGGCCGGGATCTTCCGGAGGGACATGCGACGATGGCGACGAAAACCGCTCTGCTTGGGGCAGGGCTCTTGACCCTGCTCGGAACAACCGCCCTCTGGCCCGCGGCGGCCGGAGCCGCAGAGTTCCAGCTGCGCATCCTGCACGTCAACGACGTGCACGCCCGGTACGACCAGGTGACCTCCACCGGCGGCTTCTGCACGCCGAAGGACGAATCGGCCGCCAAGTGCGTCGGCGGCGCCGCCCGCCTGCGGACGAAGCTCCGGGAGCTGCGCGGCGACGATGCCCTGTTCCTCGATGCCGGCGACCAGTTCCAGGGAACCCTCTTCTACACCCATTTCAAGCACGGCGCGGTCCAGACGGTGCTGGGGATGCTGAACCCCGACGCCCAGACGCTGGGCAACCACGAGTTCGACGACGGCCCGGCGGGATTGCGCCCCTATCTGGACGCGGTGTCCTGGCCGGTGCTGAGCGCCAACCTGGACAGCTCGCGCGAGCCCGGCCTGGAGGGCCGCTACAAGCCGTCCACCGTAGTCGAGAAGGGCGGGCAGCGGATCGGAGTCATCGGCCTTACCACGTCCGATACCCCGATCACGTCAAGCCCCGGCCCGACCGTGGCGTTCCAGGACGAGGCCGCCGCCCTGGCGCGGGCGGTCGCCGACTTGAAGGCGCGCGGCGTCGACAAGATCATCGCGCTGACCCATATCGGCTACGCCGAGGACCAGGCGCTGGCCGCGGCGGTGGACGGCGTGGATGTCTATGTCGGCGGGCACAGCCACAGCTTCCTGGAGACCGGCAACGACAAGGCCGCCGGCCCCTATCCGACCGTCGTCAGGACCCCGTCGGGCGCCCCCGCCCTGGTGGTCCAGGCGGGCGCCTACGGCACCCATCTCGGGCGGCTGGACGTCACCTTCGACGCATCCGGCGTCGCCACGGCGTGGACCGGCGGGCCGATCTCCCTGGGGGCCGAGGTGGCGCAAGACCCCGCGGTGCAGGACAAGATCGTCCAGCTCAACGTGCCGCTGGCCGAGCTCCGCCGGCAGCCGGTCGGCGAGGCCGGCGTGGAGCTGGTCGGCACCAGCGACGCCTGCCGGTTCGGCGAATGCAACCTGGGCAACCTGATCGCCGACGCGATGCTGTGGGCGACGCGCGACCAGGGGACCCGCATCGCGGTCCAGAACGGCGGCGGCATCCGGGCCGGCATCCCGGCCGGCCGGGTGACCATGGGCCAGGTGATCGAGGTGCTGCCCTTCTCCAATACCCTGGCCACGTTCGAGATCGGCGGCGCCGACCTCCGCGCGAGCCTGGAGGGCGGGGTGTCCAAGGCGCACGACAAGACCATGTCGGGCACCGGGCGTTTCCCGCAGGTCGCCGGCCTGCGCTATTCGTTCGATCCCGCCAAGCCGGAAGGCGCGCGCATCCAGTCGGTGGACGTGCGCGAGCCGGACGGCAGCTTCCGGCCGCTCGACCCCGCGGCGACCTACAAGGTCGCGACCAACAACTTCGTGCGCGCGGGCGGCGACGGCTACGCCCTGTTCGCCAAGGCCGCCAACGCCTATGACTACGGCCCCAACCTGGAAATGGTGGTCGCCGAATACATCAAGGCGCACGGCCCGGTGATGCCGCAAGTGGAGGGGCGCATCACCCGGACGCCGTGACGGTCAGTCCGCGGCGTTGCTGAGCAGTCTCTCCACCGCCAGGCTGAGCTGATGCGAGGTGATCGGCTTGTGGGCGATGCTGAAGCCGTAGGCGGCGGCGTCCTGCGCGCATTCCGGCCCGGTCTCGCCGGTCAGGATCACGCCGGGAATGTCGCTGCAGAACAGGTCGCGGATCCGGAGGATCGCCTCGGTGCCGACCCGGCCGCCGCGCAGCCGGTAGTCCGCCACGATGATGTCGGGCTTGCGGTTCGCGGTCCCGAGCCGCTCCAGCGCCTGATCCGTCGATCCGGCGGCCAGCACGTCGTAGCCCCAGTCCTTCAGGATGCTCTGGAGGCCCAGGAGGACGATCGCGTCGTCGTCCACCAGCACCGCATAGCGCCGCCTCCCCATGGCGGCGGGATGGCGGAGGCCGGGGCCGGAGCAGGGGCGACCGGGGCGGCGGGAGCGGCGGCCGGAGTTTCCACGGCGGCGCCGGCCGGCAGCTCGATGCTGAAGACGGAGCCCCGGCCCAGGGCCGACCGGACGTCCACCCGGTGGCCCAGCAGGCGGGCGAGGCGATCGACGATCGCCAGCCCGAGGCCGAGCCCCTGGTTCCGGTCGCGCTCCGGGTTGCCGACCTGGTGGAACTCCGTCCAGATGTCTTCCATGTGATCGGGCGGAATGCCGATGCCGGTGTCCTGGACCTCGATCCGGACCGTGTCGCCGGTCCGGCGGCAGTCGATCCTGATCCGGCCGGCTTCGGTATAATGGACGGCATTCTCCAGCAGATTGTTCAGGATGCGGCTGAGCAAGGTGCGGTCGGTGCGCACGGTGCCGCCGCAGGCGCGGATCTCGAACGACAGGCCCTTGGCCGCGGCCACCTTGGCGTAGGCGCTTCCGACCTGATCGAGCAACGGGTCCAGCGGCACGTCCTCGACGGTCGGCTCGACCACGTCGGCGTCCAGCCGCGAAATGTCCAGCAGCCCGTCCAGCAGGACCTTTAGCGCGTCCAGGCCGCGCCGCAGGTGCAGCAGCTTGTCGGCCCCTTCCGCATCGGCGATATGCGCCTGCAGGCTGTCGGCGAACAGGAACAGCGACTGCATCGGCTGCCGCAAGTCGTGGCTGGCGGCGGCGAGGAACCTGCTCTTGGCCAGGTCGGCCTGCTCGGCGACGCCGCGGGCGCGCTCGGCCTCGTCGCGCGCGGCCTGGAGCGCCTCCTGCTGCACTTTCTGGTCATGGATGTCGGTGGAGGTGCCGAACCATTTCACGACCTGTCCGGTCTCGTCCAGCATCGGCAGGGCGCGGGCCAGATGCCACCGGTACATGCCGTCGTGGCGGCGGAAGCGGTGCTCGTGCTCATAGACCACGAGGTCGGTCTGGGCGTGCTTCCAGGACTGCCGGGTGCTCTCGACATCGTCCGGGTGCAGGTTTTCGAGCCATCTCCAGCCGTCGGCGAAGCTTTCCTCCCGCGCTCCCAGATAGGTCTTGAGCCGGCCGTTGACATAGTCGACCCCACCGTCCGGGGTCGCCGTCCAGACGATCTGGGGGATGCTCTCGGCCAGGAACCGGTAGCGGCGCTCGCTGTCGGCCAGCGCGTCACGGGCGCGGCGGCCCTCGGTCACGTCCTGGAAATAGACGGCGATGCCGCCGTCGGGCAGGGGGAACGCCCGGACATAGAACCAGGCCCCCAGGGCCGGATAGAACTCCTCGAACTCCGCCGGGACCCGCTCCGTGGCGACGCGATGGTACTCGTGCCAGAAGGCGGTCGTGTCGGCGTCGGGCAGGACGTCCCACAGCAGCCTGTCGGTGACGTCGACGCCCCCCGTGAGCAGGGCGCGGGCGCGGCTGTTGATGAAGATGATGCGCCAGCCCGGGTTGACCTCGAAGACTCCGTCGGTCGTGCTTTCCAGGATGGCCGCGGTGCGCTCGTTCGAGGCCTGGGCCAGTTCCAGCTGGAGCAGGCGCCGCTCGGCGGCGCTGCGCTTCATCAGGGAGCGCGCCAGCATCCAGCCGATCCCGAGCGCGAGAGCCACCGCCAGGATACCGCCGCCGACCACCGCCGACAGGGTCCGCTTGGCCGGCAGGTCGACCAGCGTCGCCGGCATGCCGAGGGCTATGGTCCATCCGGTCAGGCCCGAGATGGCGGAGGAGGTGTACAGGTTCTCGTTCAGGATGTTGGTCGCGTGGAACATCGGCAGCCCGCTTCGCAGCCCGTCCAGCAGGGTCGCGTCCGGCGGGCCGCCGATGCCCGGGTCGCGCGGATCCTCCGACAGGGTACGGGCGATCAGGTTGGCGTCCTCGTCCAGCACGGCGATCCGCCACCCCGGAGTGACGCCCTGGTCGCGCAGGGCCTGGTTGATCGTCCAGGCGCGCACATAGGCCGTGATGACGCGCTCGACCCCGTTCCCGCCGAACTGGGGGACGCTGACCGCGAAGACCGGTTCGACGATCCGCGCCGGATCCGTCAGGATGCCGCTGACTTGCGGCTCGCCGAAGCGGAAGACCGCCGCGATCCCGGTGTCCGCCTCGTCCGGTCCGGCGGCCCGCGGGATCTTGAGACCGTCGCGGCGCACGTCGGCCTCGATCCCGCCGTCCGGCGCGGTGAGCCGGAGAGCCATCCAGTCCGGGCGCATGGCCAGGACGCGCTCCGCCTGCGCGGGGAAGTCGGCGCGCCGACGGTCAGCGGACCAGCCCGATGTCGCCAGCGTCTCGAGCGCGATCCGGATCGTCGTCACGCGCTCGTCGACGGTTGCGCGCGCGGCCGTGGTGGCCTGATGCATGACCGCTTCCCAGGACCGTGTCTGCTGGCGGTCGAACAGGACCGTCATGGTTGCGGCGAAGAGCACGATGGGCAGCGCGGCCGCAAGCAACATCGTGGGAAGTCGGACGCGCTTCATGGGCTGCGGCCTGTTCCTATCCTGTATCGATTAACCTGGGTGATGGCGGCTCTATCCATGATGGCACTATGATGCTCGGGTTAACCATCCTTAAATTGTACCGATTGCGGGGGTCAATCATGATCGCACGTTGCCGGTCGGGGAAATCAAGCGGTGGCGGGGCTCCGGCGGGCTGGTCCGGCAGGCGGACCGCGGCATTCCTGCCGATCCTGCTCGGTCTGATCCTGACCGGTCCGATCCTGCCGGTTCCGTCGTCCCGGGCCGGGGAAACGCTGGACCGGATCATGCGAACCCGGACCGTCCGCATCGGCTACGCGCCGCTGCCTCCCTTCTCCTACCGGCTCCCGGACGGGCGCGTCACCGGCGAAGCCCCGGAGGTCGCCCGCCGGGTCTTCGCCCGCCTGGGGGTGCGGGAGATCCGGGCGGTCGAGGTGGAGTTCGCCGCCCTGATCCGCGACCTGAGGGCCGGCGTTTTCGACGTGATCGCATCCGGCATGTACGTCCTGCCGGAGCGCTGCCGGCAGATCGCGTTCTCCGCGCCGACCTACCGCGCCGTCAACCATCTGGGAAAAGGATTGGCGGTCCGCGCCGGCAACCCCCGCGACATCCACAGCTACGACGATATCGCCAAGGACCCGTCGGTCAGGCTGGGCGTCGTGGCCGGAACCATCGAGCGAAGCCATGCCCAGGCGGCGGGGATTCGCGACAGCCAGCTCGCGATCTTCCCCAACGTGGCCGCCGCCGCGCGCGGGTGGTGACCGGGAGGGTCGATGCCCTGGCGGCCGGCGCGCCCGCCGTCAGGGCGGTGGTGGAACGCGAGCCGAAGATCCTGGAAGTGGCGCAGCCGTTCCGGCCGACGGCGCGGCAGGCGGCCAAGCCCGCCGAGCACGGCGCCTTCGGCTTCCGCAAGGAGGACGCCGACTTGGTCGAGGCCTTCGACCGGGAATTGCGGTCGTTCCTGGGCACGCCGGAGCATCTGGACGTGGTGGCGCGGTTCGGCGTCTCCGCGGCGGAGTTGCCCGATGCGACGACGGCGGAACTCTGTGCCCGCTGATCCGGGCGGCACCGTGGTTTTTCCCGATTCCCGGGAACAAATCGGCGTCCACCTCCTTCGTTCAGATAACCGGACGAAACGGAAGGCGCCCGGCTCCCGGCCTGCTGGCCCGAGTTCGGACGGAGTGCGATGACGGCGGTTACCAGACAGGACAGGTCCCGGGACGACGGCCGGGGCAACGCGGTGGAATTGCGCCCCGGCGATGCCGGGCGCCTGGCCCTCGTGCTGTCCGGCGACTGGCGGATCGCCAACGGCCTCGCCGGGACGTCGGACATCGAGGCCCTGCTCGGCGAGGGCCGGGTCCGGACGCTCGTCTGCGAGGACGGCGGCCTGCGGGGCTGGGACAGCGCGCTGGTCAGCTACCTGCTGAAGGTGCGGGACCTGTGCGCCGCCCGCGAGGTCGCGTTCGACGCCGGGGCGCTGCCGCCGGGGGTCGTCCGGCTGATCGCGCTCGCCCGCGCGGTGCCGGTCAAGGCGGACGCGGCGCGCGGCGGCGCCGCCGCGACGCTGCCGGTCAGGGTCGGGCGCGCGGTGCTCGACAACCTGCGGGGTGCCGACCAGGCGGTGAGCTTCCTGGGCGAGATCATGCTGGGGCTCGGCCGGATGCTGGTCGGCCGCGCCCGCTTCCGCCGGGTCGACTTCCTCCAGGCGATCCAGGATGCCGGGGCGCAGGCGCTGCCCATCGTCACCATCGTCTCGCTGCTGGTCGGGCTGACCGTCGCCTTCGTCGGCGCGATCCAGCTCCAGCAGTTCGGCGCGGACATCTATGTCGCCAACCTGGTCGGCCTTGCCATGACCCGCGAGATGGCCGCCCTGATGACAGCCATCGTGCTGGCCGGCCGGACCGGCGCCGCCTATGCCGCCCAGCTCGGCACGATGCAGGGCAACGAGGAGATCGACGCGCTGTCGACCATCGGCATCTCGCCGATCGACTTCCTGGTGCTGCCCCGGGTGCTGGCGCTGGCCCTGATGATGCCGCTGCTGTTCATCTATTCCTGCTTCCTGGGCCTGCTGGGCGGCTATATCGTCGGCGTCGCCATGCTGGGCCTGTCGGGCAACGCCTACATCATCCAGACCATCGGCGCGCTCAGCATGGCCGACTTCTGGGTCGGCTTCGTCAAGAGCATCGTGTTCGGCATGCTGGTCGCCTATGCCGGGGCGCTCCGCGGCATGCAGGCCGGGCGAAGCGCCCAGGCCGTCGGGGTCGCCGCCACCTCGGCGGTGGTGACCTCGATCGTGTTCATAATCGTCGTCGACGCGGTCTTCGCCGTCATGACCAACCTGCTGGGGATCTGACATGAGCGATCCCGGATCTTCCGTGCCCGGGGGAACCGTGCCCAGGATAGCGGTGGAAGGGCTGACCATGGCCTTCGACGGCTTCGTCGTGCAGCGCGACGTCAGCTTCCAGGTGCCGACCGGCGACATCTTCGTGATCATGGGCGCCAGCGGCTGCGGCAAGAGCACGCTCCTGAAGCACATGATCGGACTGGTCGAGCCGGCGGCCGGGGACATCCGCTACGACGGCGAGAGCTTCACCGCCGCCGACCTGGAGCGGCGGGCGGTGATGAGCCGGCGCTTCGGCGTGCTGTTCCAGAGCGGCGCGCTGTGGAGTTCCATGACGCTGGCCGAGAACGTGTCGGTGCCGCTGTCCCAGTACACGAAGCTGAAACCGGCGGAGATCGACGAGCTGGTATCGCTCAAGCTGGCGCTGGTCGGGCTCGCCGGGTTCGAGGGTTTCTACCCGTCGGAGATCAGCGGCGGCATGCGCAAGCGCGCCGGGCTCGCGCGGGCGATCGCGCTCGACCCCGACATCCTGTTCTTCGACGAGCCGTCGGCCGGGCTGGACCCGCTCAGTTCGCGCCGGCTGGACGACCTGATCCTGGAACTGCGCGACAGCCTGGGCGCCACCGTCGTGATCGTCAGCCACGAGCTTGCCAGCATCTTCGCCATCGCGAACAATTCCGTCTTCCTGGACGCGGAAAGCCGCACCGCGATCGACGGGGGCGATCCCCGGCGCCTGCGGGAGCACAGCCGCCACCGCTCGGTGCGGGACTTCCTGAGCCGCGGCGAGCTAGAGGAGGCCCAGCCATGAGGACGAAGCCGCTTTTCGCCGGGAGAATTCCATGAATAGAAAGGCGAATCCACGCCTGATCGGGCTGTTCGTGCTCGGCGCCATCGCCCTGTTCGTCACCGCCCTGGTGGCGCTGGGCAGCGGTTTCCTGAGGCGGGACCAGGCGCCGGCGGTGATCTATTTCGACGGATCGGTCAACGGGCTGTATGTCGGGGCGCCGGTCAATTTCCGCGGCGTCCGGGTCGGCTCGGTGACCCGGGTGGACCTGGTGATCGACAGCCGGGACCTGACCGCGCGCATCCCGACATACATCCGGTTCGATCCGGACCGGACGAAATGGACCGGACTGCCCAACGGCAAGGCGCCGGACATCAGCTACAGCGCCATGGTCGAGCGGGGCCTGCGGGCCCAGCTGGTCTATCAGAGTTACGTGACCCAGCAATTGATGGTCGAGCTGGACCTGCTGCCCGACACGCCCGCCACGCTGGTCGGCGCCGACCCCGACGTGGAGGAGATCCCGACCGTTCCGTCCACGTTGGACGTGGTCCGGCGCAACATCGAACAGCTGCCGATCCAGGACATGGTCGGGACGGCCATGAACACCCTGTCCAACGTGGACAGGCTGCTGTCGTCGCCCGACATCGGCGAGGCCCTGGCGGCCATGGCCGGCGGCATGCGCGAGTTCGAGACCACCATGGCGGCGGCCCGCAGCACCTTCACCACGGGATCCGACACCCTGGCCCAGGTGCAGAAGGACCTTCAATCCACCATGGCCGAGCTCCAGGGGCTGATCGGCACCGCCAACCGCGAGTTCGTTCCCCTGGTCACCTCGTTGCGGACCACGTCGCAGAGCGTCGAGCAGGCCGTATCCCAGGCCCAGACGATGCTGAACAACACCAACGAGCTGGTTTCCCGCAACTCGCCGATCCGCTCCGACCTCGAGACGTCGATGCGCAACCTGGCGGTGGCGTCCCGCTCGCTGCGCGGCTTCGCCGAGACGCTGGAACGCAATCCCAACGCCCTGCTGCTGGGGAGATAGACCATGAGACGTTTTCACTGGGGATTGCTGCTGCTGGTCCCGCTGGTCGCCGGCTGCGCCGAGACGCTGCCGCCCCCCGACCTGCACGTCCTGAGTTCCCTGCCGCGCGAGTCCGCGACCGGGCCGGGGTCGCCGGCCGCGGCGCGCGGTCCGGCGATCGGCGTCGAGCAGGCCAACCTCCCCGAGTACCTGGACCGGCCGGAGATCGTGACCCGGTCCAGCGCCAACACCATCCAGGTCAGCCGGGGCAACCGCTGGGGCCAGCGGCTCCAGGGCGACATAACCCGTGTGGTGGCGGACAACCTGCGCGGCCTGCTGCCCAGCGACAACGTCTTCGTGCTGCCGCTGCGCCGGCGCGAGCCGCTGGCCCATACCGTCGCCATCGACGTCACGTCGTTCGAGCGGGACGCTTCCGGCAACGTCGTGCTGAACGCCTACTGGAGCGTGCTCGACGGGCAGACCGAGGCGGAGAGGGCGGGAGCCCGGGCGCGGTACGTGGAATCGGTCGAGGGCGAGGGCTACGGGGCCACGGTCGCCGCCATGAACCGGGCGGTGAACGCCCTGAGCCGGGACATCGCCGCCGGGATCAAGCGGGTCACGGCCCGGAAATGACCCGGCGGGATCGGCGTCATTCGGCGAAACGGATCCGGACGGCGAGGCCGCGGCCGTGCTCGACCGAGACGCCGGCCTCGATCTGCTTGGCCAGGGCATGTATCAGGATCATGCCGATGCCCTCCGGGTCCTCGACGCCGGCGGTCCGCGGCATGCCGACGCCGTCGTCGGCAAGAAGCAGTTCGCCCGGACCGGCGCGGCGGTCGACATCGGGCAGGCGGCGCAGCGTCACCCGCACCGTTCCCCTCCGCTCGCCCGGGAAGGCGTGCTTCAGGCTGTTGGAGATCACCTCGTTGGCGATCAGGCCGAGCGGGATCGCGGTATCCAGGGTGCAATCCAGGGGATCCGCCTCGATCAGGATCCTGACGCGGTCCGGCCGGTCGTGCAGGTCCATCAGGCTTCGGCACAACTCATCGAGATGGGCGGCGAGGTCGATCCGGGCGAGGTTGGGCGAGGCATAGAGCTGCCGGTGGATGCTGCCCATCACGTTGATGCGCTGGCTGACCGCGTCCATCCGCTCCCTCGCATGGCCGTCAGCCATCTTCGACTTCTCGATCTGGAGTAGGCCCCACAGGCTTTGCAGGTTGTTCTTGACCCGGTGATGGATCTCGCGGAGCAGGGTCTCCTTCTCCTCCAGCGCCGCGGCGAGCGCGGTCTCCGCCCTGCGGCGTTCCTCGATCTCCCGGTTCGCGACGTCGGCCGCGTGCCGGGCCTCGATCTCGTGCATGACCATGTCGGCCAGATCCCGCAGGACCGACTTCTCCTCGTCTCCGAAACCGTGGCGGGGAACGTGGTCGATGACGCACAGGGACCCGAGGGCCAGGTGGTCGGCGGTCCTGAGGGGCACGCCGGCGTAGAACCGGATGCCGGGCTCACCGGTCACCAGCGCGTTGTCGGCGAACCGTTCGTCACGGAGCGCGTCGGAAACGACCATGACGTCGTCCTGGAGAATGGTATAGGCGCAGAAAGACAGGTCGCGCCCGGTCCACGGCGTATCCAATCCATGGCGCGACTTGAACCACTGCCGCGTGTCGTCGAGCAGGCTGATCAGCGAGACCGGGGTGCCGAGCAGCCGGGCCGCGAGGCGCGTCATCCGGTCGTAGGCGGCCTCCGGCGGCGTGTCGAGCAGCGCATAGCGCCGCAGGGTTTCGAGCCGCTCCGGTTCATTCAACGGCAGCGGAGGAACGACGGCGGGGATGCCTTCGGTTTCGGGGCGCTTCCGGTCGGTGCATGGCGGATGCATCATTCAGGCACAAAGATAGATGTTGGGACCGTGACGTACTCGGACCCGTCGAAATCCCGATATTGCTCGACAGGTAACATAAAACTACTAAACAACCCAGGGAAAGCGAATTATCTAACGGTGAACACCCTATGGTTAATATATGGAACTCCGGCGCGTCCATTGGCCACCCCGGGCTGGACCCGGGCCGAGGCCTTGGAAAAGTCACCGGGCTCCCCCTTAACGGGCGCTTAACGGCATCATGGTAGGAGGGGAGTGCCGTCGGCGGTCCGCGCCGTGGCTGTTCCATGCCGCATTCAGGACGACGTTTGGGAGATGAGCGAAGCCTCGGAGACCGGTAAGCCCTGGAAAAAACGCCTGCTCGCCTGGTGGGAAGGTTACGACCTGCCCGAGGAGAAGACGGATGATGCGCCGGAACCCGCCGCCGCGCCGGCCGCTCCCGCGGGATCCCGGCCGACCATGCCCGGCGTCAACTCCCGCTTCGGCAAGCCGCTCTGGTCCGCGACCCGAGTCGGGGTGGTCGAGAAGTTGTGGGGCAGCGGCTTCACCTCGCCGGGCGGCGACGACTATATCCCGGAACTGGTCAAGCCGCTGGGGTTGAACCCGGCGATGAGCGTGCTCGACCTGGCGGCGGGCCTGGGCGGGGCGGCACGCAAGATGGCGGCCCAGTACGGCTGCTGGGTCACCGGGCTGGAGCCGTCGCCGGTCCTCGCGAAGGAGGGGATGGAGCGCTCGGTCAAGGCCGGCATGGCCAAGCAGGCGACGATCACCCATTACGACCCCGAGAACTTCCGGCACCCCAAGCGGTTCGACTGCATATTCTCCAAGGAGTCCTTCTTCTGCATCAAGGACCGCGAGAGCCTGAACGACGGCATCGAGATGAGCCTGAAGCCGCGCGGGCAGTTGCTGTTCACCGACTATGTCTATGAGAAGGACGAGCCCCGCTCGGCGGCCGTGAAGGAATGGCTGGCGAAGGAACCGCTCGAGCCGTTCCCGCTGACGGTCGCCAGGACGGTCACCTCGCTCCAGCAGCGCAACCTGGACATCCGCATCACCGAGGACGTCACCGACGCCCATCGGGTGCTGATCCTGGCGGCGATCCAGTCGCTGACCGAGTTCCTGGAGAAGCACAGCATGGACCATGAGACCAAGCTGGCGGTGGTCGAGGAGGTGGAGCTCTGGGCGCGGCGGGTCGCGGCACTTCAGGGCGGGCTGCGCATGTACCGGTTCTTCGCGCTGAAACTGTCCGACGGGTCAGAAGGCTGACCCGGGGGTCGGAAGGTTGATCCGAAAACGCCGCGCAAACACAGGCGCTTGTTGACATCGGGCCTTGCGCTCCATATTTTCCGGCGCTCTTGTGACTTACCCTCCTGGGACTGTGAACCATGAAGATCGTGAACTCGCTGAAATCCATGAAGACCCGGCACAAGGCTTGCCGCGTGATCCGCCGCAAGGGCCGCGTCTACGTCATCAACAAGCAGAACCCCCGCTTCAAGGCGCGCCAGGGCTGAGCGTGCTAAAGGGGAGAGCCCGTATCTCCGGGAGGTGACCGCGCCGCAGTTTCGGCGCGGTTTTGCTTTTCAGAGGTGGGAAAACCCGCAGGATCCTTTCTTCAGGGCCTCTTGTTCGGCCAAGTGGTGATACCACTTTACATCAACGCGACGTTTTTCCAATGTGCGCGCGATGAAATGCTGCTGCCGATGAGGCGCGGCCGAGGGACAAGAGGCCGGCACCGGCTGTTGCCGCTGTACGGCCCCCGTCCGCTGGAGGAGGAAACACGGCATGATGAAAATGCCCACGCCTGACGCTTCGGTGCTCGCCCGCCGGGCAGAGATCGTTAACGCGCTGAGGGCCGTCGTGCCGGGCGAAGGCGTCATCGTCGAACGCGACGAGATGCGCGTCTACGAGACCGACGCGCTGACGGCCTATCGCCAGCTGCCCATGGTGGTCGTCCTGCCGACCACGACCGAGCAGGTTTCCCAGGTCCTGAAATACTGCAACGAGATGGGGATCAAGGTCGTCCCCCGGGGGGCCGGCACCTCCCTGTCCGGCGGCGCGCTGCCGCTGGCAGACGGGATCATCCTGGGCCTTGGCAAGTTCAACAAGATCCTGGACATCGACTACGCCAACCGGACCGTGACCGCCCAGCCCGGCGTCACCAACCTGGGCATCACCAACGCGGTGGCGCACGAGGGGTTCTATTACGCCCCCGATCCGTCGAGCCAGATCGCCTGCACGATCGGCGGCAACATCGCCGAGAACTCCGGCGGGGTCCACTGCCTGAAATACGGCCTGACCACGAACAACGTGCTCGGCATCGAGATGGTGCTGATGAACGGCGACATCGTCCGGCTCGGCGGCAAGCATCTGGAATCCGAAGGCTACGACCTGCTCGGCATCATGACCGGGTCGGAGGGGCTGCTGGGCGTCGTGACCGAGGTCACGGTCCGCATCCTGCGCAAGCCGGAGACCCTGCGCGCCGTCCTGATCGGGTTCCCGAGCAGCGAGACCGGCGGCAACTGCGTGGCCGCCATCATCGCGGCGGGCATCATCCCCGGCGGCATGGAGATGATGGACAAGCCGGCGATCCACGCGGCCGAGGAGTTCGTCCACGCGGGCTATCCGCTGGACGTGGAGGCGCTGCTGATCGTCGAGCTGGACGGGCCGGAGGCGGAGGTCAACCACCTGATCGGCGAGGTGGAGAAGATCGCCCGCGAGTACGGCGCCGTCTCGGTCAGGGTCAGCGAGTCGGAGGACGAGCGGATGGTCTTCTGGGCCGGGCGCAAGGCCGCGTTCCCCGCCGTGGGCCGGATCAGCCCGGACTATCTGTGCATGGACGGGACGATCCCGCGCAAGCAGCTGCCGCTGGTGCTGAACCGCATGACCGAGATGTCGGAGAAGCACGGGCTGCGGGTCGCCAACGTGTTCCATGCCGGCGACGGCAACCTGCACCCGCTGATCCTCTACGATGCCAACAAGCCGGGCGAGTTGCAGGCGGCGGAGGATTTCGGCGCCGACATCCTGAAGCTGTGCGTCGAGGTCGGCGGCGTTCTGACCGGCGAGCACGGCGTCGGAGTCGAGAAGCGCGACCTGATGATCCACCAGTTCACCGAAATCGACCTGAACCAGCAGCAGCGGCTTAAATGCGCCTTCGACCCCGAGGGGCTGCTGAACCCCGGCAAGGTCTTTCCGCAGCTCCACCGCTGCGCCGAGCTGGGCCGCATGCATATCCACCGCGGGCAGATCCCGTTCCCCGATCTCCCGCGCTTCTAGGGTCCGGCATGAAGACACATTTGAAACCCGCGGATGCGGACCAGGCCCTGGAGGCCGTCCGCTGGGCCATTTCCGAGGAAACCCCGCTGGAACTGGTGGGGAGCGGCAGCAAGCGGGCGCTGGGACGGCCTTTCCAGGCGACCCATACCCTCGACCTCGCGGCCCTGACCGGGGTGACCCTGTACGAGCCGGAGGAACTGGTGCTGTCGGCCCGGGCCGGGACGCCGCTCCCCGAACTCGAGGCCCTGCTGGCCGAGAACCGTCAGCAGTTCGCCTTCGAACCGACCGACTTCGGTCCGCTGCTGGGCGGCGAGGCCGGACGGCAGACGATCGGCGGCGTGGTCTCGTGCAATCTGGCCGGGCCGCGCCGGGTCAAGGCGGGTGCGGTGCGCGATCATTTCCTGGGCTTCCAGGCGATCAGCGGGCGCGGCGAGGCCTTCAAGGCCGGCGGCAGGGTGGTCAAGAACGTCACCGGCTACGACCTGCCGAAGCTGGTGGCCGGCGCCTACGGGACTCTGACGGTGCTGACGGAGGTCACCCTGAAGGTGCTTCCGGCCCCGGAGGACACCCGCACCGTGCTGGTCCGCGCGCTGGACGACGCGAATGCCATACGGGTGATGGCGCTGGCCCTGCAAAGTCCCTACGAGGTCGCCGGGGCCGCCCATGTCCCGGCGTCGCTGGCCGGCGGCTTGGGCATCGAGGAGCTGGGCGCCAGGGAGTCGGGTGGCGCCGCGACCGCGATCCGGCTGGAAGGTTTCGGCCCGTCGATCGAGTACCGGGCCGGCAAGCTGCGCGACCTGCTCGGCGGCTTCGGGACGGTGGAGTTCCTGGAACGCGAGCCGTCGCTCGCCTTCTGGGCCGCGCTCCGGGACGTCAAGCCGTTCGTTTCTCAACCGGAAAGGTTTGTCTGGCGCCTGTCCGTGCCGCCCGCCGACGGCGCCCGGGTGGTGGCGGATCTCAAGGGCCGGCTGCCCGGCTCGGATGCCTATTTCGACTGGGGCGGCGGGCTGATCTGGCTCGCCGTCGATCCCGGCGCCGAGGCGGCGGGGCAGCATGCCGTGCGCGGCGCGATCGGCCTGGGCGGAGGGTCGGGCGGCGGCCACGCCACGCTGGTCCGGGCGCCCGACACCGTCCGGGCCTCGGTCGACGTCTTCCATCCCCAGCCGGCCCCGCTGGCGGCCTTGTCCGCCCGCGTCAAGGAAACCCTGGACCCCAAGCGCATCTTCAATCCCGGCCGCATGTACGCCGGGGTCTGACGCGGAGAACCGCCATGCAGACCAATTTCTCCCTCGCCCAACTCGCCGACGCCGATGTCCGCGAGTCCGAAAAGATCCTGCGCGCCTGCGTCCATTGCGGCTTCTGTACCGCGACCTGCCCGACCTATGTCCTGCTGGGCGACGAGCTGGACAGTCCGCGCGGCCGGATCTACCTGATGAAGGACATGCTGGAGAACGACAAGCCGGCGACCGAGCAGGTGGTCAAGCATATCGACCGCTGCCTGTCCTGCCTGTCGTGCATGACCACCTGTCCGTCCGGCGTGCATTACATGCACCTGGTCGACCACGGCCGCGCCCATATCGAGAAGACCTACCGCCGCCCGGCGGCGGACCGGCTGATGCGCAGGATGCTGGCGATTGTCCTGCCGCGTCCGGGCCTGTTCCGCATGGCGCTGATGGCGGCGCGGGCCGGGCGGCCGTTCGCGGGCGTGCTGCCCGGGAAGCTGAAGGGCATGCTGGCATTGGCGCCGAAGCGGATTCCCGGTCCCAGCGCCGTGGACAAGCCGCAGGTCATTCCGGCCGAGGGAACGCGGCGGAAGCGCGTCGCCATCCTGAACGGCTGCGCCCAGCAGGTGCTGAACACCGCGATCAACGAGTCCACCGTCCGCCTGCTGACCCGCCACGGCGTCGAGGTGGTGGTGGCCAAGGGGGCGGGGTGCTGCGGCGCCCTGAACCACCATCTGGGCCAGACCGACAGCAGCCACGGTTTCGCCCGCGCCAACATCCTGGCCTGGACCCGCGAGATCGAGCGGGGCGGCCTGGATGCCATCGTGATCAACACGTCCGGCTGCGGAACGACCGTCAAGGATTACGGCTTCATGTTCCGCGAGGACACGGAGATGGCCGACAAGGCGGCGCGCATCTCGGCGCTGACGAAGGACGTCACCGAGTTCATGGCCGAGCTGGGCCTGGGCGAGCCGGTGGTCGAGACGGGGCAGGTGGTGGCCTATCATTCCGCCTGCTCGATGCAGCACGGACAGAAGATCAAGACGCCGCCGCGCGCCTTGCTGGGCACCGCGGGCTTCCAGATCCGCGAAGTGCCGGAAGGGCACCTGTGCTGCGGCTCGGCCGGCACCTACAACCTGCTCCAGCCGGAGATCGCGACGAAGCTGCGGGACCGCAAGGTCCACAACATCGAGAGCACCAGGCCCCAGGTGATCGCCGCCGGCAACATCGGCTGCATGACCCAGATCGGGTCCGGCACCGGTATCCCGATCGTCCATACGGTCGAACTGCTGGACTGGGCCACCGGCGGTCCGCTGCCGGAGGCCCTGGAGGGCAACCCGGCCTTCGTCACGCGGCCGAAGGCGGCCCGGCAGGTGCAGGCGGCGGAGTAGCCGGGAGACCCGGCAGCGTCACGTCTGGCTGTCGCCCTCGACCCAGGCGATGCGCAGGACGTTGGTGTTGCCGGGGGTGCCGAAGGGGATGCCGGCGGTGATCACCAGCCGCTGGCCCTCGGTGGCGATGCCGTCCTGGAAGGCGATGCGCGAGGCCTTCTGGACCATCTCGGCGAAGGTGGTGACGTCGCCCGTATTGACGCTGTGGACCCCATAGGAGAGCACCAGCCGGCGCGCGGTCTCCAATCTGGATGTTAGGCACAGGATCGGCACGTCCGGCCGCTCGCGGACCGCGCGCAGCGCCGTCGAGCCGGAGGTCGTGTAGGTCACGATGCAGGCGGCCGAAACCGTGTGCGCGACTTGGCGGGCCGCCGCGGTGATCGCGTCCGCCGAGGTCCGCTGCGGGTCGGGGTGCTGGGCGTCCATGATGGCACGGTACAGGGGGTCGTGCTCGACCCGGCGGGCGATTCGGTCCATGATCGAAACGGCCTCGATCGGGTATGCGCCGGTCGCGGTTTCCGCCGACAGCATCACGGCGTCGGCGCCGTCGTAGACGGCGGTTGCGACATCCGACGCCTCGGCCCGGGTCGGGGCCGGGGAGCCGATCATGGATTCCAGCATCTGGGTCGCGACGATCACCGGCTTGCCGGCCATGCGCGATTCGCGGATGATCCGCTTCTGGATGCTCGGCACGTCCTCGGCCGGCATCTCGACGCCCAGGTCGCCGCGCGCGACCATGATGCCGTCGGCCATCTCGACCAGCTCGTCCAGGTGGGTGATGGCCGAGGGCTTCTCCAGCTTGACCAGAAGCGCCGCCCGGTTGGCGATCAGCCGGCGCGCCTCGGCGACGTCCTCCGGCCGCTGGACGAAGCTGAGCGCCACCCAGTCCACGCCGATGTCGAGCGCGTAGCGCAGGTCGTCGCGGTCCTTGGGGGTCAGCGGCGAGAGAGGCAGCACGACGTTCGGGACGTTGACGCCCTTGCGATCGGAAAGCTGGGTGCCGGTGACCACTTCGGTCTCGGCATGGCCGGGGCCGCAGCTCAGCACGCGCAGGCGGACCCTGCCGTCGTCGAGCAGCAGGTCGGTGTCGGGGGTCAGCGCCTCGAAGATCTCCGGGTGGGGCAGCTTGACCCTGGTCTCGTCGCCCGGCTCGTCGGACAGGTCCAGCCGGAACCTCATGCCGGGGCTCAGCTTGATCGGACCTCCGGCGAAACGGCCCACGCGAAGCTTCGGCCCCTGCAGGTCCGCCATGATGCAGATCGGCCGGCCGGTCTCTTTCTCCAGGGCCCGCAGGATTTCCAGCCGGGTGCCGTGGTCCTCCTGGACGCCATGGCTGAAGTTGAGGCGGAACACGTCGACGCCGGCCTCGAACAGGGCGTGGATACGCTCCGGCGAGGACGTGCCCGGCCCGAGCGTCGCGACGATCTTGGTCGAGCGGGAACGCCGGATCGAACTGGCCTTGCGTTTCATGTGAGTCCCTTCTCGCGCGGATCTTGGTTCAGGAGGCTTCGCCCCGGCTGGAGGCGTCGGATGATCAACAATGCGGGTGTCCGGTCATTCCGAAACGGACGGGTGCCTAGGATGGAGCACTGCCGAGCCAAAACTTGCCGCCCGATGCCGGAATGTCAATGCCGTGCCGCCTGCCCGGCCGGCGGGCCGGAACCCGCCGTATCGCCCGGTTGCGCCGGTCCGCGGCAGCCCCTACACAGGAGAACGGGCACAGGAGATCGGTTTTTCCAGAACGGCGGAGCGGCTTTGGACGGGGATCACGGGCAACAGGGGGCCAGGGCGGAAGCCGCCGGTCCGGTCCAGGCGCTGAGCCGGTCGCTCGACCTGCTGGAGTGCATCGCGGCGGCCGGGGACGGCGTCGGCTCCGCCGAGCTGGCGGCCTTGACGGGCCAGCCGCCCAGCACCGCGCACCGGCTGCTCAAGAACCTGGAGCAGCGGGGCTACGTGGCGTTCGACGAGGACCGGGGGCGCTGGTTCATCGGCGTGCAGGCCTTCACCGTGGGCGGCGCCTTCCTGCGCCGGCGGAACCATGCCCTGATCGCCCGCCCGGTCATGCGGCGCCTGATGGAGGAATCGGGCGAAACCGTCAACCTCGCGGTCGAGGACAAGGGCGAGGCGGTCATCCTGACCCAGGTCGAATGCCGGAAGATGATGCGGGCGCTGTCCCAGCCGGGCACGCGCGCGCCGCTCTACTGCTCGGGCGTCGGCAAGGCCCTGCTGGCGGCCCTGCCGGAGGAGGAGGCGCTCGCGGTGCTGAAGAGCCTGCCGCTGAGGCGGATCACCGACCGGACGCTGACCGGGCCGGACGAACTGGCGAGGGACCTGGCCGCCACCCGGAAGCGCGGCTTCGCCATCGACGACGAGGAGCACTCGGTCGGGCTGCGCTGCGTGGCGGCCGCGGTCCACGACGAGCATGGAAGGCCGCTCTGCGCGCTTTCGATCTCCGGCCCAGCCGTCCGGATCCCCGACGGGCGGATCGCCGAACTGGGAGTCCTTGTCGGCCGCGCCGCCGGGGAGATCACCCGGGCGGTGGGTGGCGCGGTTCCGCAGCGCCGGGATTGAGGCCGCTCATCCGGCGGTGGCGTCCGCCACCGGCGGCTTTTCCGCGCCGGCCTCGTCCCGGCGGCGCCGGGCGGCGTGGTAGTGGTCGAGCACCCAGGTCAGGTGGGCCGTCATGGCGGCCGCGGCGGCGTCCGGGTCGTGCCGGTCGATGGCACGGTGGATCGCCCGGTGCTGGGCCAGCACGATCTTGTCCTCGGACCGCTCGAACAGCTCGTGGCGATGGAACTCCAGCATCTGCGTCAGGGTGTCGCGGATGACGGAGAGGATATGCATGTAGACCGGGCTGCCCGCCGCCTTGCCGATCGCGATATGGAAGTCCACGTCGTCGGTCGCCCGCAGCTTGCCGCGCGACGGCTGCGCCATGGCGACGACGGTCCGGCCGATCTCGGCCACCTGCTCGGGCGTGGCGTTCACCGCGGCGCGGCGGGCCGCCCAGGACTCCAGGATCACGCGGATTTCCGCCAGGTCGTAGAGATTGTCGAACTTGACCCGGATCATCTCGGTCAGCGCCGGGTCCATGTCGCCGGCGGTGGAGAGCACCCGCGTGCCGCCGCCCTGGACGGCAGCCAGGAACCCCTGCGTCTTCAGCTGCTGCAAAGCCGCTCGGACCGAGACCCGGCTGACCTGCATCTGCTCGGCAAGCTGCCGCTCCCCCGGGAGCCGCTGGCCGGGCGTCAGCTCGCCGCGGGCGATCATGTCAAGGAGCTTCGTCGCGACCCTGTCGGAAACGCGGTCCGCGCCGGCCTTGGCGACGGGTTCGGCCGCTTCGCTCGTCTCGGTCACTTGGCGCCTTCCTCCGGGCCGGATCTTCGTTCGATAGGGGTTGTCATGGTAATACCAGACTGAACGTTCCGCCAGAGGGTTCGATCGGCACCGCAGCGGGGGAGGGAGCCGCGTTCGCCGTATTTTAACGGAATCCGTTACAAGGTCCGGGAAGAAAAGGCCAGATCCGGTAATCCCCATGGCGGACATTCACCACGGCGGTTTGATTGACCAGCCTAATGGTCGAATCGCCGAATACTTGGCGGCCGAGCGGCCCCAGGCCGTCGCGGCGGCGCTGTTCATGGTGCAGCCCGATCGTGCCGCCGCCATCCTTTCAGGAATGGATGCCGAACGGCGGGCGCTGGTGCTCGGCCGGATGCGGCGGTCCCGCGACCTTGCGCCACACGTCCGCGAGCGTCTGGAACGCGCGATTGGGGAAGACATGCGCAGCCGCCCGGAGACTGCGGGGGCGAGACACTTCGCCGCGGTGCTGGCTGCCCTGCCCGAGGGCCTGCATGTTCCCGAACCGCCCGCGCAGCCGGAACCGGAGAGCGCCGCGGATACGGAACGGGCCGGCGGCGGCACCGGAAGCGCGGCCCTTGATGACAGGACTGAAGGTATGGTCGAGAGCCTGCTGGCCCTGGTCAACGGCAGCGCCGTTTCGGTCGGACGGCTTCCCATGCTGGAGGTGGCGCTGGACCGCTTCGTCCGGCTGTTCCAGATGGGTCTGGCCGAACTGTGCGGCGAGCGCGCCGTCCTGTCGCTGCATGGGATCCGAGCGGTCCGGCTGGGGGATTATCTCCATGAGCCGGACCGGAGGCGGGCGCTGTACGGAATCTTCCGCTGCGTCGATTGGGACCATTCCGGGATGCTGGCCGCCGGGCGCGGCTCGACCGGGGTGATCGCCGACTTGGTGCTGGGCGATCCGGACCCGCCGGAGGACGCGGCGTCGGTGGCTTCCACCGGCACGGCTTCCACTGGCATGGAGCGGGCAGCCTTCGCGATCTTCTGCGAAACGCTGCTCGCCAGCCTGGGGGACTCGCTGGAACCGATCGCTCCCGGCCGCTTCGAGCTGGGCCGGCTGCTGGACGATCCCCGCTTCGTCACCATCGACCGGCCGGCCAACACGGCCATCGTGGTCGATTTCCGGCTGGGGCGGGGCGCCGGCCACCGGTTCGACCTGATTCTGCCATCCGCGGCGCTGGAGCCTTTCCGCGCCCGGCTTTCCCGCCGGTTCGAGGGCGAGAAGTTCGGCCACGACCCATTCTGGGCCGCAGGGATGCGGGAGCACCTGCTGAAAGCCGATGCCCGGCTGCGCGTCGTGGCCGACGGCGTGGCGCGGAGACTCGCCGAAGTCGCGGCCTGGAGGCCCGGAAGTCCCGTCCCTCTGCGCGGCCCGGTCCGAGCCAAGGCCGGCGGGATCACCGTCGCCCTCGGCCGGATCGGCGGACGCAACAATCTCCGGACACTGGAAGTGGACCGGATCACCATTTTTGGAGAGGATGCGACCATGACCGAAGCCCTGGACGGGACGGCGACGTCCGAGGTGGAATCGGCGCCAGCCGTCCCGAAACTGGACTTCGCGGCCCTGGGCGAGGTCAGGATGCGCGTCTCGGTCGTGATCGGCGGAACCGACATGACCATAGCGGATCTTCTGCGGATCGGCCGGGGAGCGGTGCTTGAACTGGACCGCAGGGTCGATGAGCAGGTCGATATCCTGGTCAACGACCGGGCGGTCGCCAAGGGGCGGATCGTCATCATCGAGGACCAGGTCGCCGTCGCGGTCGAGGAACTGCTTTAGGCTTACCGGCTGCCCCGCCGGGCGATGAAGATTCCGGCCAGGACGATGGCGGCGCCGGCGGCCTGCCAGGCGCTGAGCGGTTCGTCCAGCAGGATCCAGGCGAACACGCCGGCGGCGGCGGGTTGCAGGAGCAGGCTGACCGAGGAGAAGGCCGGCGGCAGGTGGGCCAGGGCGTAGGCGATCAGGCTCTGGCCGCCGGCGTGGCTGATCACGCCCAGGCCGGCCAGCACCAGCCAGCCGTACAGGCTGGGCGCGACCAGGCTTTCGCCCGACAGCAGGGCGATGGGCATCAGGGTCAGGCCGGTCACCAGCCCGGTCCACGTCATGATGGTGGCGGTCGAGAACTCCGCCCGCAACCGGCCGACCGACAGGATGTAGCCCGCGTAGAACATGGCCGTGACGACCCCGAGCGCGTCGCCGAACAGGTGGCTGAGGCTGAGGTTCAGGCTTTCGCCCATCAGCACGACGGCGCCGCCGATCGCCAGCGCCAGCCCGGCGATGAACGTCCGCGAGAAGCGCTGCTTGAACACCGCCCAGGACACCAGCGTGACGAAGATCGGCGCGAAGTTGGCGAGCAGGGTCGAGTTGGCCACCGAGGTGAACTGGATCGACCAGTGCCAGACCGCCAGGTCCCCCGCGAAGAACAGGCCGGCCCAGGTCAGCCGCAGATAGTCCCGCCGGGTCGAGGGGCGGCGGGGTGCCGCCGTGCCGCGCCCCTCCAGCGCCAGCCACGCCAGCAGCACCGGCATCGCGAAGCCGATGCGCCAGAACGCCGTGGCGGTCGGCCCGATCTCGCTCAGCCGGACGAAGATCGGCGACAGCGCGATGCCCAGCGCGCCGACCAGCAGGGCGATCAAGGCGATGCGCGCGGCGCGGTCGGCCGCGACGGCGGCGGGGGACAGGCTTGGCGACGTGGTTCGGGATGTGGCCGGAGGGGTGCTGGGCATCGGGGGAGGGTTCCGAAGGAAACTGGTCCGGGAAAGAGACGCGCGGGATGCGCATGGACACCCGGCGGAGGCGCCGTGGCAAGAGGGGAATTCGTCAGGGCGGCCATGCTCCGGGATTTCAGTGTCGCGGGGCATTTCGCCGCGCGGCGATTCGGGTATAGTGAGGGTCATGTCTGCTTCCTCCACGGCTCCCAAGCCCTCGGCGATGCCGCCGCTGCTCGGTCCCGGCGATCCGCCGCCGGTGACGGTCCTGAACCGCGAAGGCCGCGCGCCGGTCCTGCTGCTGTGCGACCACGCCTCCAACGCCATGCCCGCGTCGCTGGGGACGCTGGGGCTGGACGACACGGCGCTGTCCCGGCACATCGCTTATGACATCGGTGCCGCCGACGTGACCCGGGCGCTGGTGGAGCGCTGGGACGCGGCGGCCGTGCTGTCCGGCTATTCCCGCCTGATCATCGACCTCAACCGCGACCTGGACGACCCGACCTCGATCCCGGTGATCAGCGACGGCGTGGTGGTGCCGGGCAACCGGGCGCTGGACCCGGCGGACGCGGCGCAGCGGGTGGACGGACTGTTCTGGCCCTATCATTCGACCGCGGCCGCCGAGATCGACCGGCTGCGCGGGCGCGGGCAGGTTCCGGCGGTCGTGTCGATCCACAGCTTCACCCCCGTGATGAACGGTATCGAGCGGCCCTGGCATATCGGCATCCTGTGGGACCGCGATCCCCGGATGCCGGTGCCGGTGATGGAACGGCTTCGGGTCGACGCCCGCCTGGTGGTGGGCGACAACGAACCCTATACCGGCAAGGACACGGAGGGATCGACCATCGACCGCCATGCGGTGATGCCGGGCCTGCCCCATCTGCTGGTGGAGATCCGCCAGGACCTGATCGACACCCGCCATGGTGCGGCCGAATGGGCCGGCATCCTGGGCGAGGCCCTGGACGAGGTCCTGGCCGACACTACCTTGTATCGCATCCAGCATTTCTGAGGATCATGGCTGCACCGGCCCCCAGCTTCACGCTCGGCATCGAAGAGGAATACCTGCTGGTCGACCGGCAGACCCGCGATATCGTGCCCGAACCGCCCGAGGACATGCTGGAGGCGTGCGCCGCCGTCGCGCCCGAGCAGGTCCATCCCGAGTTCCTGCGCTGCCAGATCGAGATCGGCACCCGCGTCTGCGCCGATCTGTCGGAGGCGCGTACCGAACTGGTCTGGCTGCGCCGTTCGGTCGCCGAGGTCGCCGACCGCTACGGGCTTGCGGCGATCGCGGCTTCGACCCACCCGTTCGCGGTGTGGCTGCCGCAGAAGCACACCAACCGCGACCGCTACAACATGCTGGCCCGCGACATCGGGGCGCCGGCGCGGCGTCTGATGATCTGCGGCATGCATGTCCATGTCGGGATCGAGGACGAGAACCTGCGCATCGACCTGATGAACCAGGTGCGCTACTTCCTGCCCCACCTGCTGGCGCTGTCCACCTCCTCGCCCTTTTGGCAGGGACAGGACAGCGGGCTGAAGAGCTACCGGCTGGCGGTCTGGAACGAGCTGCCCCGCACGGGCATGCCGGAGGAATACCAGAGCTTCGGCGAGTTCCAGCAGCAGGTCGGCGCCCTGGTCGATGCCGGGGTGATCGAGGACGCGACCAAGCTGTGGTGGGACATCCGCCCGTCGGGCCGGTTCCCGACGCTGGAAATGCGGATCAGCGACATCTGCACCCGGCTGGACGACACGCTGACCGTGGCCGCCTTCTATGTCTGCCTGCTGCGCATGCTGTGGCGGCTGCGGCGTGGGAACGTCGCGTGGCGGCGCTATCGCAACCTGCTGCTGGAGGAGAACCGCTGGCGGGCGCAACGCTACGGCTTCGACGCCGGCCTGATCGATTTCGGCCGGGGCGGCATCGTGCCCTACGGGGAGCTGCTGGACGAGCTGATCGGCCTGCTGCGCGAGGACGCCGAGGCGCTGGGCTGCGTGGAGGCGATCGAGAACGCCCGCGGCATCGTGGCCCGGGGCACCAGCGCCCACCGGCAGGTCGCCGTCTACCAGGAGGCGCTGGCGGCCGGCGCCACGGCGGAGGACGCGCTGAAGCTGGTGGTGGACTGGCTGATCGGGGAGACCCTGCACGGGCTGGAGCCTGTGCCGCTGGCGTGAGTGCGGGGCGGGCATCGGGGGCGGGGTCACTGTTCGGACCGCGCGGAAGGTCGTCAAAGGTCACTATGCCGGCTGGCTGCGCGGCCGGGGAGGGGCGCGGATCTGGTCGATGCGGCTGCGGATCTCCGGCCGGCCCATGAGGAAATGGCCGCGCTGCCCGGCTCCCATCGGCGAATAGCCCGCCCGGCGGACCGCCTGCGCCGCGCCGGCACCCGCGGCCATGGACTGGCAGAACAGCTCCTGCCCGTAGCTGATGTGGATGGCGGGAGAGGACGCGGCAGAGGTGGTCATGCCACCGCCAGGAGCACGCGGTCTGGACCCGCGGCAGTCCGGCACGGTAATCGCCTTGAGCACAGAAGCATCAAGTACAGGCCGCAACGCTCCCTTTTCGTCATGACCGGATCAAGCCCGCCCGTGAAGAGGAAAGGGTGCCGCTTCGCTCTGCCCGACCACATTCTTTCGACGAATAGGCTTTTGACGAATAGGCTTTCGATGACCAAGCAATCACCGTGCCCGACAGCCGTGGTCCATGGCCGCCCGCCGAGTGATGCTGTCGGCAGGGAGGACAGCCTCCCCCTGAGGGGGTGAGTCCGCCACCGTGCCGTCCGATCCGCTCGGCGACACACCTCTCGACGAGGCGGTTGCGCCCGGCGGCGGGCGATGCCATGTCAAGCCGACGGCTTCCGCTTGGTCGGAAGCGCTTTGGGGAGTGGACGACGATGACCGAACTGGACGAACGCACGCGCACCGAGCTTGAGGCCGCGGCCTTCCGGCAGCTGGTCGAGCACCTGCGCAACCGCACCGACGTGCAGAATATCGACATGATGAACCTGACGGGGTTCTGCCGGAATTGCCTGTCCAAATGGTATCGGGCCGCCGCCGAGGGCAAGGGGCTGGAGATGAGCTACGACGATGCACGGGAGATCATCTACGGCATGCCGTACGAGGAGTGGAAGAGCAAGCATCAGGCCGAGGCTTCCGCCGAGCAGCAGCAAGCCTTCGCCGCCGCGCAGGCCCGCTCGGACCACTGAGGGGCGGCGCCTCGGAGTTGAGAGACTGTTGAGGAACCGCCCCCTCTTCATCCTGGAGCGGTTTCCGAACAGGGTGACCCGGTCTGGTCCATACAGCCGCCCAACGCATCGGTCCGGTTGTCCCGGCCGGGCCGCAGGACAGTGCTTTCGACCGGTTTTCCGTAGGTCGGCCTCGGCCGAAGGCCGACGCCGACAGAGGGGGGGGCGGAGCGTCGATGCAGAGCGTCGGAGTTCGCCCTGGCGGGCGAAGTCCGACCTACGGCATTCTCCCCCTGAAGGGGGCGGGGGACAAGATTCTCGGGGCGGGGCGTCGCCGGGGGTGCCCTTGGCGGCCGGATTGGCTATGGTGCCTCCGACAGGTCGTTTCTGGTGACGAGGAATTCATGACGGACACTTCAGTTGCGGCGCGGGCCGATGCCGGGCCGGCGAACGATGTCGGCGGTATCGCCGCCGATCGCCTGCGCTCGTTCGTGGAGCGCATCGAGCGACTCGAGGAGGAGAAGAAGGGCATCTCGGACGACATCAAGGATGTCTATCTGGAGGCCAAGGGCACCGGCTTCGACGTGAAGATCATCCGGACGATCATCCGGCTCCGCAAGAAGGCCAAGGAGGAGCGTCAGGAGGAAGAGGAGCTGATCGAGCTCTACAAGATGGCGCTCGGCATGGAGTGAGCGACCGCGCTCGCCCGGTGAAGCGCTAGGTCGGCGACGAGGCGGGCGAGCCACGGATCGGTTCGGGGATCGTGCCGGGGAATGCGCCCGCAGGCGGCCCGGCGGCGGGCGATCCCGAGTCGGGCATCGGCGGCGAGGCGGGAGGCCAGGCGCCCGGCCGCCGCGATACGCCCGGCGTCACGGGGGTGGCGGCCGCCGAGCAGTGCCGCCGACAGGACTGCGCGCGGCGGCGGGCCGGCGAAGTCCCGGTACAGGTCGGCCAGAAGCGTCGTCGCATCGGCGTTGTGGGGGTGCGAATCGTCCATCATGGGGCGATGTGACCACAAACCCACCCCGCAGTCAAAGGAATTTATTCCGATCCTAACCTGCTGCCCGGCGGCCTACTGGCTCGCCCAGACGATCCGCGCCATCCAGGTGATCTCGGTCGGGTTGAGCGTGCGCAGCGGGTGGGCCGGGTTGATCGACTGGAGCTCGATCCGGTTCGCGGTCGAGCGCAGGAGTTGCTTGGCCATCACCTCGCCGCCGGTGGTCTTGACCACGACCCGGTCGCCGCGCCGCAGGCTGGCCGAGGGCGAGACGATGATGATGTCGCCGTCGCGGTAGACCGGCTCCATGCTGTCGCCGGTGATCTCCAGCGCATAGGCCTGGGGATCGCCCACGTGCGGGAACTGCAACTCGTCCCAGCCGCTGCCGACGGGGTATCCCGCGTCGTCGAAGAAGCCCTGGGCGCCCGCCTGGGCATAGCCGATCACCGGGATGCGCTGGGTGGCGCCGGTGATCTGCTCGTTGTCGACCAGGCTGACGAAGTCGCTGAACGAGCTGGCGGTCGCCTCCAGCACCTTCGAGATGCTCTCGGTCGACGGCCAGCGCAGCTTCCCCTCGGTCGTGGTCCGCTTGCTCTTGTTGAACGTCGTCGGGTCCAGCCCGGCCCGCCGCGCGAGGCCGGAGGCCGACAGCCCGTTCTGGGCCGCGAGGCGATCGATCGCCTGCCAAATGTCTGCATGTTTAAGCATGGGAACAATTTCACATATTCTGATCCTCATGTCCCTAGGAACGTTTTCATAAAAAGCTTGACGTAGGAATTAAAGCGGAACATAAGGGGAACATCAAGGGGGTTCTTCCCGCCGGAAGATGCCCTTCCCCGCAATCCAGTCCGTATAGGAGGTGCCGCCTTGCCCGGCCACCCGCCCCCGTCATCCTGCCGGTTCCCCCCGCCTCTCGCCGCCGGAAATCCCGGATCTCCGCGCCCCGGGCGGGATCCCGGCGACTTCACGGTACCGTTCGACAGCACCGAGGAAGCCTGGTTCTGGTTCGTCCAGGCCCAGGACGCCCGTTCGTCCGGAGCCCGCATCGTCGCCGGCCGCGGCATGGTGCCGCGCCCCTGCGAGCCGCTCGACATGCTCCGCGTGGTCGACCGGCTGTACCGCCAGCGCAAGCTGATCCGCGACCACCTGCATGTGCTGGTGCATTACGGCCGCCGCCTGATGGCTCCCGATCCGGAGCGCCGGCTGGAGGTGCGGGCGTCCGGCCTGTGGCGGGAGGCGCTGGCCTTCCTGGACCCGGTGCTGCGCGAGAAGGGCATCGTCGCCGACGCCCGGCTCGCGGGATGAGCGGCACCGTGGCGCCCGCCGCCCCGCCCCGCGCCGAGCCGCGGGCCTGGGTGGTGTTCTGCGGCGATGCCGACCTGTGGTGGCTCCGGCTGCTGCGGCCGGGCTTTCGCCACTGCTTCGTGGCCCTGAACGACGGCACTCACTGGATCACCGTGGACCCGCTGTCGCCGCACCTGGAGATCGCGGTCCAGCCGGTCGCCGCCGGCTTCGACCTGGTCGGCTGGTTCGCCGAGCGCGGACACGCCGTGGTGGCGGCCCCGGTCCGGCGCGACCTGGACCGGCCGGCCCCGTGGGGGCCGTTCACCTGCGTCGAGGCGGCCAAGCGGGTGCTGGGGCTGCACGACCCCTGGGTGCTGACGCCCTGGCAGCTCTATCGGCGGCTGCTGGATCCGGCCTTGCCGGTCGGGTGCGCGTCCGCCGAAGCCGGTTCGCCGGCCTTTTCCTGAACTTTCCGAAGGAGCCTGATCCCCATGGCCAAGATGTTCTCGCCGCCCAAGGTGCCGTCCGTCGTGACCACGACGTCCCCGGCCGCCCCATCCCCGACGGTGACCGTCACCCCGGCGCCGGCCGTGCCGGAGGCGACCGCGCCGCCCGTTCCCGCGCCGCCCGTGCCCAGGCCCGATCCCGCCCCGGCGGTGCCGGTCGAGAAGGAGCCCGCCACCAGGCCGGTGCCGGCCGAGCCCGTGGCGCCGGCTCCCGCGCCGGTCACGCCCGTGCCCACGCAGGAGCAGGCCGATGCGCTGGCCGCCGCGGAGAAGGCGCTGGCCCGGCGCGACCGCAGCCTGACCGGCACGGTGCTGACCTCGTGGCGCGGCGTCCTCCAGCAGGCCGGCACCGGCGCCGCGCCGGCGCGCAAGCGCCTGCTGGGGGAGTAGGGCGATGGACGCCCCGGCGCTGCTCCAGCGCTTCAGCGCGGCCAAGTCCAGGCGGAGCGTCTGGGAAGCCCATTGGCAGGAATGCTACGACCACGCCCTGCCCCATGGCGGCGGGTTCGGACCGGGGGGAAGCCCGGGCGAGCGCAAGTCCGACCGGCTGTTCGACGGCACCGCGGCCGATGCGGTCGAACAGCTCGCCGCCAGCCTGCTGGCCCAGCTGACGCCGCCCTGGTCGCGCTGGTTCGGCCTGGCGCCCGGGCCGGACCTGGACGATGCCGAGCGGGATGCCGCCGCACCCGTGCTGGAGAAGGCGGCGATCACGCTGCAATCGCATTTCGACCGATCGAACTTCGCGGTCGAGATGCACCAGTGCTACCTGGACCTGGTGACCGCGGGGACCGCCTGCCTGCTGTTCGAGGAGGCGGCGCCGGGCGATTATTCCGGCTTCCGCTTCACCGCGGTGCCGCTGGCCGAGGCGGTGCTGGAGGAGGGGGCGGACGGACGGCTGGACGGCACCTTCCGGCGCAGCGAGCTGACATTGGCGCAGCTCCGGCTGCGGTTTCCCGACGCCGCCATCCCGGACGCGCTGGAGCGGGAGGCCGCCCGCGATCCCCAGGTCCGGTTCCCGGTGGTCGAGGCGGTCCTGAAGGACGGGCCGGCCTACCGCTACAGCGTGATCCTGGACAGCGGGCTGGCGGAGGCGGCCGTCCTGGCCGAGGGGCGGTTCGCCCGCTCCCCCTTCATCAATTTCCGCTGGCTGAAGGCGCCGGGCGAGACCTATGGCCGGTCGCCGGTGATGAAGGCTCTGCCCGACATCAAGACCGCCAACAAGGTGGTCGAGCTGGTGCTGAAGAACGCCTCCATCGCGGTCACCGGCATCTGGCAGGCCGACGACGACGGCGTGCTGAACCCCGGCACGATCCGGCTGGTGCCGGGCACCATCATCCCCAAGGCGGTCGGGTCGGCGGGGCTGACGCCGCTGGCGACGCCCGGCCGGTTCGACGTGTCGCAGCTGGTCCTCGACGACCTGCGGCGGCGCATCCGCCACGCCCTGCTGGTGGACCGGCTGGGGCAGGTGTCGGACGGCCGGATGACCGCGACCGAGGTGCTGGAGCGGTCGGCCGAGATGTCGCGCCTGCTGGGCGCCACCTATGGCCGGCTTCAGTCCGAGCTGCTGACGCCGCTGATGATGCGGGCCGTCGCCATCCTGCGCCGGCGCGGCGAGATCCCCGACGTCGCCGTGGACGGCAGGACGGTCGAGTTCCAGTACCGCTCGCCGCTGGCCCAGGCGCAGGCCCAGCGCGACGTCCAGGCGACTCTGCGCTGGCTGGAGGTGGCCGGCGGCCTCGGCAAGGACGCCGAGGCGGCGGTCGACCATGCCGCCGCGGCCCGCTGGCTCGGCCGCTCGTTCGGCGTGCCGGGGGAGCTGGTCCGGGCGGCGCCCGCGGCGGAGTGAATTCCCTTCTTCCTTCCCTTCGTTTCATCCTGAGGAGTGTGAGTCATGAGTGAGTCCCTGCTGATCGATCCCGCGGCTTCCGACCCGGCTTCGCCCGGCGCCGGCGTTGCCGACCGCGCGGCGCTGATGCGGATGCTGGGCGTGCCGGACGCGCCGGACGGCTATTGCATCCGGTGCGACCACGGGCTGTTCGAGGCCGACCCGGACCTGAACCGGCGGCTCCACACCGCCGGCTTCACGCCCGAGCAGGCGCAGCTGCTGTACGACCTGGCGGCCGAGCGGCTGGTGCCGATGATCCGGCAGATCGCCTTCGAGTTCGAGGCGGAACGCGAGGTGATGCGGCTGGTCAGCCATTTCGGCGGCGAGGAGGCGTGGCGCGAGATCTCCCGCCAGCTCCTGGCCTGGGCCAAGAAGAACCTGCCCGCGTCGGCACTGGATGGACTGACCACCAGCTATGACGGGGTGATCGCCCTTCACCGCATGATGACCGCGTCGGAACCGGCGGCGCTCCGCGCCGCGAGCGAGACCCAGCCGGCGGGCGGCGAGGCCGACCTTCACAAGATGATGCGCGACCCGCGCTACTGGCGCGACCGCGACCCGGCGCTGCTCGCCAAGGTGACGGAGGGCTTCCGCCGGATGTATCCCGACCGCGAATAGGCCGGGCGCCCGGGGCGCTCCTTCGGGGGCGCTCCGGGGCGCATCGGGTTCATGGCATTACGCGCAGCGTATATATGTACGGTTGACGTGGCTATTTACGCGGCGCATAACTATCGCGTGATCAAGACCTTCGCAGACAAAGGCACCGCCGCCCTGTTCCAAGGCCACTTCCTGAAAGGGATGCCGGCCGACATCCAGCGCCGTGCGCTGGTGAAGCTCGTATTGATCGATACCGCCGTGACCGTGGAGGACCTGCGTGTCCCTCCCGGCAATCGCCTGGAAGCCTTGCGCGGAGACCGCCAAGGCCAATACAGCATCAGGGTCAACGGCCAGTGGCGCATCTGCTTCGTCTGGAAGGATGGCGATGCTTTCGAGGTGGAGATCGTCGACTACCATTGAACCGGAGAATGACGGGAGGACGGTATGGTCATCACACGTGAGGATATCGACGCGGGGCGGATCGATTTTGCCGACGTCGCGACAGGGGAGATGCTGCTGCCCGTTCACCCCGGTGAGATCCTGTCGGAGGAGTTTCTCGGCCCGCTTTGCATTTCGGCTTACAAACTGGCGAAAGACGTGGGTGTGCCGGCAACGCGCATTCACGCCATCGTCACCGGAAAGCGCGGCATCACCGGGGATACCGCGCTCAGGCTCGGCCGGTATTTCGGCACCTCCGCGCAGATGTGGATCAATCTCCAGGCCCGGTATGATTTGGAAATAGCCCGCCGGGAAGTCGGCGACAGGGTCGTGGCCGAGGTCGTGCCGTTCCGGGCCGCCTGACCGGGGGCCGCCTGAACCGGACCTTCGGGGGAAAATTCGCGGAGCGATGAAAAAGGGCTTGACCACAAAGGAATAAAAACCTAATACTCTCCTCGTCAACACCAGAACTCCGTCCACCAGGCCGGACCGCACCCCGCGGTCCGGCCTTTTTCTTTGCCCGCGTCACGGCGGGCCTTCCAGAAAGGGTCGCGCATTCATGTCCAGCACCATCGACAGGGCCTTCGTCAAGCAATTCGAACGCGAGGTCCATGAGAGCTTCCAGCGGATGGGCTCCAAGCTGCGCAACACCGTGCGCAGCAAGGGCGACGTCCGCGGCGCCTCGACGATCTTCCAGAAGGTCGGCAAGGGGGTCGCCTCGCCCAAGGCGCGCCACGGCACGATCCCGGTGATGAACATCGACCACGCGCCGGTCGAATGCATCCTGACCGACTATTACGCCGGCGACTGGGTCGACAAGCTGGACGAGCTGAAGACCAACATCGACGAGCGCTCGGTCATCACCAATGCCGGCGCCTATGCGCTGGGGCGCAAGACCGACGACCTGATCATCGCCCAGCTGGACACCTCGGTCAGCTATGCCGGCCTCGCCACCGACGGCCTGACCAAGGCCAAGGTGCTGTCCGCCTTCGAGACGCTGGGCCAGGCCGACGTTCCCGACGACGGCCAGCGCTACGCGGTGGTCGGCTGGAAGCAGTGGAGCCAGCTGCTGGCGATCGAGGAGTTCGCCAAGTCCGACTATATCGGGCCGGACGAGCTGCCGTGGCGCGGCACCCAGGCCAAGCGCTGGCTGGGCACCCTGTGGATCCCCCATTCCGGCCTGACGCTGAACGGAAACGTGCGGCTCTGCCACTGGTACCACAAGACGGCGGTCGGGCACGCGGCCGGCGCCGACGTGACCACCGACGTGACCTGGCACGGCGACCGCGCCTCGCACTTCGTCAACAACATGATGAGCCAGGGCGCCTGCCTGATCGACACCACCGGCGTCGTCACCCTGCGCTGCCTCGAGAGCTGATCGATCCCTCATCCCCAGGAGTTCCGAAGATGGCCTTCAAGACCAAGGACCTCAGCGTCCTCGCCTATGCCAACGGCTTCACGCTCTGGCACTTCGTCACCGGCGACCTCGCGGCGGAGGCCGATACCGCCGGCTATTTCAACGCGGCCTCCGACATGCTGCGGGTCGGCGACATGATCATGGCCAACCTCGACGCCGACGGGACGCCCCAGGCCGGCATCCTGCTGGTCGCCTCCAACAGCGGCGGCACCGTCGATGTCGTCAACCTGACCCAGGTCGGTGCCTCCAACAGCGACTGATCCCGCCCCCTGCCAGAGGAGAACCACCCAATGGCGCTGACCCCGATCGGTCTGTGCAGCAGGGCCCTGATCAAGATCGGGGCAGCTTCCATCACCGGCTTCACCGACGGCACCGCCGAGGCGGAAGTCGCGGACGCGCTCTACGGCTCGACCCGCGACGCGCTGCTCTCGGCCAACGCCTGGAGCTTCGCGACGGTCCAGGCGACGCTGGCCCGGCTAGCCGAGGCGCCGCTCGGCGACCACGGCTTCGCCCATGCCCTGCCGGTCGATTTCCTGCGGGCGCTGTCCGCCGGGACGCCCGGCCGCGGCCGGGGCATCGGCTACAGGATCGTCGGCACCACGCTCCAGTCGGATAGCGACCAGGTCACGTTGACCTATGTCAGCCGCCCGGCGGAGGCGGCCTTCCCGCCCTTCTTCGACCAAGCCCTGATCGCCCGGCTGGCGGCGGAGTTCTGCCTGCCCCTGACCGAGAACACCAGCCGGGCGGAGGCGCTGGCCCGGCTGGCGGAGGCGGAGTTCCGGCGCGCCCGGCTGATCGACGTGCAGCAGGACAGCCAGCCGGGCTTCGAGGACTTCACCCTGGTCGAGGCGCGCGGCCGATGACCCGGGTCAGGACCCTCAAGACCAACTTCACCAGCGGCGAAATCTCCCGCCTGCTGCTGGGGCGCGGCGACCTCCGGGCCTATGACAACGGGGCGCTGACCCTGCGCAACCTGCTGATCCACCCGACCGGCGGGATCACCCGGCGGCCGGGCATGGCGTTCTCGGCCGAGGCGCGGGGGCCGGGGCGGCTGGTCGCGTTCGAGTTCAGCACCGAGCAGACCTACCTGCTGGCCTTTTCCGAATACCGGATCGACGTCCATCACGGCGACGCCGTCGTCGCGACCGTCGATGCGCCCTGGACGGTGTCGCAGCTGGGCCAGATCACCTGGACCCAGAGCGGCGACACCCTGCTGGTCTGCCATCCCGACGTCGCCCCGCGCAAGCTGAAGCGCACCGGCGAGTCCTCGTGGTCGCTGGAGGAGTGGCAATTCCTGGCGGAAGGGGAGGCGGTGCGCCAGCCCTGGTACCGCTTCGCGCCGGCCGGCGTGACCCTGACGCCGGCCGGAACCACCGGGACCGTCGTCCTGACCGCCTCGGCCGCCGTGTTCCAGGCGGGGCACGCGGGCGTCAGGCTGCGGGTGGCCGGCCGTCAGGTCACCGTCGTGGACGTGCTGTCGGAGACGCAGGTGCGGGTCCTGGTGGCCGAGACGCTGACCGGGACCGCCGCCACTGCGGTCTGGGACGAGCAGGCATTCTCGGCGCTGCGGGGATATCCGGTCTCGGCCGCGTTCCACCAGGACCGGCTGGTGATCGGGGGCTCGCGCGAGCTGCCGAACCGGCTGTGGCTGTCGCGCTCCGCCGACATCTGGAACTTCGACCTGGGCACCGGGCTGGACGACGAGGCGATCGAGTTCGGCATCCTGTCCGACCAGATCAACGCGATCCGGGCGGTGTTCTCGGGCCGGCACCTGCAGGTCTTCACCTCGGGGGCGGAGTGGATGGTGACGGGGGAGCCGCTGACGCCCCAGACCATCCAGCTCAACCGCCAGACCCGCATCGGCTCGCCGACCGACCGGTCGGTGCCGCCGCGCGACGTGGACGGGGCGACCCTGTTCGTGTCGCGCAACGGTCGGGAGATCCGGGAGTTCCTGTTCGCCGACAGCGAGCAGGCCTACCAGGCGACCGACCTGGCGCTGCTGGCCCGGCACCTCGTGACCCGACCGGTCGACCAGGACTACGACCAGGGACGCCGGCTGATGCTGATCGTCATGGCCGACGGCACGCTGGGAGCCTTGACCCTGTTCCGCGCCGAGCAGGTCACCGCCTGGACCCGGATCGACACCGGCGGGACGATCCATTCCGTCGCCGTCGTCGGCGACGACGTCCATCTGCTGGTCCAGCGGCCGGAAGGCTTCTCGACCCGCTGGAACATCGAGCGGCTGGACGACGCGCTGCACCTGGATGCCGGCCTGCACGGCGAAAGCGACGAACCGGCCGCCGTGTGGTCGGAGCTCGACCATCTGGAGGGGCGGGCCGTCGCGGTGGTGGCGGACGGCGTGCTTCGGCCGGACGCGACGGTGTCCGGCGGCGCTATAACGCTGGACCCGCCGGCCCGCACGGTGGAGGCGGGACTTCCCTTCACCCATGTGGTCGAGCCGCTGCCGCCCAGCCCGCTGTCCACGGGCGGCGGCCGGGGACCGGCGCTCCGGCTGGTCCAGGTGGTCTTCCAGCTGGAGGACACCGCGGCGCTGCGGGCCGATGTCGGCGCCGGCCTGACCGACTTCCCGCTCCGCCGGCTGGGCGACGCGGCGCTCGGCGACACGGCCCCGCAGCGGGTCAGCGGCGACCGCCGCCTGCGCTCGCTCGGCTGGGCGCGCGACCAGACCAGACCGCTGTGGCGGATCGAGCAGGACGCTCCCCTGCCTTTCACGCTGCTCTCCGTAACCATGGAATTGAAGGTGAACGACTGATGGGTGGCATTGCCAACGTGGCCTTGCAGGCCCTGCCGGTGATCTCCAGCGCGCAGCGGGTGGTCAACGGCTTCTCCAGCGCGTCGGATGCCCGCAGGGCGGCGCAGCTCGAGGCGCAGCGGAGGGCCGAGGAACTGGCCTTCGAGAAGCAGAAGGAGGCGAATCGGCAGCAGGCGCTGACCGACCAGAAACGCCACGCGGAGGAGGTGCTGCGCGAGACCCATGCCCTGCAGACCCGGCAGCTCCTCCAGGACCAGACGGCCGCCGCCGAGGCGCAGCGGGCCGACATCGAGACCCGCCGCACCCAGATCGAGGCCAGCGCCGCGGCCGACGAGGCGGCCCGCCGGGACGCGCTCCGCCGGGCGGTCGGGCGCACCCGGGCCGGCCTGGGAGCGCGGGGCGGCGGCACCGCCGACGGATCGGGCGAGGCGGTGCTGCTGGGGCTGGTCAGCCGGACCGACGGCGACAGCCGGAACGCCGCGGCGGTCGAGCGGCTGCGCGGGCAGGCGCTGTCCCAGGAGTCCGAGGATACCCGCCGGCGCAACCTGCTGGACCAGTCGCAGCTGGCCGAGCGCCAGCGGCTCGAACTGTTCGGCAACGCTTATTGAAGGCGGTGAGAAGGGCCGTAGGTCGGCCTTCGCCCGTCAGGGCGAACGCCGACACCCTGCGTCAACGCTCCGGCCACGCCGTCGGCGTCGGCCTTCGGCCGAGGCCGACCTACGGCGAACCAACAGGGGCTGGACGGGAAGTGGACACGTCATGACAGGACACATCAAGATCGGCGCGGTTCCCCCGCGCCGGCACTATATCGCCGACGGGACCCAGCGGGCCTTCGCCTATCCGTTCCCGATCTTCGCGTCGGAGGACCTGGAGGTCCATCTGGACGCCGCCCTCCAGACCGGCGGCTTCACGGTGACCGGCGGCGGCGCCACGTCGGGCGGCACCGTCATCTTCGACGCGGCGCCGGCCGAGGGCGTCCAGGTCACCCTGCTGCGCCGGCTGCCCTACGAGCGGGTGACCGATTTCCTGGAGAGCGGCGCGCTGCCGGCCCGGTCGCTCAACGACGAGTTCGACTACCTGACCGCCTGTGTCCAGCAACTGGCCGACGACGCGCTCCTGACGCTGCGCTATGCCGCGACCGACCTCCCGGCCTCGTCGCTGCTGCCCGGCCGGGCGGTGCGGGCGAACCGGCTGCTGGCGTTCGACGGCGGCGGCAACCCGACCGTGACGCCGGCGGTGGATGCGGACACGCTGAGCAGCTTCGTGGCGCCGGGGGCCGGCGCGGTCCGGCGCTCGATCCGGGACAAGCTGGCCGACGTGGCGTCGGTGCGCGATTATGGCGCCGTCGGCGACGGCATCGCCGACGACACCCTGGCGATCCAGGCCGCGCTGACCGCCGCCACGTCCGTCTTCGTGCCGCCCGGCACCTACCGGGTGACCGGGACGTTGCCGGTGGGATACGGGCAGACGCTGCACGGATCGGGTTCGGGGTCGATCCTGCGCGCGGACGGCGAGGGCTTTCCGGTCGTCCTGCTGCCCGACAGCTATGCCGGCCTGCATCATCTGCGGATCGAGCAGGGCACCGTCGGCATCAAGCTGACCGGGCGCGACGGGCCGTGCGTGCAGAACGCCGTCCACGACGTGACGGTGTGGGACACCGGGACCGGCATCGTGCTGGACGGCGGCGACAGCCCGGACCGGCCCTGCTACTGGAACAACTTCGCCCGGGTGCTGGTGGTCCGCCACCTGCTGCACGGCGTCCACTTGGTCCGCACCGGGGAGGGCGACACGCCGAACGCCAACAAGTTCCACTGCGTCCGCGTCTATTCGCTGGCGGTGCCCAGCGCCGGCTCGGGCTTCTATGTCCAGCACGGGCGGTATAACAACGCCTTCGTCGATTGCGAGGCGAACCTGTCGACCACGGCCCATTCCTGCTTCCGGATCGGGCCGGACACCGACAAGAACCTGCTGGTCAACCTCTATACGGAATCGGTCGGCGGCGTCCCCAACGTGTACCTGGAGGCGGGCTCGAAGGAGACCTCCGTCACCAACCTGTTCTCGGCGAGCGGCGGGCCGGCGATCTGGGACCAGTCGGGCGGCGAGTTCACGGCCTACAACGCGGGCTATCCCGCCAAGAACAGGCTCAAGAAAAGCCAGGTCACCGACCTGACGGTGGAGGCGATGCGGTACGAGACCCGCTTCGTCGACCCGGTCGCGGGCGGGCTGGTGCTGCCCGACATGACGCGCTCGGTCCACCTGGTCAGCGCCTTCAACGGCGCCGTCGAGTTCCGCCTGCCGGCCCCGCTGGATGCCGAGGGGCGGTCGCTGACGGTCAAGAAGATGGACCTGAGCGGCAATGCCGTCACGGTCACGGACGCCACCGGGTCGGGGCCGGACGGCAGGCCGTTCCCGCTCGGCAGCCGGTACGATTTCGTCACCGTCGTCTCCAACGGGGCGGCGTGGTGGATCACGGCGGCCCACGCGGTGCCGGGCAACGCCGGCTTCTTCGAGGGCGGCGCCCTGTTCGAGCCGGACCTGGCGCGGAGCTTCTATCTGGTCAGCGCCTATGGCGGGCCGACCGAAGTCCGGCTGCCGGCTCCGTCCGCCACCCTGGCGGTCGGCCGCACCGTCACGATCAAGAAATCCGACGTCAGCGGCAATGCCGTGACCGTCACCCAGGCGGGCGGCGGCGGACCCGACGGCGAGGCCATCGCTCTCGTCGAGAAGGGCCATGCGGTGACCGCGATGTCCAACGGCGCCGCCTGGCACATCCTGGCGCGCAATCCATGAAAGGACCTGGAACCCGATGCTCGATGAAGGACAGGATATGCGGACCACCCTGCTGGCGATGGTCCTGCCGAAGGCCGTGAAGCGGGCCGTCGAAGCCTACGGGAAGATCTGCGAAGTCCCGCCGCCCGACGATCCGAAAGAGTTCACCGCCCTCCAAGGCGCCTGCAAGGCGGCGATCGGCCACCTGACGGCCCTGTTCCAGCTCCACCGGCTGGTCACGGCGACGCTGCCGAAGGCGGGGCCGGACGATGGCGCTCCGGACAATGGAATCCCGGACGACCCGTTCGCCGAGGTCTATGCCCGGGCGGCGCGCACGATCGCCGAGCTGGACGGGACGGATGCCCCGGACGGGGACTGAGCGGCGGTGGAGAGGTTCGAGAGTTTCAGGGATTTCCTGATCGTGTGGAACACGTTCCAGGACCTGCCGTCGCCCGACCACCACATGCGCATCGCCGAATGGCTGACCACGGGCTGGTACGGGGGAGACCGCCGGCTCCTCCTGATGGCGTTCCGCAACAGCGGGAAATCGACCGTGGTCGGGCTGTTCGCGGCCTGGCTGCTGAAGACGGACCCGTCCCTGCGGATCATGGTGCTGGCGGCCGACCTGGCGCTGGCGAAGAAGATGGTCCGCACCGTCAAGCGGATCGTCGAGCGCCACCCCCAGACCCAGGGTCTCAAGCCCGAGCGGGCCGACCAGTGGGCCAGCGACCAGTTCACCGTCAGGCGGCCGATGGAGCTGCGCGATCCCAGCATGCTGGCCCTCGGGATCGGCGCGAACCTGACCGGCAGCCGGGCCGACGTGGTGATCTGCGACGACGTGGAGGTCCCGCGCACTTGCGACACCGCGCCGAAACGGGAGGACCTGCGCGAGCGGCTGGGCGAGATCGACTATATCCTGGTGCCCGGCGGCATGCAGCTCTATGTCGGCACGCCGCACAGCTACTACACCATCTATGCCGACGAGCCGCGCCGGGAGATCGGCGAGGGCGTCCCCTTCCTCGACGGTTTCCAGCGGCTTCTCATCCCGATCCGGGACGCCGAAGGCAGGAGCGCCTGGCCAACCCGCTTTTCGAACGAGGCGATCGAGCGCATCCGCCGGGCGACCGGGCCGAACAAGTTCGAGAGCCAGATGATGCTGAAGCCGGTCAGCATCGCCGACGGACGGCTCGACCCGGACCTCATGCTGCCTTACGAGGCGGAGCTGGACTACCGCGAGGCTCGCGGCGTTCCGGTGCTGATGCTGGGCGACCGGCGCATGGTCTCGGCCAGCTGCTGGTGGGACCCGGCCTACGGGGCGGCGGCGCCGGACGGCGCCGCGCGGGAGGGCAGGGCGGGGGACGGCAGCGTCGTGGCCGCCGTCTTCTCCGATGCCGACGGCGGCTACTGGCTGCACAGGATCCGCTACCTGACGGCAGTGCCGGACGGCGGCGACCACGAGGCGGCGCAGCAGTGCCGGCAGGTGGCGGAGTTCCTGCGCGACCTCCACCTGCCGTCGGTCATGCTGGAGACCAACGGCGTGGGCAAGTTCCTGCCCGGCATCCTGCGGCGGGAGCTGGCGCGGTACGGCGTCGCGGCCTCCGTCGTGGAGAAAAACTCCAGCGTCCCGAAGGACCGCCGCATCCTGGAAGCGTTCGACGCCGTGCTGGCCGCCGGCGCGCTGCATGCCCACCGCAGCGTCTGGGACACGCCCTTCGTGCGGGAAATGCGCGAGTGGCGCCCCGGCGGCCGGCACAAGGGCCATGACGACGGCCTGGATGCCGTCGCCGGATGCCTGTCGAACGAGCCGGTCCGCTTCGGCGCGGTCGCGAGACCCGGCCGGAACGCCGACTGGCGCGGTAGTCCGGCGGGTCGGGCGGTGACCGATTTCAAAGTGTGACCTTCCCGCTGGCGGGAATGACCGGGCCGCCCATTCGGGGCGGCCTTTTTTCGTCCTGATCAGGAGAAAACCAAATGCCTGAAGCTTCCGGGATCAATCTCTCCTGGTGGATCACCGTGGTCGAGCTGCCGATGCTGGCCGCCCTGTTCTGGCTGATCTGGCACGTCCGCCAGGAGTCCGAGGAGGCGCTCGACCGCGTCCACCGCCTGTCCGAGACGGCGCTGTCCCAGATGCGGGAGAGCCTGTCGGCCTACAAGCTGGAGGTCGCCAAGACCTACGTGTCCGTCGGCTACCTGAAGGACGTCGAGCGCCGGCTGACCGACCACCTGCTGCGCATCGACGCGAAGCTGGACGGGGCGGCCCTGATCCAGGCCGAGCGGTCGGGAGAGCGGCGATGACCCGCCGGAGGCTGGTGCCCGTCGCATCTCCCGCCCCGCCGCCCGTCACGGAACCCGTTCCGGGCCGGCCGGACGACGGCACCATCGACGTCTTGGCCCGTACCCTGTGGGGCGAGGCCCGGACCGGGACGCTGCGCGGCATCGAGGCGGTGGCCGCCGTCGTCATGAACCGGGCGGCCCTGGAACCCGGCGTCGCCATCGCCGACATCTGCCGGCGCTTTCCCTGCTGGAGCGCCGACAACCCGGACCGCTTCCGGCTGTCCGTCGTCCAGCCGGCCGCTCCGGCGAGGGTCGGCCGGGCATCGTCCGACGCCCTGCTGTTCGCCACCTGCCTGCGGATCGCCCGGCGGGCGGCGGCCGGCGTGCTGGACGATCCGACCGGAGGGGCCACCCTGTACCATGACGGCGGGGTCCTGCCGGACTGGGCGGCCCGGCTGGCGCCGACCGCGGAGATCGGCGACCGCCTGTTCTACGCGGTCGGCGGCGGGGAGCCGTCATGATCCCGCTGGTGCTGGCGCAGCTCGGGCTGCCGCTGCTCCTGAAGGCGGTCGGGGCGGGGTTGGAGAAGATCGACGGCCCCGTCGCGGCCCAGGCGGCTCAGGCCGTCCGGGCGGTGGATGCCGCGGTCGGCGACGGCAGCATCCCGGCCGCGTCGGTCGCCGAGGCGAACCGCCACATGGAACGGATGGCCGAGCTGGACTCCGCCGACCGGCGGGTCGCGCTGACCGAGGTGAACCGGAGCCTTCGGGCGGAAGTCGCGTCGGAGGACGCCTATGTCAGGCGGATGCGGCCGACCTTCGGCTACATCATGGCGCTGACCTGGCTCGCCCAGATGCTCGCCATCGCCTGGGTGATCGTCGCCGACCCCGGCCAGGCCAACCTGGTCATCACGGCGATGACCTCGCTCGGCACGATCTGGACCGTCGGTCTCAGCGTGCTGGGCATATATGTCTACAAGAGGTCCGACGACAAGCGGGTCGCGGCGGGCGATGGGCCGGAGGCCGGGCCGTTCGCAGTCTTGGCCCGGCGACTCGGAAAGGGGACGTCCTGAGGCTTGGCGGCCGCGGCGGCATGATGCCGCCGCGCCGTCAGGGTCTGGACCGCCTGGCCTGGGCGGGACGTCAGCCTTCCTCGTTGATCATCGCCTGGTAGATCTTCCAGGCGGTCTCGACGCTGACATGGCCCGAACGCGCCCCGGCGGTCAGCATCGCGGTGGTCGGCTTGATGGGGACGCTGACCAGGCCGGTATCGCCCATGGTCTCGACCACGTTCAGCGCATAGTTCATGGCGTTGCTGGAAGGCCGCTTCTCGTCGATTTTGTAATGCAGTCGCGTATCCATGTTTTCCTCCTGGTGGTGGACCTGTAAAGGCAAGATCGGTGCCAGTCACCCGGAAGTTCGATAGTTGTCTCGGGTACGAAATAAAAGGTATGGCGAAACATGGACTTAGGTGTCGCCGCCGGGGTGCCGCGACTCCAACTTACCCCTTCGCCATGGTTAGCGACAGATTAGCAACCGGTTCGGCTTTGCAAATTGCCGAAGGGTCCGCGCATCGCGTCTCGCATTCTGCAAAATGAATAGGGTTTTCCAGGAAGCCGGCCGGCCTTTGCAGCGCGGCGCGCATGGGCTAGTGTCCCGGCCATGACCAGCGACACCGTCATCTACCATATGTGCCGGGCCGAGGAATGGACGGCCGCCAAGCGCACCGGAAGCTATCCCGGCTCGTCCCAGGACGCGGCCGACGGCTTCATCCATTTCTCCACCGCCGCCCAGATCGTCGAGAGCGCCGCGAAGCACAGGAAGGGGCAGGCCGGCCTGGTCCTGCTGAGCGTGCGCGCCGACCGGCTTGGCCCCGCCCTGAAATGGGAGCCGTCGCGCGGCGGGCAACTCTTCCCCCATCTCTACGGCGCCCTGCCGGTCGAGGCGGTCGTCGCGGTCGATCCCCTGCCGCTGGGTCCCGACGGCCGGCACCGCTTCCCGCAGGCTCTCGCCGACGATCCCCGGAGTATTGACGGAAATTGATCGACCTCTTTCCCGTCGCGGGGCCGCTGCTTCGCCGGCTCGACCCGGAAACGGCCCACGGCCTCACCGTCTCGGCCCTGAAGGCCGGCCTGGTGCCGGCGAACCGCCTCGCTGCCGACCCGGCCCTGGCCTGCCGCCTGTGGGGTCTGGATTTCGCCAATCCGGTCGGCCTCGCCGCCGGGTTCGACAAGAACGCGGAGGTCCCCGACGCCATGCTGGCCCAGGGCTTCGGCTTCGTCGAGGTGGGCAGCGTGACGCCCCGCCCGCAGTCCGGCAACCCGCGTCCGCGCGTGTTCCGCCTGCCGGAGCAGCGGGCGATGATCAACCGCTACGGTTTCAACAATGACGGCCTGGACGCCGTCGCCGGCCGCCTGGAGGCCCGGTCGGGCCGGCCGGGGCTGGTCGGGGCCAATGTCGGCAAGAACAAGGAGACGGCGGACGCCGCGGCCGACTACGTGATCGGCATACGCCGGGTGGCGCGGCTCGCGGACTATCTGGTGATCAACGTCTCGTCGCCCAACACGCCCGGCCTCCGCACGCTCCAGGGCCGCGAACCGCTGGCGGAACTGCTCGACCGGTCGCTGGCCGCGCGGGCCGAGGCGGTCACCTCCGGCAAGCCGCCGCCGCTGCTGCTGAAGATCGCGCCCGACCTGACCGACGAGGACAAGGGTGACATCGCGGAGGTGGCGCTGGCCAGCGGCATCGACGGGCTGATCGTCTCCAATACGACGGTCTCCCGCCCTCCCGGACTGCCTCCGGCGGTCGCGGCCGAGACCGGCGGGCTGAGCGGAGCCCCCCTGATGGCGCCGTCCACCGCCGTGCTGGCGGACATGTACCGCCTGACCGGAGGCAGGCTTCCGCTGGTGGGATGCGGCGGCATCGAGTCGGGCCGGGACGCCTATGCCAAGATCCGCGCCGGCGCCTCGCTGGTCCAGCTCTATACCGCCCTGGTCTATCGGGGGCCCCGTCTCGTCGGCGAGATCAACCGCGACCTTGCTGCCCTTTTGCGCGCCGACGGGTTCTCTTCCCTGAAGGATGCCGTCGGGGCCGATCACCGGCGGGCTTCACCCGTTTCTCCCGCAGCTTGAAGGGCGACATGCATTCCGAAGAAACTCCCGCGGCGGTTCCCGTCCATCCCGGGATCGCCGCGCTGGCGGACCGCTATGACGGCTATATCCTCGATCTCTGGGGCGTCCTGCACAACGGGGTCGAGGCCTATCCAGGCGTGATCGACTGCCTCGACCGGCTCAGGGCCGCGGGCAAGCGCGTCTGCCTGCTGTCCAATGCGCCGCGCCGCTGTGCCGGCGTCGCGGAGAAGCTGGCCGGCATGGGCATCACGCCGGACCATTACGACCACCTGATGACATCGGGGGAGGCCACGCACGACGCCCTGGCCGATCCGCCGGACGAGTGGCACGCGGGCCTCGGGCGCCGCTGCCTCCATATCGGGCCGCCGCGCGACACCGATGTGTTCGAGGGGCTCCGGCTCGAGCTGGTCGATGATCCGGCGCAGGCGGACTTCGTCGTGAATACCGGCATCGACAGCTTCGACGAAACGATCGCCGACTACGAGGCGATCCTGAAGTCCTGCGCCGCCCACTCGCTCCCGATGGTCTGCGCCAATCCCGACCTGGTCGTGGTGGTCGGCACGAAGATGGCGATCTGCGCCGGCATGCTGGCCCAACATTACGAGGAACTGGGCGGCTCGGTGCGCTATCACGGCAAGCCGCACGCCCCGGTCTACCGGCGCTGCTTCGACCTGCTGGGAATCCATGACCGGACGCGGATCGCGGCCGTCGGCGACAGTTTCCGGACCGACGTGGCGGGGGCCAACGCCGCGGGGATCGACGCCCTCCTGGTGACCAGCGGCATCCACCTGGAAGAGCTGGCCACCGCCTGGGGCGAGCATCCCGACCCGGCCAAGCTGGCCGCCGCGGCAGCGGCAAGCGGCCATCTTCCGCAGGGTGCCATCCCGCGGTTCCACTGGTAACGGTCGCGAGGCATGGATCCAAATCGCAGGCCGGCATCGGTCTTCAGGACCGACGCCGGCCTGCGAGGCATTCTTCTCCCGATAACCCGGATGTCAGTACGCGCCGGGCTCGGCCACCGCCGGGCGACGCGGGCCGACGGCGTCGAGCGCCGTATTCACCAGCGCGCCGCACCGAAGTCCCTCGTCCGGGGACGGTTCCCCGTTCACGTCGAAATCCGACTCTTCCGCCATTCCTGAAAAGCGCAGGCTCTGGAAGGCCGAGGCATCCCGGAAGTAGCAGATCAGGAAAACCCGGATCGCCGCCGTCAGGTTGGTGTCGGCTCGCTTTTCATCGATCATCGAGATGATCTCGTTGATGGACCGCTCCTCGCGCCGGCAGATATCGGTAAGCGAGGTCCACATGACCTGCTCCATCCGAATGCTGGTCCGGCGTCCCGAGACAGTCACGTTACGGCAGATCAAGGCCGTGTCCATATTCGTCGCTTGCATCGACACCACCACTACTCTGTTAGCCACATATGCATTGGGCGAAAGCTGATATGGCTTTGGTACTATGCAGACGATCGTATGACAACGCTGAAAGTTATATGGAGAAGCAAATTACCCAAAAATGACACAGATGGATTAATCCGGAGGTTCAGGGCTCGATGATCTGTTCGGCCGGGGCGGGCGGGTTGGGATGGATGAAGCCGTTGGCGGCGTAGACCTTGCCGAAGCTCCGCGTCGGCCGGTACAGGACCCGGACCGCCGTCCAGTCGTTGGCGGGGGAAACGTCCTGGACCAGGTCCCGCGAGATCCGGCCCTTGGCGCCGTCGCGCGGCGCCCAGTTGGCGTGCTCCACCACGATCATGCGCGACTCCAGCACATGCCTCACCAGGGCCACGTGGCCGAACGGCATCGCCTTGGTCCGCTGGAAGACCATCACGGCGTCGCGGTGGGGGCGCTGTCCCGTCTCGTAGCGTCCCCTGGCTTGTGGCCACCACATCCAGGCATTGCCGGAGAGTTCGATCGCGCCCGCCTGCCGGACGAACTGGACGCAGTTCACGTATCCGGCCAGGGCCGGGCCGGACAAGGACGCCGCCGCCAGGGACAGAAGAACCGCGGCAACTCCCGATCGGGCTAACCGGAGAAAAGGCATCGTCTACCCCCTGGCCTGTTTCTCTTCTTCTACAGCGTCGCCCGTCCCCCCAGCAAGGAAAGATGTTGTATCGATAGCACAGGCCGCAAAAATTCGACTCAGCCAAAGGGGGTGGATCATGGAGATGCTCCGGTAACGGACATCAACAAGTCGGTCTGTCCATAGTGAGGTCGAAGTACAGGGCGAGGCTGGCGTACCGATTCGTCTATTCTATGCTGGTCGAGACTTCCGGAATCTCCGCTTCGTCTGCCGATGAAGAGCCTGCCTGCGGCAAAATGTCTGCCGCTGTGGTTTGGCGATCCGGGTGAGCGATTCCGTGTTGGCAAGGTCAGGCGACGGCCCTTATAAACGCGGCATCAGTTTGCTGCGGTGCAACAAGAATGAAACTATTGGAGTTCCAACAGATGTCCCAGAACAATTTCGACTTCGGCAAGCTGTTCAACGGCCAGGTTCCGAATCTCGACGTCAAAGCGCTGATCGACGCGCAGAACCGCAATTTCGAAGCCATGGTCAAGGTCGGCAGGATCTTCGCCGATACCACCCAGTCCCTGTTCAAGCGCCAGGTCGAAATCGCCGAGGCCAACCTGAAGGACTCCGCGGAGAGCACCAAGGCCGTCATGGCGGTCAAGGATCTTCCGACCTCCCTGAACATGCAGGCGGAACTCGCCAAGGCGACGGCCGACAAGGTCAGCGCCCAGGTCCGCGAACTGTCGGAGATCGCTGCCAAGGGCGGCCGGGAAGCCTATTCGGTCATCAGCTCCCGCACCCAGGAAAGCGTCGCCGAACTGAAGGCACTGACGGTCTCCAAGGCCGCCTGAGCAGCCGGGCGCGGCAGCGGCCCCGCTGCCGCGCCTGACCAGCGTCAGGAAGTCGTCCAGGCCGCGCCGGCATCGGCGCGGCCTTGTCCGTTCGCGGGCTGCCTCGCCGGCTCGGGAAGCGCCGGGAACCTTTGGCCGGTGGTTGCGTTGATGCCGCGCCCGTGCCCTTCGGGTGCCGGCGAAGGTGACGACGATGACCATCCTGAACGTAAGGCACGTGACCGTGTACCGCTACTCGACGCCGGTGGGCTTCGGGGAGCACCGTCTGATGTTCAGGCCGCGAGACAGTCACGACATGCGTTTGCTCGCAACCAGGATGGTGATCAGCCCGCCGCCGACCAATGTCCGATGGATGCACGACGTCTTCGGCAATTCGATCGCGATCGCTTCCTTCGACCAGACCGCGACCGAGCTGCGGTTCGAGAGCTTCATCCGCCTGGACCATTTCGGCCTGTCCAACCCCGACTTCCCGATCGAGGACTACGCGAAGACCTATCCTTTCTCCTACTCGGCCGAGGAGATCCCGGATCTCGGGCGGACGACGGAGCGCCATTTTCCCGATCCGGACCATCTGGTCGACGAGTGGGCCAAGCAGTTCATCCGGACCGACGGCCCGACCGAAACCCAGGAGATGCTGGTCTCGATGACCGGCACCATCAAGGAAAGCTTCACCTACAAGGCGCGGGTCGCCGTCGGGACCCAAAGCCCGCCCGAGACCCTGGAAAGCCGGACCGGCACCTGCCGCGATTTTGCCCTCCTGATGATGGAGGCGGCGCGGACGCTGGGATTCGCCGCCCGCTTCGTTTCGGGATACCTGTACGACCCGGCGGTCGACGGCGATCCCGAGAGCCGCGTCGGCGGCGGCGCCACCCATGCCTGGGTCCAGATCTACCTGCCGGGCGCCGGATGGGTCGAGTTCGACCCGACCAACGGTATCGTCGGCGGCGCCGGCCTCATCCGCGTCGCGGTCACCCGCGACCCGGCGCAGGCCGTTCCCCTGAGCGGCGACTGGTTCGGCGAGGCGGAGGACTTCCTGGGCATGGATGTCGATGTGACCGTCACCTCGGAATAGAGACCCGGGGAATATAAACCTGGGGAGTGGCGGTCCGGGAATGACTGGCCGCCGCGAGATCTTTTGCGGGTATTGAAACCGGAGCGTCAAAAATCCGTCATCGGCTTCCGCTATATTGTGGGTAACGGTTTTACGAAATTTCGAGGCAGGACGTCATGTCCGCATGTGCGCCCGTGCCGCGCAGCTACCGTTCGCCAGGACCGAACAGGGCGGCGCCTGGGGAAGGCGGCTTCAGGGCCGGTGATCTGGTCATCCCGTTGCCGTCGATCGATCCGGCCGCCCACTGTACGCGGGTCTACGACATATTCGCCGATTATCCGGAATGGCCGGCGCTGGCGGTGGTCAACCGCGGCGCGGTGGTCGGCATGATCGCCCGGCCGGACCTGTTCGCCACCTTCGCCAAGCCGCTGCTCCGCGACCTGTACGAGCGCCGGCCGATTTCGCTCCTGATGGACCGGCTGCCGCTGGTCGTGGACGTGGACCTCAGCCTGGACGAGGTCAGCCAGCGCATCGCCGACGACAAGCCCGAGGCGCTGGTCAGCGGCTTCATCATTACGGAGCGGGGCGAATACCGCGGGATCGCGACGGCGCTGGCGCTGATGGGGAGGTCGGTCGAACAGGCACGGGCCAAGAACCGCGAGCTGGACGAGGCCCGCAGGGCGGCCGAGGCGGCCAACTCCGCCAAGAGCAGCTTCCTGGCCAATATGAGCCATGAACTGCGCACGCCGCTCAACGCGGTGATCGGGTTCGCCGAACTGATCGAGTCCGAGGTGTTCGGGCCGCTCGGCAGCGAGCGCTACGGAGAGTATGCGGCCGACATCCGCGTCAGCGGCCATCACCTGCTCGACCTGATCAACGATCTGCTCGACCTGTCCAAGGCCGAGGCGAACCGGCTGGAACTGAGCGAGGGAAAGGTCGACGTCCGGTCCATCGTCGGCTCCAGCGTCCGCATTCTCGCCGAGCTGGCGCAGCGCGGCGGCGTCACGCTCCGGGCGGAGGTTCCGGCGCCGTTGCCGCCGCTCCGGGGGGACGAGCGCAAGCTGCGCCAGATGGTCCTGAACCTGGTCTCCAACGCGGTCAAGTTCACGCCGGCCGGCGGCGGCGTGACGGTCTCGGCGACCCTGACGGAGACGGGCGATTTGGCTGTCGCCGTCGCGGATACCGGTATCGGGATGAGCCCCGACGAGCAGGTCAGGGCGATGGAGCCGTTCAGCCAGATCGACAACGCCATGAACCGCCGCCAGAAAGGGACCGGGCTTGGACTTCCCCTGACCCGGCGGCTGGTCGAGCTGCATGGCGGCAGGCTGCGCATGGACAGCGTCAGCGGCCAAGGCACGACGATCACCCTGTACTTCCCGGCCGAACGCCTGGAGGCGCGTACGGTCAGTCTGGCGGAGGCGTGAGCAGGTCCCGGAACTCCGTCACCACCGCCTCGTAGATCGGCCGCTTGAAAGGGACGATCAGCCCGGCGAGCCGGTCCGGCTCGACCCACTGCCAGGCGTCGAACTCCGGATGTTCGGTGGCGAGGTCGATGTCGGCGTCGGCGCCGGTGAAGCGGGCGAGGATCCATTTCTGCTCCTGCCCGCGGTACTTGCCCTTCCAGACCTTGCCGATCAGGTGGGGCGGCAGGTCGTAGCGCAGCCAGCCCGCCGTCTCGGCGACGACGTCGGCGGCCGCGGTGCCGATCTCCTCGACCAGCTCGCGGAGCGCCGCCTCGCGCGGGGTTTCGCCGGGATCGATGCCGCCCTGGGGCATCTGCCAGGCGTCGGGCGTGTCGAGCCGCCGGCCGACGAAGACCCTGCCGCCGGCATTGACCAGCATGATGCCGACGCAGGGGCGGTAGGGCAGTTTGTCCGCTTTGCTCATGGGGAGGGTGTCTTCCTGCCGGACGGTTTACCGGTCGGCCTGCTTGTTGACGAGCGCGGTGATGGGGGCCAGCACGATGCCTTTCCCCTCCAGCGTCTTGATCCATTCGCTGAGCTGGTCCAGCGTGACCGGGTAGGGCTGGGCGATGCCGACCGCGGCGCCGTCCAGCCGCGCCGCATCCTCCAGCAGGCGCAGGCGGGCCTCGATCGCGGACCGGGAGGGAACCTCGTCGACCAGCGTGTCGGCGATGGCCCGGGGCAGGCCGATCCGGGTCGCTTCCCGCGCGGCGATGCTGCGGGCCCCGGCGCGGGCGTCCAGGAACATCAGGCCGCGCCGGTTGACTTCCGCCAGCATCGGGCGGACGCTGTCCGGGGCGCCCGTGAAGCGGGTACCCGACAGGGACAGGACGCCGACATAGCCCGATACCCGCCCGAGCGATCCCAGCAGCCTCTGCTGGTTGCGGTCGCCGTCGAGCGAGACCAGCAGGGCGCCGGGACCGGGATCGTTGCGCGGAAAGTCGGCAGGTTCGGCCGGCAGGTCCAGCATCACCTCGTGTCCCAGCCGGCGCGCCTGGTCCACCCAGGTGCCGAGCTGCCCCGCGGTGCTGGAGAAAGCCAGGGTCACGGCGCCCGGCAGCCCCTCGATGGCCCGCAGCGTCGCGTTGGACGAGATCCCCAGCGGGCCGACCACCAGGGCGATGCGCGGGCGCTTGTCGTCGTGGAAGAAGGGCCGGGCATAGGTTTGCCACGGCGTCCTGCCGTCCGACGCGATCCGGGGCAGCGGACCGCGCGGCGAGTCCTCGATCAGGCCCGCCGCCGGCGCCGGCGTCATGGGGACCGGGTCGTAGGGCGAGTTGATGACGGCCTGGGCCGCCTTGGCCGGTTCGGCCTGGATCACCCCGCCGCTGTCGGGCGCCAGGACGGGAACGACGATGCGGGGTACCGCCGCCTCCAGTTCCCGCTCGGTCTCCTCGGCCCCGTCCACCAGCCAGGCCGCCGTCCCGCCGGCCAGCAGGACGGGAAGCAGGATCGCGAGCACCGCCGCGATCCGGCGGCCCTTGCGCGACCCGGCCGTCGCCTTCGCCGCCAGGACGGCCGTCCGGATGCGCCGGGTGACCAGGTTGCGCTCGACCCCGGTGTCGATCTCGGTCGACAGCGTCCGCTCGCCGTCGACCACCGGCCCGGCCGCCTTCCGCCGCCGCGGCTTCAGCTTGGCGAAGGCCTGGGCCGCGGCGCGGCGGATCGCGGCGATGTCGATGGCGACCTTGACCTTGGACTTGGCCTTGGGGGCTTTCGCCTTGGACGGAGCCTGTTTGGCGGCGGTTGCCATCGGGGATGCGCGGGCCTCAGTTGACGGCGCGGGTATTGAACAGCGAAACGCCGCGGATCAGGTCGAGCGCCCGGGCGAGCTGGTAGTCGAACTGGTCGTTGGCCGCGGCGGCCGCCGCGTCGCCGTCCTCGCCCTGGGGCGTCCCCTGCGCACCGGGACCGGGTGCCGGAGTGCCGGGTGCCGGAGTGCCTGGCGCCGGGGCCGGGGCGGGCGGAGCCGCCTGGGGGGCGGGCTGCCCCTGCTGGTTGCCGGTCACGGTGTCGTTCCGGAGCGCGCCGCGCAGGTCGGACTCGCGTCGGCGCAGGCCCTGCTGGATCTCCTCGACCCGCGCGGGCTGGACCTCGATGTCCGGGCTGATGCCGAGCGCCTGGATCGAGCGGCCCGATGGCGTGTAGTAGCGCGCGGTGGTCAGGCGCATGGCGCCGTGGCCGGGCAGGGGGATGATGGTCTGGACCGAGCCCTTGCCGAAGGACTGGGTGCCCAGCACGATCGCCCGGCGGTGGTCCTGGAGCGCGCCGGCGACGATCTCCGACGCGGAGGCCGAGCCGCCGTTGATCAGCACCACGATGGGCTTGCCCTTGGCGAGGTCGCCCGCCTTGGAATTGTACCGCTGCCCGTCCTCCGGCTTGCGGCCCCGGGTCGAGACGATCTCGCCCTTGTCCAGGAAGCTGTCGGAGACCGAGATCGCCTGGTCGAGCAACCCGCCCGGATTGTTCCGCAGATCGATCACATAGCCGGTCAGCTTGTTGCCCAGGTCCTTCTCCAGCCGCTCGACGGCCCGCTCCAGGCCCATCTGGGTCTGCTCGTTGAAGGTGGTGATGCGGATATACCCGACGTCGCCCTCTTCCCGGTAGCGGACGGACTGGATCTTGATGGTGTCGCGGGTGATGCTGACGTCGAACGGCTCGGCGCCCTCGCCGCGCCGGATCGTCACCTTGATGTCGCTGCCGACCGGGCCGCGCATCTTCTCGACCGCGTCGGCCAGGTTCATGCCGGAGATCGCCTCGCCGTCCAGGTGCGTGATCAGGTCGCCCGGCTGGAGGCCGGCGCGGAAGGCCGGCGTCTCGTCGATCGGCGAGACGACCTTGATCAGGCCGTTCTCCATGGTGACCTCGATGCCGAGCCCGCCGAACTCGCCCCGGGTCTGCACCTGCATGTCCTGGAAGCTTTTGCGGTTCAGGTAGCTGGAATGCGGGTCCAGCGAGGTCAGCATGCCGTTGATGGCCGTTTCGATCAGTTGCTCGTCGGTGACCGACTCGACGTACTCGGACCGGACGCGCTCGAACACGTCGCCGAAGAGGTTGAGCTGCCTATAGGTTTCCGAGGTGTTGGTCTCGGCGATCGCACAAGCCGGCGCCAGGAATAATATGCCCGCTAGGGCGGCAGCACTGATCGTTTTCATCATCTAACCTTGTCCTTTCCCATCGGAAGCGGGGAGGCCGCGCTGCGGGTTGATGGGCTGACCGTTCCGTCGCAGCTCGAAGTAGAGATCGGGATAGCCGTCCGCCGGGCTACCCATCACGCCCAGAGGTTCGCCCGCCAGAACGCGTTGGCCGACCTTGGTGTCGATACGGCCCAGTCCTGCGATAAGACTATGGTATCCATTCGGATGTTCAACGATCAAGATGAGGCCGTAGCCGCGGAACGGCCCGGCGAACATGATCGATCCGGACGACGGCGCCACCACCTGGGCGCCGGGCCGGGCCGAGACCGTCAGCCCGCGGCTGGTCACGCCGAACTTGTCCGCCTCGCCATAGCGGGTGGTGACCTGGCCGGCCACCGGAAGGCGCGACGCCCCCTCCCGCGATCCGCCATCCGGCTGGTCCCGGTCGGGCGGGGTCGGGGGCGTGATCGAGGCGGCGATCTCGCGCTCCCGCTCCGCGGCCGCGGCGGCCTCGCGGGTGGCCCGCTCGCGCTCCGCCTTCTCCCGTTCGGCCTTGGCCCGGGCGAGCGCTTCGGCCTTGCGCCGCTGCTCCTCGCGGCGGCGCTGCTCGGCCTCGCGTTCCAGGCGTTCGATCAGGCCGCGCAGGTCCTGCGCCTCGTTGCCGAGCCTGGCCATCCGATCCGCGACCTGCCGGCGCTCCGCCTCGGTCTGCTGCTGAAGTTCCTGCCGGCGCTCGACCAGCTTGGCGATCTCGTCCTGGCGGGCCGCCAGCGCCGTGCGGGCGTCCTGCGCCTGGGTGCGGCGGGCCGCCAGGTCGGCGCGCAGGTCGGCCAGCCTTTGGAGGGACAGGGCCAGGGCCTCGGCCCGTTCGCGCAGGATCGGCACGGCGGAGCGCAGCAGCAGCGCGCTGCGCAGGGTGTCGACCGGCGACTCCGGGCGGGCGATCATGGCTTCGGGCGGGATGCGCGACAGTCGCTGGAGCCCGCCGAGCAGTTCGGCGATGCTGGCCTTGTCGGCGTCGAGCTTGCCGGACCGGGCCGTCTCCTCCGCCTCCAGGGCGCGGAGCGTCTCCTCCAGCCCGGTCAGTTCGGTTTCGAGCCGGGCGGCCTCGTCGGCGGTTTGGACCAGACGGCCGCGGAGCCCTTCCAGCTCCCGCTCCAGCGCCTCGCCCGAGCGGGCGAGCGCCGCGTCCCGCTGCCGGCCCGCCTCGATCTGGCGTTCTATCTCGGTCAGCGCGCGCTGGGACGCGCGGGGGTCGGCCTGGGCCCAGGCCGGTTTCCCGGAAGGCCCGCCCCCGGAAAGCCCGCCGAAACCGCCCGCAGCGCCGAGGAGGGCAGCCGCCGCCAATGCCGCCCTCCGCATGCGGCTACTCCGCCGCGCCGCTTGAGGCGCGGCCCGCCGCGCGGCGGATCAGCGACCGGCCGGTCATCTCGGCGGGCTGCGGCAGCTTCATCAGGTCGAGCATGGTCGGCGCTATGTCGGCCAGCTTGCCATCGGCCAGGCCCACCGCGCCGGCCGGTCCGTTGACCAGCATCAGCGGCACCAGGTTGAGGGTATGGGCGGTGTGCGGGCCGCCGTTGACCGGGTCGCGCATCATCTCGCAGTTGCCGTGGTCGGCGGTGACCAGCAGGGTTCCGCCCTGCGCGGCGATGGCGTCGACCAGGCGCCCCAGGCACGTGTCCACCGCCTCGACCGCCTTGATCGCGGCTTCCAGGATTCCGGAGTGGCCGACCATGTCGGGGTTGGCGAAGTTGATCACCAGCATGTCGAACTTGCCGGAACCCACCGCCTCGACCGCCTTGTCCGCCAGTTCCGGCGCCGACATCTCGGGTTGCAGGTCGTAGGTCGCGACCTTGGGGGAGGGCACCATGATGCGCTCCTCGCCCGGATAGACCTTTTCCTCCCCGCCGTTGAAGAAGAAGGTCACGTGCGGGTACTTCTCGGTCTCGGCCATGCGAAGCTGGGTCAGCCCGGCGTCGGACACGACCTTGCCCAGCACGTTGGTCAGTTCCTTCGGCGGGAAGATCGCGCTCAGGTACTCGTTCAGCTCGGCCGAATACTCGACCATGCCGGCGGCGGCGGCGAAGCGGATCGGGTTGCGCCGGTCGAAGCCCTTGAAGGCGGGGTCGAGCAGGGCGGCCAGGATCTCCCGCGCGCGGTCGGCGCGGAAATTGGCCATCAGGAGGCCGTCGCCGTCCTTCATGCCGGTATAGCCGTCGATCACCGTGGGCAGGACGAACTCGTCGCCCGTGTCCGCCGCGTAGGCGGCGTCGATCGCGGCCAGCGGGTCCGGCGCTTCCAGGCCCTGGGCCGCGACCATCGCGTTGTAGGCCCGTTCCACGCGCTCCCAGCGCTTGTCGCGGTCCATGGCGTAGTAGCGCCCGTCGATCGTGCCGAAGGCGATGCCGGGCACGCCCTCGATCGACTTCAGGAACTCGCCCACCTGCTCGCGGGCGCTGCGCGGCGGCACGTCGCGGCCGTCCAGGAAGCCGTGGACCACGACCGGCACGCCGGCGGCGCCGAGCGCCTTGCACAGGGCGGTGAAATGGGATTGGTGGCTGTGCACGCCGCCGGGGGACAGCAGGCCCATCAGGTGGCAGGAGCCGCCCGAGCCCTTCAGCGCGTCGATCAGGCCGTTCAGCGCGGGGTTATGCTCCAGCTCGCCTTCGGCGATCGCCCTGTCGATCATCGGCAGGTCCTGGAACACGACCCGGCCGGCGCCGAGATTCATGTGGCCGACCTCGGAGTTGCCGATCTGGCCCCTGGGAAGGCCGACATCCTCCTCCGACGCGTGCAGGAACGCGCGGGGACAGGACTGCCAAAGCCGGTCGAACACGGGAGTATGGGCCTGCGCCACGGCGTTGTCCGCCGGATCCTCGCGATAGCCCCAGCCATCGAGAACGCAGAGGACGACGGGGCGGGGGCGTTTGGTATCGGTCATGGCGGACATAGCACTATCCCAGTTTGGTAAAGGATCCGTTTCGGCAGCCGATTGAAACAGTCCGTATCAAACAGGCCGGATCCAACAGACAGTTTATGCACGATGATAAGGGTGTCCCGCCAGAATCTGTTGTGCCCTGTACAATTGCTCCGCCAGCATGGCGCGCACCATCAGGTGGGGCCAGGTCATGGGACCCAGCGCCAGCATCAGGTCCGCCCGCTTCGCCACCGCCTCTCCGTGGCCGTCCGCGCCGCCGATCAGGAAGGCCACGTCGCCGACCCCCGTGTCCCGCCAGCCTCCGAGCCGTTCGGCGAAGCGCTCGCTCGGCAGGGCCGTGCCACGCTCATCGAGCGCCACGATCATGGCAGCATTGGGGACGGCCGACAGCAGCAGGTCGGCTTCCAGGCGTTTCAGTTCGTCCGGCGGCACGCGCTTCTTCGACTCGACCTCCTTGAGGACGAGCGGCCAGGTCATCCGCCGGGCGTACTCCTCGTACAGGTCGCGCGCCGCCCCGGCCCGCGCCCGCCCGACGGCGGCGAGCCAGATCTTCATGGACCTACCTTCCAAGTGCCGGATCGTACCGCGTCAGGCCGGCCGGTCAGGCGTAAAGCATGTCCTGCCGCGCCGCCGGCGGCTCGATGCCCCACATCTTCTCGATATTGTAGAAGCTGCGGACCTCGGGCCGGAACAGGTGGACGATGACGTCGCCGGCATCGATCAGGACCCAGTCCGCCTGCGGCAGGCCCTCGATCTCGACGGCCGCGGCCCCGGCAACCTTCAGCTTCTCGCGCAGATGCTCGGCCATGGCGCCGACCTGCCGCGTCGAGCGGCCCGATGCCACGACCATGTAGTCCGCGATGGTGGTTTTGCCGGCGAGGTCGATCACGACGATGTCCTCGGCCTTGTCGTCGTCCAGCGACTTGACGACCAGCTCGCTGAGCTGCCTGGGCAGGTCCATATGGGAGAGTTCCACATGGGGGAGCTGTTGTGAATTCGACCCGTTCTCAGGGGTCTGTTGCATGAACGTAGCTATGGCTTTCACCTCTATTGAACCGGTTGACCGCCGGAAGCGGCCGCCGCGGCTTGCGCGCGACGCTTCCGGATTTCCGTCGCCGATGCCGGATGCAACGGGTTCTGGAAAAACACCCAGGCCGGCGGCTGCATTCCCGCGAGCCCCCGGGCCCGGGCCTGGCCGACCCGGCGACACCTGTAACGTTGCGCGGCCTGGCCGTGCAACGCACTTAAAGAATATGGAGGACGGCTGAAGACTGCAACGGGTGTCCGGTTAAAGATTCGCGTCCAGTTCTGCCAGTGCGGGATCTGGGTCAGGTTATCGGCACCCATCAGCCAGACGAAGCGGGTCCGCGGGAAGTACCGGTGCAGCCCGGCCAGGGTCTCCGCCGTGAAGCGGGTTTCCAGCGCGCACTCCACGTCGGTGACGACGATCCGCGGGTGCCGGGCGACCAGCCGGCCGCCGGCCAGCCGCTCTTCTAGCGACGCCATGTCGCGGGTCGATTTCAGCGGGTTCTGCGGGCTGACCAGCCACCAGACATAATCCAGGTCGAGCAGCTTGAGCGCCAGCAGGCTGATGTGGCGGTGCCCTTCGTGGGCCGGGTTGAACGACCCGCCGAGCAGGCCGACCCGCCGGCCGGCCCAGGTCCGGCCGCCGTAGGGAGTCACCCTCGTCACGCCGGGTCCGGGCTCCCGGCCGGAATTCCGGTCACGTTCCTGTTCATGGGCGGATCTGCCCGGTGCCGCGGACCTGGTACTTGTAGCTGGTCAGCTGCTCGGCGCCGACCGGGCCGCGGGCGTGGAGCTTGCCGGTGGAAATGCCGATCTCCGCCCCCATGCCGAACTCCCCGCCGTCGGCGAACTGGGTCGAGGCGTTCAGCAGCACGATGCCGCTGTCCACCTGGCTGAGGAACTTCTCGGCCGCCGCGGCGTCCTCGGTCACGATGCTGTCGGTATGGTGCGAGCCGTGGCGGTTGACGTGCTCGATCGCGGCGTCGACGCCGTCCACCACCCGGACCGAGATTATCGCGTCCAGGTACTCCGTGTCCCAGTCGGCGGCCGTGGCCGGGACCGCGCGGCCGTCGATCCTCCGGGTCGCCTCGTCGCCGCGCACTTCGCAGCCGGCCGCGATCAGGCCGTCCAGGATGGCGGGCAGGACGGTTTCGGAGACGGAACGGTCGACCAGCAGCGTCTCGGCGGCACCGCAGACGGAAGTGCGGCGCATCTTGGCGTTCAGAACGATGTCGCGCGCCTTCTCCGGGTCGGCGGCGGCATCCACGTAGACGTGGCAGATGCCGTCGAGATGCTTGATCACGGGGATCCGGCTTTCCGCCGCGACCCGCTGGATCAGCGACTTGCCGCCGCGCGGGATGATCACGTCGATGTCGTCCACCATGGTCAGCATGATGCCGACGGCGGCGCGGTCGGTGGTCGGCACCAGCTGGACCGCGGCCTCGGGCAGGCCGGCGGCGCGCAGGCCCTCCCGCATGCAGGCGGTGACGGCCCGCGAGGATTCGAAGCTGTCGGAGCCGCCGCGCAGGATGCAGGCGTTGCCCGACTTCAGGCACAGCCCGCCGGCGTCGGCGGTGACGTTGGGGCGGCTCTCGTAGACGATGCCGATGACGCCCAGCGGAACGCGGACGCGGGCGATCCTCAGCCCGTTGGGCCGGTCCCACTCCGCCATGACGGTGCCGATCGGGTCGGGCAGGGCGGCCACGCCCTCCAGGCCCTTGGCGATGCCCTCCACCCGCGCCCCGTCCAGCTTCAGCCGGTCGATCAGGGAGGACGCCATGCCGCGCGCCTCAGCGTTGGCGACGTCGCGGGCATTGGCATCCAAAATCGCGGGGGACCGCTCCCGGATCGCGGCGGCCGCCGCGCGCAGCGCCGCGTCCTTCCGCTCGGTCGGGGCCAGGGCAAGCACCGCCGCCGCGGCGCGCGCGGCGCGCCCCAACTGCTGCATTTCCCCCTGCAAGGGATCGACGGTGTGCTTGACGGCGGTCACGGCGGCTTACTCCCGGTCTTGGTTTCCGTGGGGGCGGGACTTTAGGTGATTTTCCGGTCCCGGAGAAGGGCTGTCCAGTCGATCTCGTCCAGTTGCCCGACGATCCGGTCCACCGGGTCGAATTCCAGCGTCCGATGCTGCGGCCAGGCGATGGTGACCATGCCCGCCGCCTTGGCGGCGCGGGCGCCGATCGGGCTGTCCTCCACCGCGACGCAGGCGTCTGGCGGCACCCCCAGCCGTTCGGCGGCGCGCAGGTACGGCTCCGGGTCGGGCTTGCCGCGTGTCACGTCGTCGCGCGACAGGGCGAAGCCCAGCGCCTCGGGCATGGCGATGACGCCCATGTTCGCCTCGACCACGCGGCGGGCGCTGTTCGACACGCAGGCCTGGACGATGCCCCCGCCCGCCAAGGCGGCGACCTTTTCCAGCGCGCCGGCGCGCGGCGGCACGTCGGCCACATGGGTGACGTAGTAGTCGGAGCAGGCGGCGGCGAACTCCGGCAGGTCGAGCGGCAGCGGCTGGACGGCGTTCAGCATGGCGTAGACCTCCGCCATTGAGCGGCCCAGCAGGCGGTCGTAGTCGGCCTTCGCCAGGGTCTGGCCGTGGCTTTCGCAGACCGCGACGAAGGACTTGAAGTGATGGGGCTCGCTGTCCAGCAACGTGCCGTCGATGTCCCAGAGGACGGCTCTTATCATCGGAGGTTCCGGATTTTCGGGCGGAGTGCGTGTCAGGAAAGGACCAGGTCGTCGCGGTGGATCATCTCGGTGCGTCCCTGGTAGCCCAGGATGTCGGCGGTGTCCTGGCTGTGGTGGCCCATGATCAGCCGGGCGTCGTCGGCCGCGTAGGCGGTCAGGCCGCGCGCCAGTTCGCGCCCGTCCGCGGCCCGGACCACCACGGCGTCGCCGCGCTGGAAGTCGCCGTCGACCGAGACCACGCCGGCCGGCAGCAGGCTGCTGCCGCGGGCCAGCGCCGCAGCCGCGCCGGCATCCACCACCAGCGTGCCGCGGGCATTGAGATGCCCGGCGATCCAGCGCTTGCGCGCGGTCCTGGGTTCGGCGCCAGGCAGGAACCAGGTGCAGGGCGCGCCGCCCTGGGCGGCGGGCGCGTCGAGGGCCGACAGCGCGTTCATCCGCTTGCCCTTGGCGATCACCATGCGGCAGCCCGCCGCCAGCGCGATCCGGGCGGCGGCGATCTTGGTGACCATCCCGCCGGAGCTGTAGCCGGGCGGCGGCTCGCCGGCCATGCCCTCGATCTCGGGCGTCAGTTCCCGGACCTCGGGGATCAGGGTGGCCGTGGGGTCGCGGCGCGGGTCGGCGGTGTAGAGGCCGTCGATGTCGGACAGCAGCACCAGCGTGTCGGCGCTGACCATCTGGGCGACGCGGGCGGCCAGCCGGTCGTTGTCGCCGAACCGGATCTCCGACGTGGCGACCGTGTCGTTCTCGTTGATCACCGGGACGGCGCCCAGCTTCAGCAGCGTGTCGATGGTGCTGCGGGCGTTGAGGTGGCGCCGCCGCTCCTCGGTGTCGTCCAGGGTCAGCAGGATCTGGGCGACGGTCACCTCGTGGCGGGCCAGCGTCTCCTGGTAGGCGTGGGCCAGCCGGATCTGCCCGGTCGCCGCGGCTGCCTGCTTCTCCTCCAGCCGCAGGGGCCGGCCGATCAGGCCCAGATGCTCGCGCCCGACGGCGATGGCGCCGGACGAGACGATGATGACTTCCTGGCCGCGCGCCCTGCACGCCGCGACATCGTCGGCCATGGCGTCCAGCCAGTCGCGCCGGACCTTGCCCGTGGTCTCGTCCACCAGCAGGGCCGAGCCGATCTTGACGATCAGCCGCCGCGCGTCGCGCAGGGTGGGTGCGCGGCTGGCGGAGGTCTCTTCGGCGGCGGCGGCGGCGGCCAGGTCAGTCGGCATGATCGTCTTCGTCGTCCAGGTCGTCGTCGAGGTCTTCGTCTTCGAGGTCTCGGGGGTCTTTCCCGTCCGGCTCCCGGCCGGGTTCCGCCAGGGTGCGTTCGCCGTGGTGGACCGGGACCGGGTGGCGCCGTCCGGGGGCGGCCTCCTCGGCCTCCTCCTCGCGCGCGTCCTTGATCCGGCGGAGCAGTTCGAACAGGACGGGCTGCACGCCGGTGCCGGTGGCGCCGGACAGCACCATGACCGGAGCGCCGGCGACCTCTTCGAGGATCGCCTTCTTCTCCGCGATCTCCTCGTCGTACAGGCTGTCGCACTTGTTGAGGCCGATGATCTCCTGCTTCTCGGCGAGACCGTGGCCGTAGGCCTCCAGCTCGCCGCGGATCACCGAATAGGCCTCGGCCACGTCCTCCTGGGTGCCGTCGATCAGGTGGAGCAGCACGCGGGTGCGCTCCACATGGCCGAGGAAGCGGTCGCCCAGGCCGGAGCCCTCGTGGGCGCCCTCGATCAGTCCGGGGATGTCGGCCAGCACGAACTCCTCCTCGCCGACATAGACGACGCCGAGGTTGGGCTGGAGCGTGGTGAAGGGATAGTCGGCGATCTTGGGCCTGGCGCGCGACGAGGCGGCCAGGAAGGTCGATTTGCCGGCATTGGGCAGCCCGACCAGGCCGGCGTCGGCGATCAGCTTCAGCCGAAGCCAGACCCAGCGTTCCTCGCCCGGCCAGCCGGGGTGGCTCTGGCGCGGCGCGCGGTTGGTCGAGGACTTGTAGTGGGCGTTGCCGAAACCGCCGTCGCCGCCGCGCAGCAGCACGACGCGCTGCCCGACCTCGACCATGTCGGCCAGGACGGTTTCCTGGTCGTCGTCGAGCACCTGGGTCCCGACGGGGACGCGCAGCACGATGTCCTCGCCCTTGCCGCCCGACCGGTCGCGGCCCATGCCGTGGCCGCCGCGCGGCGCCTTGAAATGCTGCTGGTAGCGGTAGTCGATCAGCGTGTTGAGGCCTTCGACCGCCTCGATGATCACGTCGCCGCCCTTGCCGCCGTCGCCGCCGTCCGGCCCGCCGAACTCGATGAACTTCTCGCGCCGGAAGGCGACGATGCCGGGCCCGCCGTCACCGCTCTTCAGGAACACCTTGGCTTGATCGAGGAATTTCATGGCTCGGATGTCAACAAATGTCAGCAGAAAACGTCATCTGCGGGAGGTGGGGAGCACGGGCCGGCGAGGGTAGGGGAGGCGCAAACGGAAATCGGGGGGACGGCTGAACCGACCCCCCGATTATCCAGACCCGGACTGCAGGATGCTGGGGCGCCGTTATTCGGCCGCCGCCGGCGCTTCCTCGGCCTTGTTCCCGTTCACCGAGACGAAGGTCCGGCCGGCGATCGACTTGCGGAAGCTGACCTGCCCCTCGACCAGGGCGAACAGGGTGTGGTCCTTGCCGACGCCGACATTGGCGCCGGGATGGAACTGGGTGCCGCGCTGGCGCACGATGATGTTGCCGGCGAGAACGCTCTCCCCGCCATACTTCTTGACGCCGAGACGCCGGCCGGCGCTGTCGCGACCGTTGCGGGAGCTACCGCCTGCCTTTTTATGTGCCATTGCTCTGAACTCCTATGGGCCAGGATCGTACCGATCGGGGGTGTCGAGCGCGGGTTACGCGCTGATCCCGGTGATGCGCAGCACGGTCAGGTCCTGACGGTGCCCGTTCTTGCGCCGGTAGTTCTGGCGACGCTTCTTCTTGAAGACGATGATCTTCGGACCGCGATCCTGGGCGATGACTTCGGCGGTGACCGCAGCCCCTGCGACCAGGGGGGTGCCGACCGTCGTGCTGCCGGCATCGCTGACCATCAGGACTTCGTCGAAGTTGATGGAAGCGCCAGCCTCGCCGGCCAGTTTCTCGACCTTGATCACGTCGCCGTTGGCGACTTTGTACTGCTTGCCGCCGGTGCGGATCACTGCGAACATGTTTGCCACTGCCGTATCTGAATACAAACTACGGGCACGACAAACCTCGTCCGAGATTTGAGCCCGCTGGTAAGGAGCGGCGACTATACTCACCGGCGGCGGAGAGTCAACAGGGGGATTGCGGATTCCGGATCCTCCGGATGGACTCAAGAAAGATAGAGTATGTTTCCATCGGCCGTGCGGCGCTCGATCGCAGGACGGTGCGGCGATCAAGGGATCGGCTACGCCTGGATGGGCTTGCCGGACCTGGGGGCGTGCTCCTGAAAGCCTCGCCTGATATTGCTCCGCGAGAGCAAAGATGGTCTTGCGGAGGCCGGCTCCATACGCTAGTTTCCGCGCCGCTTCGCCGCCGTGCGGTGGTTGAAGCTGCTGCGTCGGACGGGTGGTCGAGTGGTTGAAGGCACCGCACTCGAAATGCGGCGTACCTGCAAGGGTACCGTGGGTTCGAATCCCACCCCGTCCGCCATATTCTACGGGACGAACATTCTCCAGTCCCGGATTCGCCTCTGAAATCCTCAGTAACTGCGCGGTACAGCGCGATGACTTGTTGACTGACCGATTTTCCGTCTACGCGGCCGGCGTTCTCTCTCCCGCCGTTTTCTCTGGACCTGTTGACTGCCGTAGGTCGGTACTGAACCGCACCGAGTTTGCCGGAGACCGCTTGCGTTGAGTCATCCTGAAATGACAATGCCTTCTGGTGCAAGGTTAACGTGCTCCAGCTTCGGTCAGAGGAATCCCCGATCGGTGCGATCAGGCGCGGGCCGATGAGTCAAGCAACCCATTCCTGAGTGGCGAAATCGAGGCCTTCCGGGCTACGCCAAGCACCGGATCGCCTCGTGTCGTGTATAACCCCGTGTTCCGACACCCTTCGACCCTCCAGCTCCCCACGCGCATCACCCGCCCGGTCAAGCTCGTCCGTGCCTCCCTACGCCGGGACCGCCGCCAGGGGCCGCGCGGACTCGCGGATCGGCAGGTGGACTAGCGCGCTGAAGGCGCCGATGCCGACGCCGATCCACCACACGGCGTCGTAGCTGCCATAGGCGTCGTAGAGCCGGCCGCCGAGCCAGACGCCCATGAAGCTTCCCAGCTGGTGGCTCAGGAACACGATGCCGTAGAGCGTGCCCATGTAGCGCAGACCGTAGAGATGGGCGACAAGGCCCGACGTGAGGGGCACCGTGGCCAGCCACAGGCTGCCCATCAGGGCCGAGAACACGAGCACCGTGGTCGGCGTCATCGGCGTCAGGATGAACCAGGCCGAGATCACTGTGCGGCCCGTGTAGATTCCGGCCAGCAGGTATTTCTTGGTGAAGCGCTTCCCGGCCCAGCCGGCCGCCAGCGTGCCCGCGATGTTGCCGAGCCCGATTATCGAGATCGCGACGGCGCCCAGGGCGCCTGTCGTCGTGATCCCCATCGAGTGCAGCACGCTTCCGAGCATGATCGGCCCGCAGACCTCCGCCACGAAGGCCGGGAAATGGGCCGTGACGAAGGCGAGCTGGTAGCCGCAGGAGAAGAACCCCAGGAAGATCAGCGCGAAGCTCGGGTCGCGCAGCGCTCCGAGCACTACCGTTCCCATGTTCTGCTGAAGCTCCGCCCTGGAGACGGGGGCGGGCGAGCGCATCCAGGGCAGCACCAGCAGCACCGCCAGGATCAGCCCCGCGAAGACCAGGAACACGCCCTGCCACGGCATCAGCGCCAGCAGGCCCTCGGCCAGCGGCGGTCCCAGCACCTGTCCGGCGGACCCGGCGGCGGTCACGACGGCGAGCGACATGGAGCGGTTCTCGTCCGACGAGGCCCGGCCGACGACGGCCAGCACCACGCCGAACCCGGTGCCTGCGATGCCCAGCCCTACCAGCACCTCGTAGAGGTGGTGCTGGATCGGCATGGTGGCGCCCGCCGAAAGCACGAGGCCCAGCGCGTAGGCCAAGGCACCGAGGATGATCGCCTTGCGGTCGCCGATCTTCTCGGCCAACGCCCCGAAGAGCGGCTGGCCGAAGCCCCAGGCGAGGTTCTGGATCGCGATGGCGAGGGAGAACTCCGCGCGCGGCCAGTTGAACTCCATCGCGATGGGAAGCTGGAAGACGCCGAAGGAGGCGCGGATGGCGAAGCCCACCAGCACCACCAGGCAGCCGGAGAGGAGGACGGGCGTGAGGAGGGGGGATCGCTGGACCATCCCAAATCTCTGCGCCCGGGTCGAAACCCTGTCAACCGGCGGATATGCGCGGCCTGCCATGCACGGGGCGAGGTGGAAAACGCGGATGAACCGCTCAGTGCCCGAACCCTCCCCGGGCCATCGCGAGGTGGTGCGCCTGGTGGTGGCCGCCCCGGGCCATGATGCCGTTGAAGCCGAGGCCGCGGATCCTCGCGGCCTGCCCGGAGTCGGCGGCGGTCGCGGTCAGCACGACGCCGGTCGTCGCCGGTTCCGCCCGGACCGACCACCCGTCCATGCCGTCGATCTCCCGGGCGTGGGCGGTGACCATCCGGCGGATCGCCTCCAGGGTGCGCCCTTCGCCGGAAACCTCGTAGCGCGCCCCGCCCTCCACCGGCGTCGCCAGGACCGTCGCGTTCAGCGTGACCTCGTTCATGTCGACGAGGTGCCGGCGCAAGGCCTCGATGTCCACCTTGGACCAGTCGGTGGCCGGATCGGCATCCAGGATCCGGACGATCTCCTGGATCGCGCCGAAGGCGTCCTGGCCCGGCATCGTCGGGACCGCACCGGCCGCAGGGGCGGTCATGGACGCGTGGTGGCCCGCATGATGGGCGCCATGGTCGATCGGCGGCGCGGTCGTCGGCGCGGTCTGGGCCACCGCTCCTCCTCCGGCGGCGAGGGCGGCGAGGATGGAAGCTAAGGCTATCGCGGCGGCATTGGTGCGGATCGGCATGACGTCCTCCCGGGTGTCTCCGCCCGAGGATAGCGTGACGGCGTCCGGCCGCCTATGTTCCTGATCACGCGGGACGCTTCCCCGGCGCTCCGGACCACCCCCGCAAGCCCGAGTACGACCGACATGAAGCTGTTCCTGGATCTCGACGGCGTGCTGGCCGATTTCGACCGCGGGGTCGAGGCCGTGACCGGCAGGCGCCCCGACCAGCTGCCGCTCAAGCGCATGTGGCAGGCGCTCGCCAAGGCGCCGGACTTCTACGGAACCCTGGAGATGATGCACGACGCCCAGGTGCTGTGGGAGTTCTGCAAGCCCCACGGGCCGACCATCCTGACCGGCCTGCCCATGGGAGACTGGGCGCCGGATCAGAAGCGCCGCTGGGTCGCGGCCATGCTGGGCGCCGACGTTCCGGTCATCACCTGCATGACGCGCGACAAGGCGCGCTTCGCCGGCCCGGACCATGTGCTGGTGGACGACCGGGCCGGCACGCGGGCTCCCTGGGAGGCGGCGGGCGGCGTCTTCATCCTTCACACCGGCGCCGCCAGCTCGATCGCCGACCTGAAGCGGCTGGGTTTCTGAAACGGCTGGATTGAAGAACCGGCCGGCCGCGTTCACGCGATGGGGACCGGCGGCTCCGCGCCGTCGGTGACGGCCCACAGCTCGCCCTTTTCCAGGTCGAACCACCAGCCATGGAGCTGAAGCTCGCCGGTCTCGACGCGGTCGCGCACCCAAGGGAAGGTCAACAGGTTGGCCAGCGAGACCTTGAGGGCCGCCTGCTCGACCAGCCGGGCGCCGTCCGGGCCGGCCAGGGTCGCGGAGTCGGCGCAGTGGCAGGCCTCCTGCGCGATCGAGACCCAGGGGGCGATGAACTCGCGGTCGGACCGCTCGCCGAGCGCCGAATTGCGGAGCGCCGCCATGCCGCCGCAGCGGGAATGGCCCAGCACCACGATATGCGAGACCTTCAGGTCGCGGACGGCGAATTCCAGCGCGGCGCTGGTGCCGTGATGCCGGTCGTCGGGCTCGTAGGGCGGGACGAGGTTGGCGACGTTGCGCACCACGAACAGCTCGCCAGGCTGCGCATTGAGCATCAGGGCCGGATCGACCCGCGAATCCGAGCAGGCGATCATCAGAACCTCGGGCGACTGCCCGCGGCTGACAAGCTGCTCGAACAGTTCGGGGCGGTGTTCGAAGTTCGAAACACGGAACGCCCTGAACCCGGCGATAAGCCGATCGATGGAAGACATGGTGGCTCTCTCCACGAAAGTTCAAGCAGTGATCCCGACGCGCCCGCCGAATGCCCGCGACACGACAGGGTCGAACAGGAAGCAAGCCGCGCGCCAGTTTCGGCGAGCAGGAAATGCCTCGTCTCCTATGTTTCTGGCAAGCTTATTCTCTGCGCAGATCCGCGCTCCGTTGTCGCAAAGGCGGGCGTTCCGATGCATTGCCGGCGGCCGCAGGCTTCCCCGGCTTCGAGCGTCCTTCGGGTGCATATGGTTTCACAGGGCCGTCACGCCCGAGCGGGAGTAATTCCGCAGATCGCTGTTGTAGAGGATGAAACGTTGCGGCCAAGAGATGCCGCAACGCAAACAACTCGGCAACAGGGGACGCTGGAGATGAAGCACTACGCAAGGATCGGACTGCTGCTCACGGGTGTACTCTTTTCATCCGTCGCTTTTTCCGCCGTCACCGTCGCCCAAACCTCGTCCGGCGGCTCATTGCCGCTCAGCTACACCCAGCCGCTGTCGCCCCAGGCGCAGAAGGAAGTCCAGCGCCGCCTGAAGGAACTGGGGGCCTATACGGGCGCCGTGGACGGCATCTGGGGCCGCGACAGCCAGGAGGCGCTGGAGAGCTTCCAGCGAAGCCGCGGGCTCCAGGTCACCAACGGCCTGAACCAGGCGACGCTCGCGACCATGGGCGTCCAGCCGAACGACCTGCTCGGGCTCGACGCCGGGTCCGGCACGGCGGCGCTTCCGGCGGAGGTCCAGGGCAAGGCGCTCTCGACCGACGCGGTCCGCACCATCCAGGGGCGGCTGAAGCAGCTCGGCCTCTATGCCGGCGAGACCGACGGCATCTGGGGCGAGAGCACGCAGGCCGCGCTGGAGCGGTTCCAGCGCGACCGCGGCCTGCAGGTGACCGGCACGGTCACGCCCAACACGCTGACGACCATGGGCCTGGACTCCCAGGTCGTGCTGGCCGGGGTCGACTGACCCCGGCCCACGGTCGGGACTTCGGCCGGAACGGCGATTCCGGCCTCAGCCCCGGCCTACGAACGGCATCTTGGTCGCCATCACGGTCATGAACAGCACGTTGGCCTCCAGCGGCAGGCCGGCCATGTGAACCACGGCGTTCGCGACGTGCCGCGGGTCCATCCGCGGCTCCGGCGCGAACGAGCCGTCGGCCTGCTGCACGCCTTCCTTCATCCGCTCGGTCATGTCGGTCGCGGCGTTGCCGATATCGATCTGGCCGCAGGCGATGTCGTATTTCCGGCCGTCCAGCGAGGTGGACTTGGTCAGGCCGGTGATCGCGTGCTTGGTCGCGGTATAGGGCGCCGAGTTGGGCCGGGGCGCCGTGGCGGAGATCGAGCCGTTGTTGATGATCCTGCCGCCGCGGGGCTCCTGGTCCTTCATCAGCCGGAAGGCGCCCTGGGTGCACAGGAACGCGCCGGTCAGGTTCACGTCCACCACCCACTTCCACTGGTCGAAGGTCAGTTCCTCCAGCGGGATCGCCGGGGCGCCGCTGCCGGCATTGTTGAACAGCAGGTCGAGCCGGCCGAACGCCTCCTTCGTCTTCGCGAAAAGCCCGTCGACAGACGCCGGGTCGCCGATGTCGGTCGGAACCACCAGCGTGCGCCGGCCGAACCCGGCGCCTTGCGCCGCGGTCTCCTCCAGCGGTTCCTGGCGGCGGCCGGCCAGGACGACGGAATACCCCGCCTCCAGCAGGGCCAGGGCCACGGACCTGCCGATTCCCGTCCCTGCGCCGGTGACCAGCGCGATCTTTTCCGTGGAAGCCATGTTCTTTCCCCCCCTCGTGCTTCGGGCTTCATGATGCCCCTTCATCAAGCATGCCGCGGCAGGGATGGCAACCTTGACAGCAGCAGCAGCGGGAGCTAGGGAGTCGGCCAAACCGGATCCGGGCCCCTCTGGTAGGTGGGTCGCCACCTATGATGTCGGATCCCTCCCTCTGCTTTTGCGCCGACGGGTGTGACCGCATCTGGAGGGGCCGATGGAAACATCACCCTTTATTTGGATAGGCTTCAACGCCTTCATCCTCGTACTGCTCGCGCTCGATTTGGGCGTCTTCAACCGCCGCCCCCATCAGATCACCGTCCGCGAGGCGCTGATCGCAAGCTCCTGCTACATCTCCCTCGCCTTCGCCTTCAACGGCGGCATCTACTGGTTCATGGGGATGGACAAGGGGCTGGAGTTCACCACCGGCTACCTGATCGAATGGAGCCTGTCGGTCGACAACATCTTCGTCATGGCGATGATCTTCGGACACTTCGCCGTGCCGCCGCAATACCAGCACCGCGTGCTGTTCTGGGGCATCCTGGGCGCGCTGGTCATGCGCGCGGCCCTGATCTTCGCCGGCACCGCGCTGATCCACCAGTTCCACTGGACGATCTACCTGTTCGGCGCGTTCCTGCTGTTCACCGGCTTCAAGATGCTGTTCTCGTCGGACGAGGAGAAGAACCTCGACGACAACCGCATCCTGCGCTTCGTCCGCTCCCGCGTCCGCATGACCGACAACTACGAGGGCACCGCCTTCTTCGTGCGGCGCAACGGGCTTCTGCTGGCGACGCCGATGCTGCTCGTGCTGGTGATGATCGAGGCGACCGACCTGATGTTCGCGCTCGACAGCGTTCCGGCGATCTTCGCGGTGACCAAAGACCCGTTCATCGTCTACACCTCCAATGTCTTCGCGATCCTCGGCCTGCGGTCTCTCTATTTCGCGCTGGCCGGCATCATCCACCGGTTCAGCTATCTGAAATACGGGCTGTCGCTCGTGCTGGTGTTCATCGGGACCAAGATGATGCTGATCGACATCTGGAAGATCCCGACGGCGCTGGCGCTCGGCGTCACCGCGACCCTGATCGGCGGCTCCGTCATCCTGTCCCTGGTCAAGACCCGGAACGAGCCCGTCCCGGAGGAACTCGCCAAGGTCGAGCACGACGTCGAGGAATACCGGGAGCAGGCGGAGGCGGCGCGCCCGTCCTGACGGCATCGCCGGTTCTCCCCTCTTGATCGGTTGTGTCGGGAGAGGGCATGGGCCTATGGTCGCATTCGCCCAGACCATGCGTGTGACCATGACCTTTTTTCTCGCGACCCGATCCGATCCTCTCCGGGACTCCGGGGCCATCACCGGCCCGAACGCTGAATGAGGGGCACGGCAGGGGAGGAACAGCCGCGTTTCCTGTCGGGCGGCGGCGAGATGGGCGCGCGGATGCGTGCCCACGGTTGGGCTTCCTCGCCCCTGGGGGCGCCGCGGGACTGGCCGGCGGCGCTGCGCACCGCGGTCGGCATCATGCTGAACTCCCGCCACCCGATGTATGTGGCGTGGGGGCCGGATCTCCGCTTCTTCCATAACGACAGCTACATCCCGTTGCTCGGCGCCAAGCACCCCGCCGAGCCGGGCCAGCCCTTATCGCGCCTGTGGGCCGAGATCTGGGACGACCTGCGCCATCTTACCGAGCGCGCCCTGGCGGGCGAGGCGATCTGGTTCGAGGATTTCCACCTCTCCATGACCCGCAACGGCGTCCTGGAGGATGCCTGGTTCACCTTCTCCTTCTCGCCGCTGCGCGACGAGGCGGGCGAGGTCGCGGGTTTCCTGTGCGCCTGCATGGAGACGACGCGCGAGGTCATGGCGAAACGGCGCCTGACCCTCCAACTCGACCTCGCCGAACGGCTGCGCACGCTCGACACCTCCGGCGACATCGCGACCGTGGTGGCGGAGATGCTCGGCCGGCACTTCAAGGCGTCGCGCGCGGGTTACGCCGAGATCGACCGGGACGGGCTGGGCTTCACGGTGGAGAGCGACTGGACCGACGGCCGGATGCCGAGCCTGGCGGGGCGTTCGTTCCCGCTCGGCATCCTGGGGAGGGAGGTGGCCGATCATCTCCGGGCCGGGCGGACGCTCCGGATCGACGACCTCGCCGCCGACCCGCGGACGGCGGGTACCGCGGCGTCCGGCGGCATCGGCACGCGGGCGCTGCTGGCCGTCCCGCTGATCAAGGCCGGGCGCCTCGCCGCCATCCTCTACCTGCACGAGCCGGCTCCCCGATCCTGGACCGAGGCGGACGCCGAACTGGCGGTCGGCGTGGTCGAGCGGACCTGGGAAGCGATCGGGCGGGCGCGGGCGGTCGGCGCGCTGAACCGCCAGAGGGCGGAGGAGAGCGGGCGCCTGCGCCGCCTGTTCGAGCAGGCGCCCAGCTTCATGGCCGTGCTGCGCGAGCCGGGCCACGTCTACGAGCTGGCGAACGCCTCCTACCGCCGCCTGATCGGCGATCGCGAGATCATCGGCAAGCCGGTCCGCCAGGCCATCCCGGAACTGGAGGAGCAGGGCATCGTGCGTCTGCTCGACCAGGTCTACGCCGGCGGCGAGCCCTATGTCGGGCGGGCGGTCCGCGTTCTGTTCCTGCGGGACCCCGACGACCGGAAGGCCGATGCCCGCAGGGAGGAGCGTTTCATCGACTTCGTCCTGCAGCCGATCACCCGCGCCGACGGCACGGTCGCCGGCATCTTCATCGACGGCAACGACGTCACGGACCTGGTCCGCGCCCGCGAGCGCGCCGCCTGCCTGGTCGAGCTGGGCGACCGCCTGCGCGACCTCAACGATACAGCCGCCATCGCCCAGGCGGCGGCGGAAATCCTGGGCAAGGCCCTCGGCGTGTCCCGTGCCGGATACGGCAGGGTCGACCCGAGCGGGCTCAAGGTCCGGATCGAGCGGGACTGGTCCGACGGCCGCGTCGCGAGCATCGCCGGCACCCACGAATTCCGCCGTTACGGCAGTTTCATCGACCATCTGCACCGGGGCGAGCTGCTGGTCATGCCGGACATCGCGGCCGATCCCCGGACCGCCGGCCATGCCGAGGCGCTGCACGCGATCGACGTCGCGGCGATGGTCAACGTTCCGTTGATGGAGGACGGGCGGCTTTCGGCGGTGCTCTATATCCATGACCGGACGCCGCGCGCCTGGACGGGCGAGGAGCTGGCCCTGATCCGCGACGTCGCCGACCGCACCTGGTCCGCGGCCGAGCGCGCCCGGTCGGAGGCGTCGCTGCGCCTGCTGAACCGCACCCTCGAACAGCAGGTCGCCGAGCGGACCCGCGACCGCGACCGCATGTGGCGCCTGTCGACCGACATCATGCTGGTCGCAGGCTTCGACGGGCGGGTCGCCGCGGTCAACCCGGCCTGGACGACCCTGCTGGGCTGGACCGAAGCTGAACTGTTGAGCCTGTCGTTCCTCGACCTGGTCCATCCCGACGACCGCGCCCGGACCGAGGGGGAGGCCGGCCGCCTCGCGAAGGGGCTGGTGACGCTTCGGTTCGAGAACCGCTACCGGCACAAGGACGGCTCCTACCGCCTGATCTCGTGGACGGCGGTGCCGGACGAGAGCCGCATCCACGCGGTCGGCCGCGACATGACGGCGGAGCGCGACGCCGTGGACGCCCTGCGCTCCGCCGAGGAGGCGCTCCGCCAGTCCCAGAAGATGGAGGCCGTGGGCCAGCTGACCGGCGGCGTCGCGCACGACTTCAACAACCTGCTCCAGGTGATCCTCGGCAACCTGGACATGCTGCAGGACAAGCTTTCGGACCGCGCGGACCTGCTGCGCCACGTCCGCTTCGCGATGCAGGCCGGCGACAGGGGGGCGACGCTGACCCAGCGGCTGCTCGCCTTCGCCCGACGCCAACCCCTCACACCCGTCAGCCTGGACATCAACGCGCTGGTCGGCGACATGCAGGAGCTGATCCAGCGCTCGGTCGGCGAGGCGGTCCAGGTCGAGGCCGTGATGGCCGGCGGGCTGTGGCGTACCTGGGCGGACGCCAACCAGGTGGAGAGCGTCCTGCTGAACCTGGCGATCAACGCCCGCGACGCCATGCCCGGCGGCGGCCGGCTGGTCATCGAGACGGTGAACGCCAACCTGGACGGCAGCTATATCGCGACGGAGTTCGGCCTTGAGCCCGGGGAGTATGTCTGCCTGTCGGTGACCGACACGGGCACCGGCATGCCGCGCGACGTGCTGGACCGGGCCTTCGAGCCGTTCTTCACGACCAAGGCGATCGGCCAGGGCACCGGGCTGGGGCTCAGCCAGCTCTACGGCTTCGCCCGCCAGTCCGGTGGCCATGCCGCCCTCTATTCCGAGGAGGGCAGGGGCACCACGGTCAAGCTCTACCTGCCGCGCCACCGCGGCGCCGCACGGGCCGAGACGGCAGCCGCGCCCGCCCTGCCGGAACCGAAGCCCGCCAGGGACGGCGAGACGATCCTCGTCCTGGAGGACGAGGGCCTCGTCCGAATGCTGCTGGTCCAGTCGCTGGAAAGGCGGGGCTACCGGGTGATCGAGGCGCACGAGCCCCAGGCGGCTTTGAGCGTCCTAGAGACGGACGAGAAGATCGACCTGCTGGCGACCGATGTCGGGCTTCCCGGCATGAACGGCCGGCAGGTGGCCGAGATCGCCCGCCGGCGCCGGCCGGACCTGCCCGTCCTGTTCCTGACCGGCTACGCCCACGACGCCGCGCTGGACGAGGGCGTCCTCGGCCCGCGCACTCAGGTTCTGGGCAAGCCCTTCAACGCCCGAACCCTGCTGGCGAAGATCAGGACCATGCTGGAAGCCGCCGCGGGTTGACACCCGCAGCCGTTGGCATTCACGGCCGAGGTCGGTGCGGCGCAGGTCGGCCCCGGCCCGCAGGGCGACCGCCCGGCTACGCCCGGCGGCGCCGCGGCTTGCGGTTCGACACGAAGTCGATCCAGGCGGCGTACATCTCCTTCGCGTTGCGCGGCCCGACCTCGCCCTTGAGTTGGTCGTAGGCGGCCTGGGCCGCCGCCGCGTCCGGGAAGGCTCCCTGGTCGACTCCCCAGGCGACGGCTTCGGTGGGGCTGTAGAAGGTCAGCACGTTGTCGGGCGTCTGGCCAACCGTCTGGCCAACCGTCTGGCCAACCGTCTGGCCAGTCGCTTGGGCAACCCTGGGTGCCTCCTCCAGGATCGGGCCGGCGCCAGCGGCCTCCGCCGCGGGCTTGGGGTTGGTGGGCTTGGTGCCGCCGCCGCGCCCGTAGATCGCGGATTCGATCCGCTCCGGCACGCCCTTCCACATGCCCTGCTCGTCCCAGACGACCATGCCGGCGGGACCTTCGCGCGACCACTCCAACAGGACGCCGCGCCGGTCCTTATCCCGCACGATGCGGAGCGATGCGTTGAGGGAGCGGAACAGCCGTTCCCGCTCGGTCTCCGGCAGGGTCTCGCGGATCTGGGCGACGCCGTTGAGCTGGGCGTCCTCCAGGTGCCAGATCCACAGGACGTGGGAGCCGTGGGCGGTGACGGCGTCCTGCAGCAGGCGCATCCTCTCCGCCTTGTCGACCCAGGCCTGGTTCTTGTTCTTGTTGCGGTCCGCCGCGTTGTCCAGCATCGCGCGCGCGATGGAGGTGCCGATCAGCGACGTGACGCTGTCGATCGCGATGGTCCGGATGCCGGACCCCGGCATGTTCTTGTCGAGGATGTCCTGGATGCGCTCGACCGAGCGGTGGTCCGCGGGTTCCTCGCTCAATTCGTAAAGTTCGCTCCCCTTCAGCTCATGCCGGCGGCCATCCGCATCGATCATGAGCGTCGGCTGGTGCATGGCCATGATGAAGGTCGACTTGCCGTCACCATAGTAGCCTTTGAGCGCCCAGCGCCGCGGGGGAAGTGTATCCTTGTCAACTCGCTTGAAAGCCATGGCAAAGTCTCTGAAGCCTGTCCCGGTAGCCCTGCTTTCGGCTGTCGCGCCAGTAAAGCGAGGCGTGAAAGACGGGACCTTACCATAATGTTCGTGTTTTGTTCACAACATTCTTATGTCCGAGTCGGAAAAACGACTCGGGCGGGGCAATGGGCGGGGCAATGGGCTGATGGGGGCATTCCCGCTTTCCGATCGGCGGCGCACGGGGCGGACGCTCCATGCGCCGCCGTTTCCGTTCGTCAGCGGCCGGTTCCCTTGTCGTCCGCCTGGTCGGATTTCATCCTCTCCTTGGCGGCGGCGCTGGCCTTGATCTCGCTTTCCTTCACGTTCTGGCCGGGCTCCCGCAGGACCGGCTTGGCGCTTCCGCTCCCCGTCCCGGACCCCTGGGACGCCTGGACCTGGGTGCGGTCGGTCTTTTCCGGAACGACCGTCTTTTCCTTGTCGTCGGCTGCCATGGTGTTCTCTCCTTGCGGATGTTGGCGATCGTCGATCGTGCGCCCTCAACAGGTTCCGCAAGCGGGGCGTTCCGGTCCTTCAGGTCCCTTCGCGGTCCTTCAGGACACGGTCCTCCATCCCGATCCGGTGACGCAGGAGCGCCGGGTTTCCAGACCTCCGGGAACAGGTCGAGATCCGGCCGCCCGGAACGCACCCTTCTTGCCCGCCGCCCTGCAGTTGCATATGTCATCCCTTGATATGCCACGGCAGGCGAGGGAGACCATGTCGACCTTCTTTCCCGGCGCGCTGTTCGCCCGCCATCTGGAGAGGCACCCGGAATCGGCGCCCGACCTGATCGGCGCCATCCATGACGACGGGGCCGACGAGGACGGCTTCCCCATCCGCGGTGCCGCGGGCGGCGCCCTGGTCGTGGAGACTCCGGCCGGTCCGCGGAGGATTGCCTTTCGCGCGCTCGCCATCGCCGGGATCGACTGCTGCACCCCGCGGTCGCTGGCGCTGGCGAACCGACTGCGGCACGCTGAACGGCTCCTTGCCGACGCCAACTGGTTCGGCGCCTATGCCCGTTTCGCCGGCCTGTGCGAGGGGGACCCCGTCGATGCCGAACATCGGGACAGGGTGGTCGCCAGGATGAAGGCCCGCCTGGACGCCACGATGCCCAAGGCGTCTGAAGCCCTTGCGGACCGCGCGCCGGGATTCCTGCTCGATCTGTGCAGTACTCTTGTCTCCATCGACCAGGGCAGGCCCTTCGGGACGGAGACCGCGCTGAAGCTCGCCAGGGCGCTCGAAGACAGCGCCTGCAAGCCGGTGGCGGTGAAGCTCTACCTGGCCGTATATCGCGCGGAGGGGAACAAGTGGGTGCTCGCGGAAGCCGCGTCCACCCTGCGCGCCATACCCCGGTACCAGGACCTCGACCGCCTGGAGACCGAGATCGAACCGCCCGCCGCGGAGAGGGACCGCCCGGCCGCGGCCGCCGTGCTGACCTCGATCGCCGCGGGCTACCGGGAGCGGGGCCGTCTGGCCGAAGCCTTGCGGGTGATCCGCAAAGCACGGACCTACGGGACGTCCGACCACCTTCTGAAGGTCCTGAGGGCGATCGAGGCGGACATCGCGAAGGCTTGATGGCCGGCGGGCCGGCATCCGCCCGCCGTCATGACAAAATGCCGGCGGTGTTTGCGCGTTGCTTCCGCACGGTCTATCTTGGTTGGAACTACCAACAAAAAGAACAATTCATTACATGGGATTGCGGTTACCGCGCCCGGTTATTGCCCAGGGGCGGCGGCACAGGAGGAATCAAGTGGTCCAGCTTACCATCAACGGCACGTCGCACGACATCGAGGTCGAACCCGATACGCCGCTTCTCTGGGTGATCCGGGAGCAGGTCGGCCTGACGGGTACCAAGTTCGGCTGCGGCATCGCGCAGTGCGGCGCCTGCACGGTCCACCTGGACGGCGTCGCCGTCCGCTCCTGCGTGACGCCTGTCAGCGCCGTCGGCGCCGACCAGCGCATCGTCACCATCGAGGGGCTGTCGCCGGACAACGGCCATCCGCTCCAGAAGGCCTGGGCGGAACTGGACGTGCCGCAATGCGGCTACTGCCAGTCCGGCCAGATCATGGCCGCAGCGGCCCTGCTGGAATCCAACCCGAACCCGAGCGACGACGACATCGACGCCGAGATGACCAACATCTGCCGCTGCGGGACCTACAACCGCATCCGCGCGGCCATCAAGCTTGCCGCCGGCGGCGGCGACGTCGGGCGCGGCTGAAGCCGCAATCTGGGAGGATGATATGACGATCGCGCTCAAGACGTCGCGCCGGGGCTTCCTGGCCGGCTCCGCCGCCGCGGCCGGCGGCTTCATGCTGGGCTTCCATATCCCGTTCGGGGCCGAGGCGGCGACGCCTGCCGCCATGGGGTCTGCCGGAGGGGCCGCGACGCCCGAACTCAACGCTTGGGTGGTGGTGCGGCCGGACGAGACCGTGGTGGTCCGGATCGCCCGCGTCGAGATGGGGCAGGGCACGCTGACCGGCCTCGCCCAGCTCGTCGCCGAGGAGCTGGACTGCGACTGGTCCCGGGTCACGACCGAATATCCGACTCCCGGCCAGAACGTGGCGCGCAACCGGATCTGGGGCAATTTCCAGACGGCCGGCAGCCGCGGCATCCGCGATTCCCACGACTATGTCCGGAAAGGCGGCGCCGCCGCCCGCATGATGCTGGTCCAGGCCGCCGCGAATGAATGGAACGTCCCGGCCGCCGAATGCACGGTGGACAAGGGCGTCATCACCCACGCCGCGTCGGGCAGGACCACGACCTACGGCAAGGTGGCGCTCGCCGCCGCCGAGCTCCAGCCGCCCGCCGACGTGCCGCTCAAGGACCCCAAGGACTGGAAGATCGCGGGCAAGCCGGTCAAGCGCCTCGACACGGCGGAGAAGCTGAACGGCGCCCAGGTCTACTCGATGGACGTCAAGCTGCCCGGCATGCTGAACGCCGCGATCCGCGAGTGCCCCGTGTTCGGCGGCAAGGTCAAGGGCTTCGACGCCGCCGCGGTCGAAGGGATGCCCGGCGTCAAGCGGGTGGTCGCTGTGGGCGACACCGGCGTGGCGGTGGTCGCCGATACCTGGTGGCGCGCCAAGACGGCCCTGGAGGCCCTGCCGGTCGAGTGGGACGAGGGACCGAACGCCGGCCTGTCCAGCGAGGCGATCGCCGAGACGCTCCGCGAGGGGCTCGACGCGCCGGAAGCCTTCGTCGGCAACCAGGCCGGCGACATCAAGGCGTCGCTCGCCAAGCCCGGCAACAAGGTGATCGAGGCGGTCTACAGCTATCCCTACCAGCACCACGTCACCATGGAGCCGATGAACGCGACCGCGCTGTTCACGGCCGACAAGTGCGAGGTCTGGACCGCGACCCAGAACGCGGAGGCGGCGCTCGCCACCGCGTCCACCGCCGCCGGGCTGCCGATCCCGCAATGCGAGGTCTACCGGCTCCACCTCGGCGGCGGCTTCGGCCGGCGCTCGTCCAGCCACGACTATGTCCGGCAGGCGGTGCTGATCGCGAAGCAGATGCCCGGCACGCCGGTCAAGCTGATCTGGTCGCGCGAGGAGGACATGCTCCACGGCCGCTACCACCCGATCACCCAGTGCAAGCTGACCGGCGCGCTGGACGCCGACGGCAACCTGGACGGCCTGCACATGCGGATCTCCGGCCAGTCGATCCTGGCGGCGATCAACCCGCAGGCGCTTCAGGGCGGGCGCGACCCCGCCACGTTCCAGGGACTGAACCCGGGCGGCACGGAAGGGGTGCTCGGCTATACCGTCCCGAACCTGCTGGTCGACCACGCCATGCGCAACCCGCCGGTGCCGCCGGGGTTCTGGCGCGGCGTGAACAACAACCAGAACGCGATATACCTGGAATGCTTCATGGACGAGCTGGCCCATGCCGCCGGCGCCGATCCGCTGGAGTTCCGCCGCAAGCTGCTGGTCAACCATCCCAAGCACCTGGCCGTGCTGAACGCGGTCGCGGAGAAGGCGGGCTGGGGCACACCCGCGCCCGAAGGCGTCCATCGCGGATTGTCCCAGCACATGGGCTACGGCAGCTACGTGGCGGCCTGCGCCGAGGTGTCGGTCAGCGACGACGGGGCCCTGAAGATCCACCGGATCGTCGCGGCCACCGACAGCGGCCACGCGGTCAACCCGCAGCAGATCGAGGCGCAGGTCGAGGGATCGTTCGTCTACGGCCTCTCGGCCCTGCTCTACGGCGAGATCACGCTGAAGGACGGCCGGGTCCAGCAGGAGAATTTCGACACCTACCCGATGATGCGCATGGAGGAGATGCCGCAGGTCGAGACCATCGTCATGCCGTCGGGCGGCTTCTGGGGCGGCGTCGGCGAACCGACGATCTTCGTGGCGGCGCCCGCCGTGCTCAACGCGATCTTCGCCGCGACCGGCAAGCGCATCCGCTCGGTGCCCCTGGCGAACGCGGATCTGCGCAGGGCATGATCCGCGCCCCTGTCCTGTTCCGCGCCCTGTGCGGCGCCCTGTGCGGCGTGCTGTCCCTGGTGGCCGCCGGAGCCCGGGCGGCGGAACCGCCCGGAGCCTCGTCGTGCTCCGGGTGTCACGCCTTGCGCGGGGAGGCATCGGCAGGCATCCCGCCGATCCTGTCGAAACCGGCCGACGAGATCGCGGCGGCGATGCTGGCATACCGGGCGGGCGAGGGCAGCCCGACGGTGATGGACCGCATCGCCAAGGGCTTCACGGAGGAGGAGATCCGGGCGATAGCCGCCTGGATCGCCTCCCGCCGCTGACAGGGACGCCATGGACCTGCTCCATCCCAGCCGCCGTGCGGTGCTGGCTTCCCTGCTCGCCGGGGCGTCGGCGGCGCTCGTGCGTCCGGTCCGCGCCCAGGCGCCGCCCAGGGCCGTCGTCATCGGCGGCGGTTTCGGAGGCGGCACCTGCGCGCGGTTCCTCCGGACCCACGGCATCGACGTGACCCTGGTCGAGCCCAGCCCGACCTTCACCGCCTGTCCGCTCAGCAATTCGGTGGCCGTCGGATTGCGGTCCGTCGAGCGGCAGCGGTTCGGCTATGACGGCATCCGGCGCGCCGGCGTCGCGGTCGTCCACCAGCGGGCCGTCGGCGTCGATCCGCAGGCCCGCCGCGTCACGCTCGGCGACGGCTCCACCCTCGACTACGACCGCCTTGTCATGGCGCCCGGCATCGACATCCGGTACGGCGCCTTGCCCGGCTACGACGAGAAGGCGGCTCAGGTGATGCCGCACGCCTGGAAGGCGGGTGAGCAGACGGTCCTGCTGGCGCGCCGCCTGGAAGCCATGGAGGACGGCGGCGTGGTCGTCATGTCGGTCCCGGCCAACCCCTACCGCTGCCCGCCGGGGCCGTACGAGCGCGCCAGCCTGATCGCCCACTACCTGAAGACCCGCAAGCCGCGCTCCAAGCTGATCGTGCTCGACGCCAAGGACGGCTTTTCCAAGCAGCGCCTGTTCCAGGCGGCGTGGGCCAGGCTCTACCCCGGGCTGCTGGAACTGGTGCCGCTGTCCGGCGGCGGGCAGGTCACCGCGGTGGAGCCCGACGGCCTGACCTTCGTGACCGATTTCGACCGGGTGAAGGCCGATGTCGCCAACGTGATCCCGCCGCAGAAGGCGGCGGAGATCGCGGCGGCGACGGGGGTCGCCGACCGCTCCGGCTGGTGCCCGATCGACCCCGTCACTTTCGAATCCAGGCTCCAGCCCGGCATCCACGTGATCGGCGATGCCGCCATCGCCGGCGCCATGCCGAAGTCGGCCTTCTCCGCCAACGCCCAGGCCAAGGTCTGCGCCGAAGCCGTCGCCGCCCTGCTGCGCGGCAATCGACCGGTTCCGCCCAAGCTGATCAACACCTGTTACAGCCTGGTGGCGCCCGACTACGGCATCTCGGTCGCCGGCGTCTATGCGCCGTCCTCCGGCACGCTGGCCGACGTGGAAGGCGCCGGCGGCACCAGCCCGCTCGACGCTCCCGCCGAAGCCCGCGCCAAGGAGGCGGCCTATGCCCACTCCTGGTTCGACATCGTGACGGCGGAGGTCTTCGGATGATGTGGACGATCGGACTTGCCCTGGCGCTGGCCCCCGCCCCGGCCCCGGCCTATACGGTCGTCGGCGATTCGATCCCGGAGCCGCTGACCGCCGCCGCCGGGGACCCGGCCCGCGGGCGCGGGATCGTGACCAGCCGCCAGACCGGGCTGTGCCTTCTGTGCCATTCCGGCCCGTTCCCGGAGGAGCGGTTCCAGGGCGACCTGGCGCCGTCGCTCGCCGGCGTCGGCGCCCGACTGACCGAAGGACAGATCCGTCTGCGGATCGTGGACCCGCGCAGTCTTGATCCGGACACCATCATGCCCTCCTATTACAGGACCGACGGGCTCGACCGCGTGGCCGAGGCATGGCGCGGCAAGCCGATCCTGTCGGCCGGGCAGATCGAGGACGTCGTGGCGTTCCTGGCGACACTGAAGGATTGAGGAGACCCTGCCCATGGCGAATGGCGATCCGATGGGGACCACGCGGCGGAACGTCCTGCGCGCCGGCGCCGCTCTCGGCGTGCTCCTGCTGGTGCGGCCGGCCGGGGCGACGCCGGCCGCCATGGCGGACGCGATCGAAGCCTTCACCAAGGGCGCGCCGGTCAACCCCGGCAAGGTCGAGCTTGTCCTGCCGGCGCTGGTCGAGAACGGCAACTCCGTCCCCCTGGGCGTCAACGTGGCCCACTGGATGCAGCCCGGCGACTTCGTCCGAACCATCGCCGTGTTCAACGAGAAGAACCCCCAGCCCAACGTGGCGACCTTCCACCTGACCCCCCGGTCCGGCCGGGCAAGCGTCTCCACCCGCATCCGCCTCGGCGATTCCCAGAAGATCGTTGCCATCGCCCAGCTCAGCGACGGCAGTTTCTGGTCCGACGAGGCCGAGGTGATCGTGACGCTTCCCGCCTGCGCGGAGAGCTGAGCCATGGCCCGCACCCTGATCAACGTCCCGGCCACCGCAAAGCGCGGCGAGGTCGTCGAAATCAAGGCCCTGATCTCCCACCCCATGGAGACCGGCTTCCGCCCCGCTTCCGACGGTGCCCTGATCCCGCGCGACATCATCCGTCGCTTCGCCTGCACCTATAACGGGGAGGAGGTGTTCAGCGTCGACCTGTTCCCCGCGATCACCGCCAATCCCTTCCTCACCTTCACGACGGTGGCCAATGAGAGCGGCGAGATCGCACTGAGCTGGACCGACGACCAGGGCAAGACCCAGACGGAGACCGTCACGATCACGGTGGAATGACCAGGGGGCGGCATCTCGCGGCCGCCCTGGCGCTGGCCTTGCTGGGCGGTGCGGCCTTTGGCGCCGCCGACCGGCTTTCCGGCTTCGACTTCCTGGGGCCGCAGACCCGGGCGATGCAGCAGGACGACATGTCCAATCCCGGAATGCTCTCGGTCCTGGACGGCGAGGCGCTGTGGAACCGCGCCGGCGGCGCGTCGGGCCGCTCCTGCGCCGATTGCCATGGCGACGCGGCCGCCTCCATGCGCGGCGTCGCCGCCCGGTATCCCGCCTTCGACGAGGCTGCCGGGCGCCCGGTCACGCTGGACCGGCGCATCCTCCAGTGCCGGGAGTCCCGCCAGCGGGCCGAACCGTTCGAGTGGGAAAGCCCCGACCTCCTGGCCCTCTCGGCCTATGTCGCCCACCAGTCCCGGGGATTGCCGGTCGAGACCGGTGCCGACCCCCGGCTCGCCCCCTTCGCCGAGAGCGGGCGCGAGCTTTTCACCCGCCCCAAGGGACAACTCGACTTCTCCTGCGCCGACTGCCACGACGACAACTGGGGCCGGCATCTCGGCGGCGCGGTGATCCCCCAGGCGCACCCGACCGGCTATCCGATCTACCGCCTGGAATGGCAGTCCATGGGCTCCCTCCAGCGGCGCCTGCGCAACTGCATGACCGGCGTCCGCGCCGAACCCTACGCCTACGGCTCCCCCGAACACGCCGAACTGGAGCTTTTCCTGATGACGCGGGCGCGGGGATTGCCGATGGAAACGCCGGGCGTGCGGCCGTGAGGCGCAGGGGACTCCGCGGGGGCGGACGGCTGCATCTCCAAAGCGCGTAAATATCGATACAAATCGTAATGGATGTGGGTTATGGTTGAATTGCCCTTCAAGGCATCAATTCTGCAATAAAATACATTCCTGAATTGCATACAAAGATACCCTTCGCGATTGCGGCCGAGATGGGAAACATGCTGATCGAACCCATGTCGGCCTGCGCCGAGAACTCCCTGTGCAGGCTTGTCATCGCGGCTGAGCGGGGCTCGCCCGATGCCGGCGATCCGACGGGCGCCGACACGACCGGGGAAGGCGCACCCTCGGCGGAACGGTTGAGCGATCACGTCGGCCGCCCGGCCCTGGGGCTGGTCGGCCAAGTGGATGGCAGCCCCGTGGCCCTGGCCGTGGCGTGGCGGCGGACCTCGTTCAGCGGCGAAGCGATGCACGGCGTCGCGGTGTGGGTCTCCCCCGAGCGGCAGCGCCGGGGCATCGGCCGCCGGTTGCTCGGCGCCTTGCTGGAGGCCCTGGAACCGGAGGGCGGGACGGTGATCGCCTTTCCCGCGCCGGAGAACGTCGCCGCCGAAACCATGCTGCGGGCCGCGGGCTTCCATCCCTTCGAAACGACCGACCGCGTCGTCCTGGATCCGGACCGCCTGTCATCGATCGCCCCGCAGGCGGGAACCGGGGAGATGCCGACGATCCTCGGCCCCGCCGACGACCGTTGGGACCATGATATCGCCGAGCTTTTCAACCGCGGCTTCCGGGGCGATCCCCTGGTGTCGCCGTTCCTGCCCGGGACGGTCGCCGGCTGGCGTTCCGACCCCGCGCTGAGCCTCCTGGCGCTGGAACGCGACGGCGGCCCGGCGGCGGTCGCGGTCATCGTCGCCCGGCCCGCCGAACTCAGCCTGGACTGGTTCCTGGTCGCGCGGAGGCACTGGGGGACCGGACTGGCCGGGGAATTCGTTCTGACGCTCTCCCGCCTCCTGGTCGAGCGGGCGCGGAGCGCCGGGATTCCCCTGATCGGCGCGGTGGTCCGCCGCCGCAACGCCGCGATCCGGCGGATCTACGAAGAGGCCGGATGGGTCCGCACCGGTTCCTCGGTGATCTGGGGCCGGAAGGTCGGGTGCCGAACGTATTCTCAGGACGGGGAGCAGGATCGATGACGACCGACATCGCGGCGGAGCTGCGGCGCATCGCGGCGGCGGCGACCAGGATCGATGAGCGGATGGGCGTGCCGCTGGAACCGCGCGAGGGGGCGGCCGGCTCCGTCGCGGACTGGCTGGACGCCTGGCGGCAGGCTGCCGTCGGCGGGAACGAGGCCCAGTTCGCCCGCCGGCTGGCCTATGACGGCCTCGACGAGGCTTCGGCGCGCCGGCTTCTGTCCGGCGTGCCGCGGGTCGAGGCGGTGCCGGACTGGGGCTGGGTGCTCGCCAAGGCGGCCGATCCCGATAATGGTCCCGATTCCGCGACATCGCCATCGACGGACCCCGCGGCCCTGCCTTTCATCGGGATCCTGGCTCCGCTGGCCGAGGCCGCCCTGCGGCGCCTGACCCCGGCCGGCACGGGCTGGCGGCGGCTGTTCGCCGACGGCGTGGTGGAGGCGCTGAACCGCGAGCTGCTGAAGACGCTGTGCGGCGCCTCGGAGCGGGCGCTGCTGGCCGAACTCGTGGCTCTCCGCGATGCCGAGATCTCCGGGCTGGAACGGCTGCTGCGCCTCGCCCGGGGCGAACCCGGCCGGAACCTCTACGATCGGTTCGTCGCCGAGCGCCGGGGACCGGGATTCCTGGAGTTCTGCGGCCGGCATCCGGTCCTGGCGCGGCTGCTGGGCACTCTCGCCCTCAACTGGGCCGCCCATGTCGAGGAGTTCGGCCGCCGGCTGGAAGCCGATCTGCCGGCGATCGCCGGGCACTTCGCGCAGGGGGCGGAGCCGGGGAGGGGCGTCAAGGCGCGGGGCGGGCTGTCCGACCTCCACCGCGGCGGCCGGTCGGTCGTCGTGGTCGAGTTCGGCGGCGGCCTCAAGACCGTCTACAAGCCGCGCGGCATGGCCCCGGACCGGTACTTCGCCGATCTGATCGACTGGTTCAACGGCCTCGGGCCGAGCCTGGACCTGCGCGCCGTCCGGGTGCTCGACCGCGGCGATTATGGCTGGGCCGAGTTCATCGCCGCCATGCCCTGCGCGGACGGGGAGGCGGCCGGGCGTTACTTCAGGCGCGCCGGCCTCCTCCTGGCGCTGGCCTACGCGGTCGCCTTGACCGACTGCCACCACGAGAACCTGATCGCCGCCGGCGAGCATCCCGTCCTGATCGACCTGGAGACGGTGCTGTCCCCCGAGCTCCGGCTCGGCTGGACCGACCCGCGGTCTCCGGCCCGGCGTGCCGCCGAACGCCGGCTGCGCCGCTCCGTCCTCTCGACGCTGCTGCTGCCGTCCATGATCCAGGCCGGCGAGGGCGACCGGGACATCGGCGGCTTCAGCGGCGGCCGGGACGACGTCCCGGTCCCGGGGCCGAAATGGTTCCACATCAACACCGACCTGATGTACATCGAGACGGTCCCGATGGCGGACGAACCCCCGTCCAACCTGCCGCGCCTGGACGGCGTGGCACTGCGCATCCAGGACCATCTCGACGCCGTCCTGGACGGCTTCGACGAGGGATACGCCCTGCTGCTGGGCAGCCGCGATCTCCTGTCCGGCATCCTGTCCGAGGAGGGCGGGCCGCTGGAGATGCCGGAAGCCGGATGGATCCGCGTCCTGTGCCGCGACACGAAGTTCTACTCCCTGCTGATGGGCGAGCTGACCCATGCCGAGTTCCTGGGCGACGGCGCCGCCTGGAGCGCCCGGGCCGACGTGCTGACCCGGCGCGCCGTGGACGACGAGCTGCCGGAGGAGGTCAAGGTCAGGCAGCCCCTGCAATGGCCGCTCGTCACGGCGGAGCGGGCGGCCCTGTCCGACGGCGACGTGCCGCTCCTGCGGGCGCATCCGGGCTCGACCTCCCTGGAGGTGGCCCCGGACCGGGTCGTCGCCGACGCCCTGGCGGCGTCGGGCCTGGCGGGCGCCCGCGAGCACCTCGGAAACTGGGGGAGGCCGACCGCGGCGACCAGTCCATGCTGATCCGCATGGCGGTCGCGATGCAGGTGGTGCGCGACCAGCGCGGCGTGGACGACGGCCACGTCCCGGGACTGGCCGAACGGCCGCTGCCTGACGGGACGGGATCGCTGGACGGGCGGGACGCGCTGGCCTATGCGCAGCGCCTCGCCGACGACCTGTGGCGGCGTTCCTGCCGGGGAGAGGACGGCGGAGCCCTGTGGATCGCGGCCCAGGGGCACAGCCTGACGATCGGGCCGGTCGGGCCGGATCTCTATGGCGGCTCCACGGGAATAGCGCTGTTATTCGCGGCGGTCGCGGCGACCGGCGGTCGCGAGCAGGACCGGGCCGCCGCCCTCGCGGCCCTGGTGCCGGTCCGGGCCGCCCTGTCCGACGGGCTGATCGGCGCCCTGGTCGGCCACAAGGTCGGCGCCGGCTCGGGCATCGGGTCGGTGGCCTATGGCCTGGCGCGGGTGGCCGGGTTGCTGGACCGGCCCGACCTGCTGGACGATGCCTGCCGGGCCGCCGCCCTGATCGGCGACCGGGCCGTCGCGGACGACGAGCGCTTGGATGTGGTCGACGGCTCGGCCGGAGCGTTGCTGGCCCTGCTGGCGCTGGCCGAGGTCTCCGGCGACGCGGACGGGTCCCTGCGTTCCCGGGCCGACCGGTGCGGCCGGCACCTGCTGGCGCGGCGGCGGCCCTGCCGCTCATCGGGCGCGCGCGTCTGGTCGGCCGGCGGCGAGCCGGTGACCGGCCTGTCGCACGGCGCGGCCGGCATCGCCTATGCGCTGGCCCGGCTCGCCGGCGCCACGGGCTCGACCGAGTTCCTGGACGCGGCGGCCGAAGCCGTGGCCTGGGAGAACGAGGTCCTGATCGGCGGTGTCGGCACGTGGCGCCGCATGGCCGTCGCCGGGCACGACCATTCCCGGCCGATCAATTCCTGGTGCCACGGCGCGGCGGGCATCGGCCTCGCCCGGCTCGCCGGCCTGCCGGTCCTGAAAGGCCCGGCGATCGACGGGGATATCGATGCCGCCGTCGCGGCGGTGCTCGGGGGCGGCCTGGCCGAGGTCGATCACCCCTGTTGCGGCACCCTCGGCCGGGCCGAGCTGCTGCTGAACGCCGGACAGGGACTCACGCGGCCCGACCTGGTCGGGGAGGCCCGGCGGATCGGCGCGGCGCTGGTCGCGGCGGCCGACTCGGAAGGCGGCTTCCAGCACTATCCGTCGCTGCCCCGGTCCGTCTTCAATCCCGGATTCTGGCAGGGGAGCGCCGGGATCGGCTACATGCTGCTGCGCCTCGCGCGGCCCGAACGCCTGCCCTCCGTCCTGGTCTGGGAATAAGGGGATCCGGGATCGACCGGGCGGCGGCCCCGCAAGACGAAAGCGGCCCGCACGATCGACGTGCGGGCCGCCACTCCCTCGGAAGGGTCGTCTGGACTTTACGGGCAGGAGCAGCAGAAGCTGCCGACCCTGGTGGCGTAGGAGGCGGAGCAGCCCATCATCTGCATCGACTCCAGCTCCTCGTCCAGCCGGGCCAAACCGGGCTTCGGCGAAGCCATGCTGGGCAGGCGGATGTCGAGGGTGCCGTCGGCCTTGCGGGTGACCTCGACTCGCAGGCCCTTCGGCAGTTCCAGGCCGGCCGACGACAGCATGGCGTCCAGCGCCGCGGTGGGGTCGTCCATCATGCTGTCACGAAAACCTTCGCCGTTCAGGACCATGGCAGCGATATGGGCGCTGAAGTCCTGGCGAGCGGCCAAGGCGGTATGCGTGGTCATGCTGTTGCCTCCATGCAATGGTTTGAAAATTGACTACCTGTGAATGCACTACCTTCTAGTAATGCTCTTAATTATACAAACACCATCCGGAAAATAAACCGGATTTGTTCTTCAGCCTGGATTTCAGTTCTGAAAATATCCAGAAACAAGAAAAGCACACCTTCCGGTGTGCTTTTCCGAATGCCCGGAGATGACAGAGACGGACCCGGCGGCAAGCCCTTTGCTTCGTTCCCCTTACTTCGCTTGCGCCTTCTGCACGAAGGTCGGGTCGAAGGTCTTGTCCAGGTCGATCTGGGCGTTGGCGAAGTCGGGCTCCAGGGTCTTCAGCATCGCCAGCATGCTCTCCATGCCCTGCTTCTTGATGATGCCGTCGAGCGAATAGCTCTCCTTGGAGCTTTCGACGGCCTTCATGTAGAGGCCCTTGTCGCCCAGGTGGTATTCGGGCGGGACCACGGCGGCGATCTCCTCGGTGGTCGCCTTGCCGATCCAGGTCAGCGACTTCACGAAGGCGTTGGTCAGGCGCTGCATGGTCTCGGGGTTGCTCTCGATGAAGTCGGCCTTGGCATAGAGCACGGCCGCCGGGTTCGATCCGCCGAACAGCGCCCGCGCGCCGTCCTCGGTGCGGGTGTCGATCAGCGTGCTGATGTCGCCGTCGGCCTCCAGCTTGGCGATGACCGGGTCCAGGTGCGAGATCACGTCGATCTGGCCCTGCTTCATCGCGGCCACCGCGCTGGCGCCGCCGCCGACGCCGATCAGGATGCCGTCGGCCGCGGCCAGGCCGTTCTTGACCATGGCGTACTGCACCGTCAGCGCGGTGGACGAACCGGGTGCCGTGACGCCGATCTTGCGGCCCTTGAAGTCGGCCGGCGACTTGATCTCGCCCGCCAGGTCCTTGCGCACCGCCAGCACGATGCCGGGGAAGCGCCCCAGCTCGACCACGGCCCGGATGTCCTGGCCTTTCTGCTGCATGCGGATCGTGTGCTCGTAGGCGCCGGTCACGACATCGACCGACCCGCCCATCAGCGCCTGGAGCGACTTGGCGCCGCCGCCCAGGTCGTTGATCTCCACGTTCAGGCCTTCTTCCTTGAAGAAGCCCTTCCGCTCGGCGACGGTCAGCGGGAGATAGTACAGCAGCGGCTTGCCGCCGACCGCCAGCGACACGTCCGTCTTCTCCGGCTCCGCCGCCGCGGCGCCGCCCGCCAGGGCGAGCGCCAGGCCGGCGACCGCGAGCGCGCCGGACAGGCCCGCCTTCACACCCTTCATCAGGAACTTCATGGATGCTTCCCCTCTTGCATTCCGATTTTCATTGATGGCTTGCCTCAGGACGCCGCCGGCTGCGGACGCCAGACCAGCAGGCGGTTCTCCACCTTGGTCACCAGCCAGTCGATCAGGATCACGAAGGCCATCAGGACGAACATGCCGGCGAACACCCCGGTCACGTCGAACACGCCCTCGGCCTGCTGGATCAGGTAGCCGAGCCCGGCCGACGATCCCAGATACTCGCCGACGACGGCGCCGACCATGGCGAACCCGACGGAGGTGTGGAGCGACGAGAACATCCAGCTCAGCGCCGACGGCAGGTAGACGTGGCGCAACAGCTGCCGCTCGTTCATGCCCAGCATGCGCGCGTTCGCCAGCACCGTCGGGCTGACTTCCTTGACGCCCTGGTAGACGTTGAAGAACACGATGAAGAAGACCAGCGTGAAGCCCAGCGCCACCTTGGACCAGATGCCCAGTCCCAGCCACAGCGCGAAAATGGGCGCCAGCACGACGCGCGGCAGCGCGTTCGCGGCCTTCACGTAGGGGTCGAACACGCCGGCCACCAGCGGCTTCCGGGCGAACCAGAATCCGATCAGGACGCCGCTCACCGACCCGATCACGAAGGCCAGCGCCGCCTCCAGCAGCGTGATGCCCAGGTGGTACCAAATCGTCCCGCCGACCATCCACTCGCCGATCCGCGTCGCCACGTCCAGCGGGGTCGAGAAGAAGAACCGCATGGTCTTCGGGTCGCCGAACAGCGCCGTCTCCGACACCAGGTACCACAGCAGAATCGCCGCGACCCCGACGAGGATCTGGAGCGGCAGCAGTTTCGCGCGGCTCATGGTCATGCTCCCTCGCTCTGGCGATAGCCTTTCAGGACTTCCTCCTTCAGCGCGTGCCAGATCTCCCGGTGGGTCTCCAGGAAGCGCGGGTCCAGCTTGATCTCGCCGATGTCGCGCGGCCGGTCGAGCGGGATCGGGTAATCGCCGATGATCCGCGCGGCCGGTCCCGCCGACATGATCACGACCCGGTCGGCCAGGGCGATAGCCTCCTCCAGGTCGTGGGTCACGAACATCACCGCCTTGCGGTCGGCCGACCACAGCTCCAGCAGCAGGTCGCCCATGATCAGGCGGGTCTGCGCGTCGAGCGGGCCGAACGGCTCGTCCATCAGGATGATCCTGGGATCGCGGATCAGCACCTGCGCCAGGCCGACGCGCTTGCGCTGGCCGCCCGACAGCATGTGCGGATAACGGTCGCCGAACGCCTTCAGGCCGACCCGGCCCAGCCAGTCGCGGGATCGGTCGCGCGCCTCGGTCCGGGGGATGCCGGCGACCTCCAGCCCGATCGCGACGTTCTCGGCCGCGGTCTTCCACGGCATCAGGCTGTCCTGCTGGAACAGGTAGCCGGCATGGCGGTTCAGGCCGGTCAGCGGCTCGCCCAGGATGCTGACCGTTCCGGACGCCGGCTTCAGCAGCCCGGCGGCGGCGTTCAGCAGCGTGGACTTGCCGCAGCCGGTCGGCCCGACGATCGCGACGAACTCGCTCTCCGCCACCTCCAGGCGGGTCGGGGCGACCGCCTGATAGGTCCCGCCGTCCGGCAGGGCGAAGCTGATCCCGACCCCGTCGAGCGCCACCGCGGCGGCCCGTCGAGCCGGTTCACGCCCACTCCCGCCGGTTGCCGCCTCCCCCGATGCTGCCTCTCCCGATACTGCGGCTGCTCGCGCCATCCGCGCCACCTCCCCTCCATCCCTTCGTCCGACGGGACGTTCGCCGTCCCGCGCACATCCCGAAAATTGTCCGCATCGGCATATCTATTTCCCGGGCGCGCCACAAGAAAAACTTTAGTTCGGATAATGATCTTTCCCGTTGCGGATATTTCGGCCGCCGCCGTCCAGGAAAGAGCGATAGGCCGGGTTATCGGTCTCGTCCCAGCACGGGTATCCCAGCTCGGCCAACCGCTGCCGGAAGATCGCCCGGTCGGCCTCCGGGACCTGGATGCCGGCCAGCACGCGGCCGTAGTCGGCGCCGTGGTTGCGGTAGTGGAACAGCGAGATGTTCCAGTCCGTCGCCAGCCCGTCCAGGAACTTCAGCAGCGCGCCCGGCCGCTCCGGGAACTGGAAGCGGTAGATCAGCTCGTCGCGCAGGCCGGGCACGCGCCCGCCGACCATGTGCCGGACATGGAGCTTCGCCATCTCGTTGTCGCTCATGTCCTGGACCGGCAGGCCCTCGGCCCGCAGCAGGCCGATGATCTCCCGCTTCTCGCGCTCGCCCCCGGTCAGCTGGACGCCGACGAAGATGTGCGCCTCGGGATCGTCCACATAGCGGTAGTTGAACTCGGTGATCGACCGGCGGCCCAGGATCTGGATGAAGCGCCGGTAGCTGCCCGGCCGCTCCGGGATGGTGACCGCCAGCAGCGCCTCGCGGTGCTCGCCGATCTCGGCGCGCTCGGCGATGTGGCGCAGCCGGTCGAAGTTCAGGTTGGCGCCGCTGTTGACGGTGACCAGCGCCCGGTCGGAGATGCCTTCCCGCTCCGCGTAGCGCTTCAGCCCGGCGAGCGCCACGGCGCCCGATGGCTCGGCGATCGCCCGCGTGTCGTCGAAGATGTCCTTGACGGCGGCGCAGATGGAATCCGCGTCCACCGTGACGATGCCGTCCAGCAGCTCGCGGCACAGCCGGAACGTCTCGGCGCCGGCCTGGCGGACCGCGACGCCGTCGGCGAACAGCCCCACCTGGTCCAGCACCACCCGCTCGCCGGCCTCCAGCGCCGCCTTCATGCTGGCGGCGTCGTCCGGCTCCACCCCGATCACCTTGACGTCGGGCCGCAGGAACTTGACGTAGGCCGCGACGCCGGCGGCCAGCCCGCCGCCGCCGATCGGCACGAAGATCGCCTCGATCGGGTCGGGATGCTGGCGCAGGATCTCCATCCCCACCGTCCCCTGGCCTGCGATCACCTCCGGGTCGTCGTAGGGATGGATGAAGGTCAGCCCGTGCTCCGCCTCCAGCAGGCGGGCATGGGCATAGGCCTCGTCGAAGCCGTCGCCGTGGAGCACCACCCGGCCGCCCCGCCGCTCGACCGCCTGCACCTTTATGGCCGGCGTCGTGCACGGCATCACGATCATCGCCGGCGCGCCCAGCCGCGCCGCCGCCATGGCGACGCCCTGGGCGTGGTTGCCGGCCGAGGCGCAGATCACGCCGCGCTCCAGGTCGGCCCGCGCCATGCCGCTCATCTTGTTGTAGGCGCCGCGGATCTTGAAGGAAAAGACCGGCTGGAGATCCTCGCGCTTCAGGAAGACCCGGTTGCCGATCCGCTGCGACAGGCGGGGCATCGCGTCCAGCGGGCTTTCGACGGCGACGTCGTAGACCCGGGCGGTGAGGATCTTCTTCACGTAATCATGCACGAGGATGGACTCCTGGAGCCCCGACGGGGGGAAGCTTCTGCGTGCGGCGGAATGCTATACATCCTCCGCCCCGTTTCAAGCGCCGTCTCGGCCCGATCCCCCGGCGCAAGTCAGATCAGCTCCCGGCCTTCGGGCCCGGCCTATCGCGGCGAGCGGAGCAGCTGGGGCGTAAGGACGGGCTTGGTCGCCGGCCTGCGCCACGGCCTGCCCCAAGGAGGAAGACGTGTCAGAACGGGTGGGCCAGGGCGCGGCCGTTCCTGCGGGGGCCGGAGGGTTTCGAGGACGATCCGGACCCGCTGAGCCGCGGCGGGGCCACCGCGAGGCCGAGCAGCAGCGCCGCCAGCGACCCCTCGTCGACCGCCAGGGCGGCCTGGGCCGGGGTCATCCAGCGGCGCTCGCGCTCTTCCATTTCCGGCCATTCGTCCAGCAGCTCCTCGACCTCGAACGGATAGACCGCGACGTCCAAGGTCTTCGACCGGCCGTTCTTGAGGCGCTTCTCGTAGCGATAGGAGCCGATCGGCTTCGTACCGACCTGGCCGACCGCTCCGGCCTCCTCGTAGGCTTCGCGCGCCGCCTGCTCGGGATCGGGGACCTTCTTCTCCTGCCACCCCTTGGGAACCACCCATCGCCGTGTCTCGCGCGAGGTCACCATCAGCACCATCACCTGACCCTGACGCACTTCGAACGGAATGACGGCAAGTTGAGAGCGTGGCATTTTATTTAGTTCCAAAGAAGCGTAATGAGAAGATGCCATTATGCTGCCAGGTGATGAACCGGGTTTTTACCGGAGACACCCCTCCCTGTGAGATATTTGCGACAAGATACACTGCCATTTAGTTCCTGCATACCATAAATGCGAGAAGTCTTCTCGGCAGACCGTCCCGCCCTGCGAAGACCGCGCAAGTAGTCAACAATCCATGACGCCGTTTTGTGCATTTTCGGTGAAACCCGCCGGACGGGCGGCATGTCGGCGGGGGCGTGCGCGCGCTTCTTCCGCATGGCCCCTCGGCCGGCGATGACGGACCATCGCGGGGCGACCTTCCGGAAACTTTCCGCCCGGAGCGATGCGATCCCTTCTCCTGAGCGGTGAACGGGACCGACTTCGCGGATGTCCTGTGCCGGCCGACATGGCCGGTGGCGGCCGGTGGCGACGGCCGACGCGGTCGAGCGGATGGCGCGGGTCCGCCCGACCTCAGCCGTGCCGGGGTGTCAGTCGCCCGCGACCAGGGACTTCTTCAACTCCGCGATGGCTTCCGTGGCACTGCCGGTCCCGGGTATCAGCGTGGCGGCCTGCCGGGCGATCTTCTGTCCGAGCCGCACGCCCTCGATCGCGTCGATCCGCCAGTGGACGCCCAGATAGACCCTGCTGACGGCGTTCTCGTGTATCGCCTGCGCCAGCGTCATCTTCCGCATGTGCCTCGGCCGGACCGAGCCGTCGGGATCCTTGTTGACGGCGTTGTACTCGTCCGACGTGAAGGCGAAGGCGAGGGTGTCTGGATCGGCAGTGCCTCCGCAGTCCATGCGGGCCTTGAGGAAATGGTAGACCGTCAGGAAGCAGGCGGCGCCGAACGTCGCGTGCCCGGACGGATAGGCCGGGAAGTTCGGAGTGCGGTGGAACTTCCCCTCGTCGTTGGTCTGGGGCGCGCCCAGCGGGCGCCACGCCGGATCGCCGTGGAAATGCATCTCGGGCGTCATCGCGACGGGATCCGCCGCCCGGGTGTGATACCGGGTCGAGACGCCGGCAGGCTCCACCGCGAGCCAGTCCGCGATCTCTTCCGTCGTCCCCGGGACCGGCATGGCGAGGCTGCCGGCAGCGAAAGTGGTGCCGGACGAGTTTCCGTACTTGCCGAATCCATGTGCGGCCTCGCGCACCCCGATGACGGGGCGGCACAGGTTGACCTCGTATTTCAGCTTCCAGGCGGCGATGCCGGCATCCGCCATGGTCATGTTGACCAGCGCGAACAGCCTGGCGTTCTCCGTCGGGTTGAGGCCGACCTGCTTGGAGATGACCCGGACGCACTGGTTGTACAGCCGGGGCGGCGTCCCGAGGTTGCGGACGCCGTCATACCCCCAGAATGTCCCGACGATGGTCTCCTCGGGAGTCCGGATCAGCCCGAGCGTGCCCGGAGCGCCGCCCTTGGTGCGGGTCTCGTCGACTTCCTTGTGCCAGTCGGCATGCTTCAGGATGTCCGACAGATCCGTCAGGCCGAACGGCCCGATCCCCGGGACGGGGGCATTGCTCGTGAACGGCCTGACCGCGCCCCACGCGGGGGTCAGGAAGCCCTGGTCGGGAGCGTACGGGTCGGGCTGATGGGCGCCGGGAGTTCCCGCGACCATGTAGTCGCCGGCTTCCTTGGAACCGTCGTCCTTCCGGTCGTCCAGATGGAACTTGGCCACCGCCGTGCCGAAGATGGCGCCCCGGTCGGATTCGGCCGCGCCGATGTCGGCGATCAGCCCCGTCCATTCCTGGCACTTGCTCCGGACGAAGGCCGCCTGCCCGGGATACAGCGCGGTCAGCGTCATGGCGGCGGCCTCGCCGACGGCGGCATAGCCGCCATCGGTGTCCACTTCGGCCAGGGACAGGACGGGGTCGGCGAAGTAGCGGGTCCCCTGGTTGCGGTAGGCGACCCAGGCGTCGTGCATGGCCAGATGGACGATCGCCAGCGCGCGGGACGTTCTCGTGGGGCCGCCCTGCTCGGGAACCGAAATCTGCTGATCCATGTAGGCCTTGGACCCGTGATCTTTCGCCGGCGCTTCCTCGAAGCTGAAATCACGGCGATGTACCTCAAGGGAGACATCGTTCCAAAACAGAATCGGATCTACGATCATTTTCTTCTCCTGTCCCATAATGGACATTGCTAAGTATGTGTTGCCGTGACTGGACCTTATACCGTGCTATGATTTATAGGATCTTCTCTCTGGTCTATAATTCGATATAGATGCCGCTTTCCATTTCCAGCTCTACTTGAAAAGTACTTTTAACTGTAACTTTCCGGGGGGCCCATCTCGTCCGGGCGTTGCCGCCGCGGCATGATGACCACGGCCCGGATCGGGGTTAAGCTGGCCGGACGGTGCACGCAAAGCCGGACCACAACGGCGGAAGACCTGGGGGGACATATGACGACGGGACGCAGCCTGCGCCTGGGCGAGGCGGTACTGGGCGGGGCGGTGCTGACGCTCGGCCTGTTCATCGGATACGAGACCTTGATGCTGGGCGGCGCGGGCGGCAACGCGCCGGTCGGCCCCAGGCTGTTCCCCTTCCTGATCGCGGCGGGGCTGCTGGTCATCGGCGGCACACTGCTGCGCGAAGCCTTCGCCGGCCGCATCGCCCACGAGCGGGGGATCGAGCTGGACTGGCGCGCCGTGGCGCTGGTCTCGGGCGGCCTGATCGTCGAGATGCTGCTGATCGAATACGCGGGCTGGATCGTCGCGGCCACGCTGCTGTTCGTCCTGGTGGCGCGGGCCTTCCTGAGCAGCCGGATCCTGATGGACGCGGCGCTCGGCCTGAGCCTCGCGGTCCTGGCCTTCGTCGTCTTCAACTACGGCCTCGACCTGGGCCTGCCCGGCGGCATTCCCGGCGAGATGGTCGAGGACTTCCTTGCCCCGGCCGAGCCGGCGGCGGAATAGGCGGGCACTGATGGAAACCCTCGCGGCCCTCGGCCACGGCTTCACCGTGGCGCTGACACCCTACAACCTGCTCTGGTCCGTCCTGGGCGTCACCGTCGGCACGGCGATCGGCGTGCTGCCCGGCATCGGCCCGGCGCTCACCGTGGCCCTGCTGCTTCCGGTGACCTACAACCTGGAGCCGACCTCCGCCTTCATCATGTTCGCCGGAATATATTACGGCGCCATGTACGGCGGCTCGACCACCGCGATCCTGCTGAACACGCCGGGCGAGTCCGGCAGCATCGTGACCGCGATCGACGGGCACGAGATGGCGCGCCAGGGACGCGGCGCCACCGCGCTCGCCACGGCGGCGATCGGCTCTTTCGTCGCCGGGACCATCGCCACCATCGCGCTGACCTTCGTGGCGCCGCTGATGGTGCAGATGGCGCTGCTGTTCGGGCCGGCGGAGTATTTCGCGCTGATGGTGCTGGCGCTGGTCACCGTCACCGCCGTGCTGGGCGACAGCCTGCCGCGCGGCCTCGCCAGCCTGTTCTTCGGCCTGTCGCTGGGCCTGGTCGGCATCGACCTCCAGACCGGCCAGGCGCGCTTCACCCTCGGCATCCCCGAACTGCTCGACGGGATCGACACCGTGGTGGTCGCGGTCGGGCTGTTCGCGGTCGGGGAAACGCTCTACGTCGCGTCGCGCTACCGCTTCGAGACGGAGGAGATCTACGCCCTGAAGGGCTCGAAATGGATGAGCCGCGAGGACGTGAAGCGGTCGTGGAAGCCGTGGCTGCGCGGCACTTTCCTGGGCTTCCCGATCGGAGCCCTGCCGGCCGGCGGCAGCGAGATCCCGACCTTCCTGTCCTACCTGCTGGAAAAGCGCCTGTCCAAGCACCCGGAGGAGTTCGGCAAGGGCGCCATCGAGGCGGTCGCCGGGCCGGAGGCCGCCAACAACGCGTCGGCCGCCGGGACGCTCGCCCCGCTGCTGGCTCTGGGCCTGCCGACATCGGCGACGGCCGCGATCATGCTCGCCGCCTTCCAGCAGTACGGGCTCCAGCCGGGACCGCTGCTGTTCGACACCAACCCCGAACTGGTCTGGGGCATGATCGCCAGCCTGTATATCGGCAACGTGCTGCTGCTGCTGCTGAACCTGCCCATGGTCGGGATCTGGGTCAAGCTGCTGACCATCCCGCGCCCGTGGCTCTACGGCGGCATCCTGGTGTTCGCCACCCTGGGCGCCTACACGCTCAACAACAACGTGGTCGACCTCGTCATCCTGTGGGTGATCGGGCTGATCGGCTTCGGCATGCGCGTGCTCGACGTGCCGGTCGCCCCGTGCGTGGTCGGGCTGATCCTGGGGCCGCTGGCCGAGCAGCAGTTCCGCCGGGCGCTGGCGATCAGCCAGGGCGACGTGTCGGTGTTCTTCACCCAGCCGATCTCGCTGGGGCTTCTGGCCGTGGCGTTCCTGCTGGTCCTGGTTCCGATCCTGCTGCGTCGGCGGAGGCGGGCCGGGGTGGCGGGGCGGGCCTGACCCGCGCCATGGGGCGGCTGGAACCTATCGCCGCCGCCGGCCTTTCCATGGGGATGCCCGCGTCGTGGGCGTCCACCAAGGAAGAGAGGGACCAGCATGGCGATCACCCAGACCAGCGACACCTGGTGGAAGAACTCCGTCTTCTATTGCCTCGACGTGGAGACCTTCCAGGACAGCAACGGCGACGGTATAGGCGACTTCGCCGGGCTGATCCAGCGGATCGACTATCTCGCCGGGATCGGGGTCACCTGCCTGTGGCTGATGCCGTTCTACCCGACGCCCAACAGCGACGACGGCTACGACATCACGGACTATTACGGCATCGATCCCCGCCTGGGCTCGCTCGGCGACTTCGTGGAGTTCATCCGGACCGCACGCGACCGCGGTATCCGGGTCATCGCCGACCTGGTGGTCAACCACACCTCGAAGGAGCATCCCTGGTTCCAGTCGGCCCGGTCCGACCCGAATTCGCCCTTCCGGGACTGGTACGTCTGGAGCGACGACATCCCTGCCGGCGACCAGGGCGGCCTGGTCTTTCCCGACCAGGAGGACAGCAACTGGGAATGGGACGAGCAGGCCGGCCAGTACTTCCTGCACCGCTTCTACAAGCACCAGCCCGACCTCAACATCTCCAATCCGGCGGTGCGCGACGAGATCCGCAAGATCATCGGCTTCTGGCTCGAACTCGGCCTGGCCGGCTTCCGGGTCGATGCGGTGCCGTTCCTGCTGGAGACCACCGGCATCCAGGGTGACATGGACATAGCGCCCCACGACTGGCTGCGCGAGCTTCGCTCCTTCCTATGCCGGCGCCGGGGCGACGCGATCCTGATGGGCGAGGTCAACCTGGAGCCGGAAGACGTCCGCCGCTTCTTCGGCGACGACGGCGACGAACTGCACATGTGCATCAACTTCAACCTCAACCAGTCTTTCGCCATGGCGCTGGCGCGGGGCGACGCCAGCGGGCTGATCCACGGCCTGAAGGCCCTGCCGTCGCTGCCGCCGAACGCCCAGTGGGGCAACTTCATCCGCAACCACGACGAATGGTCGCTCGACAAGCTGACCGAGGCCGAGCGGCAGGAGGTCTTCCGGGCGTTCGGCCCCAAGCCGGAAATGCAGCTTTTCGGCCGCGGCCTGCGCCGCCGGCTGCCGACCATGCTGGACGGCGACCAGGCCCGCGTCCACATGGCCTACAGCCTGATGTTCGCGCTGCCGGGGGCTCCCGTCCTTTTCTACGGCGAGGAGATCGGCATGTCGGAGAACCTGGAAATCCCCGGCCGTCTGAGCGTGCGGTCGCCGATGCAGTGGTCGGACGAGGTCAACGGCGGCTTCTCGACCGCCAAGCCCGACGCCCTGCGCCGTCCCGTCGTCGCCGGCAAGCGATGGGGGCCGGCCGGCATCAACGTCGCCGCCCAGCGGCGCGACGACGCCTCGCTGCTGAACTGGATGGAGCGGCTGATCCGCCGCCGCAACGAGACGCCCGAGATCGCCTACGGCACCTGGAGCATCGTTCCGGTGACCGATCCCGCGGTGTTCGCGCTGCGCTACGATTGGGAAGGCCGGACCGTGCTGACCATCCACAACCTGGGAGACAAGGAATGCGGCGCCACCTTCAAGGTGGAGAGCGCGCTGGGCTGGGACAGCCTGATCGACCTGTTCGGCCATGGCGACTTCACCCTGGGCAAGGGCGGGAACGTCAGCATCGACCTGGACCGCTACGGCTGCCGCTGGTTCCGCGTCCGCCGGAAAGGCGAAACCATCCTGCTCTAGGGTCGGCGGAAGCAGGCGGGTCCGGAATGCATGCTTCCGGGCCCGCCCATCCGTGATCCGGACGGAACGCCGGTTGCCCGCAGTCATATGCCCTTGGATATGAATCCGGGCAGATGCTTTACCACAAAGGTCCACAAACGACATCTGGACTGGTTGGAAATGAAATTTTCACGTGATCTTAAGTAATGAAGGACCAAATTTGATAACAGTTGCACGCCTAGGCAGTGCATATAATGTTTCAACTTGATCCTGGGCATGGGCACTCTCGCCGTGGCGCAGCTATCCGTCTCTCCCTCCTCACCGCAGGGTATCGCTGTTCTCGGGCGTTTGCTCGTGGGCGTCTTCTTCTGCATCCTGGCCGCCGGCTTGGCGGTGGCTCCCCGTCAGGCCGCCGCCCAAGCCTCCAAGCCGATCTACGAACGCGTCACTGAGCCGGCGCTGAAAGCGGGCATGGATTTCCCGGAACCGAAAGGTCCGGTCGTCCTGACGGTCGGCGGAAGAATCGCCTCCGATCGCCCCATCCGGTTCGACCTTCCGACCCTGGAGGCACTGGGGCTGATCCGCTTCACCACGCTGACGAGTTGGACCGTCGATCCCTCCGTGTTCGAGGGCGTCCTGCTCTCGGCCCTGCTCGACGCGGTCGGCGCCGACCCGGCCGCCACCACGCTGAGGCTGATCGCGCTGAACGAATTCGAAAGCCTGATTCCGGCCGCCGACGCCCGCACCTGGCCGGTAATGCTGGCCCTCAAGCGCGATGGCGAATACATGCCGCGGCGCGACCGCGGCCCGATCTGGGTGATCTATCCGCAGCATGCCTTTCCCGAACTGGGCCATCGCGATTTCCTGTCGCGCTGGGTCTGGCAATTGAAGTCGATCATGGTGGAATGACGAACAGGGTGAGTTTCCGCCGCGGCACTGTCCGGAACCTTCCGCGGCATCGTACCCGGTGATGGCTGCCAGGAAGCGTTTCATGGACCTGGGCAAGATCGTCTGGACGGTATCCTTCGTACTGCTGCTGTGCAGTTCGCCGATGCTCGTCTTCGATCTGATCGCCATCCAGCGGTCGGTGGAGATCGCCAGCGGTGCCGACATCTGGTACGACGGGCAGCTTGCCGGGGATCTGCTGCGTTTCCAGGTCGCCGTTCGCGGGCTGCATCCCGACGTCACGCCGGAAACGGCCGACCCCGAGCAGGTCGAGGAGATCAGGCTCCGGCTGGACAACGTCTTCAACCGGATCAACTCGCTGCCGGAGACCGGCAGTTCCGAATGGCATACCCGGGGAATCAGGTCCGAGGAAGGCATCGCAGACGTCCGCCGCGCCATCGACCTGGTCGACCGGCAATTGCCCCTGCTGGAGTCCGCGCCGGCCGAGTTCCGCCGGGTGGCGGACGAGGGGGTCCGGAATGCCATCGTCGTCCATCGCCGGATGTCGCTCGCGGTGGTCGACCGGCAGAACGGACTGATCGGACGGATGCAGGCGCAGGTGAACGCCTTCCAGGTCAAGCTGCTGGGCTACTGCGTCGGCTTCGTCGTCCTGCTGCTGGCGCTCGGCTGGCTGATGCGCCGGCACATGCATTCGGAGACGGCGCTGCGCGCCACCAACCGCCAGCTCCTGGACCTGACCGGCAACCTGGTGGCCGCGCGGGACGCCGCCGTGCGCTCCAGCGAAGCCAAGTCCAACTTCCTCGCCAATGTCAGCCACGAGCTGCGCACCCCGCTGAACGCGATCCTGGGATTTTCCGAAGCCCTCATGACCGGGATCTTCGGCCGGCTGGGCGAGCGTCAGGCCGAGTATATCGGCGACATCCACCATGCCGGCCAAAGGCTGCTGGCACTGATCAACGACATTCTCGACCTCGCCAAGCTGGAGGCCGGCAAGCTGGAGCTTCGGGAGGAAGGCGTCGACCTGGTCGCGATCGCCGCGGAGGCGATCCGCGACCTGCGGGAGTCCGCCCGCGCCGCGGGCGTCAGGATCGAACTGGAGCCGGCAGCCGGCCATATCGGCGTTTTCGGCGATCGCCTGAGGCTGCGCCAGATCCTGGACAACCTGCTGTCCAACGCGATCAAGTTCACGCCCGCCGACGGGCTGATCGGGGTCTCCCTGGAACAGCCTGCCGACGGCCATACGATCATCGTCGTGACCGATACCGGCATCGGGATTCCGCCGGACGATCTGGTGCGCGTCTTCCTGCCGTTCGAGCAGTCGGACAGCCGGCACGCCCGCCAGGCCAAAGGCACCGGGCTGGGCCTTCCGCTGGTGCGCCAGCTGGTGGAGCGCCATGGCGGCACGGTCAGGATGTCGAGCGAGCCCGGCGTCGGCACCGAGGTGGTGGTCGAGCTGCCGCCCGAACGCGCGTTCCTCGGCGCGGCCGTCCCGGCCTCCCGGTCCCTTCCCTGAGCGGCTCAGCCGGCCGTGCGGGAATCGAGGTTCGGCAGCGAGGGCTCGTGGACGTTAGCCGCCAGCAGCGCCCGGACCAGGGGCGACTCCGCGGTCCGGAACGCGACGTGCAGTTCGGCCGACAGCGACACCAGCTCCATCCCGGCGACAGCCAGGCAGTGCTCCAGGCTGGCCGCGCTGTGCAGGCGGACATGGCCGTTGCGGGGCCTGGCGTACCACCAGTCCAGCCCGACCTCGCGGATGTCGTCCGGCTGGACCAGGGTGCTCAGCAGCAGGGCTCCGCGCGGGGCGACCAGGCGGGCAAGCTCGGCGAACAGCGCCCGCTGGTCGGGGACATGCTCGACCACCTCGAAGCAGGTCACCAGGTCGAAGCTCCGTCCCGGCGCCGGCCGGCCGCCGCCGTAGAACGGGTCGCAGGAGGCCGCGCGCCGGAACCCCCGCTCGGCCAGCAGCCGCACCATCAGGCCGTTGCCGCCGCCCCAATCCAGGAGGCCGATCGTTTCCTTCATGGGACCGACGATCCGGTCGATCAGCGCCGCGTTGCGCGCCGGGCGGTCGTAGGTGAAGGGCGGATCGGCAAGTATGTAGTCATCATTGTAAATGTGGCGCTGAAAATCCGACGAAGTCCAATGATCCAGGCAGGCGGTCCAGATATGGTCGCACGCAATGCAGACCGAGTATCGGACCATCGTACCCGTGTCGGGAAACATCCGACGGCCTTCGAATGCGTCGTTGCAACTTTCACCAAGATCGATCTGACCAATCGGATACCCAGAATTCCGGCAGCAGGGACAAAGAGGCGAGAGCAAGAAGACACCTTGAGGAACGGAAACAGCACCTTGGGCAGATCAATGATGCCGTTATACTGCATACCTTAGTATGCTTAACAGTTGCATATGAATGCAAAAAAAACGCGGCGTGCGGCGGGGGAGGGAGGCGGCAGGGCGAAGTCCGGCATCCCGCATCAACGTTCCGGCCACGCTGTCTGCGTCGTCCTTCGGCCGAGGCCGACCTGCTTCAGGCGCCCCGATCAACGGCAATCTTCGTCATGCGTGGGCTTGACCCATGCATCCCCGCGCGAACCGGTGCGATATGGGCCGTTTCCTGGCCTTCGGCAGGAAACGGCCCATATCGCCTGTCAGGCGGACAGCCGGACCAGGACGGGCTCCTCGACGGAAGCGAGCGCCGCAAGCTTCGCCTGGTACGCGGCCCACAGGGGGCGGATGGCGTCCAGGCACTCGCTCACATGGGTCGAGTTGGTCTGCCGCAGCACCTGATCGCGGGCAGCCGCGTATTCGGCATGGAGCTGCTCGACGGGGAAGGCGGCGGAAAAGGGAGTGGACGAGGATGACTGGGAAGCGGAGGAGTGCATGGCTTTCGGGCTCTTTGTCTTGCGATAGCTTCAATTTATAAGGAATGAATTGACGAGCGGTTAATATCTCCAGCCTTCCGAAAGAATGATGGCGGCATGTCAGAGCATAGCGACCCCAAATCTAAGCAAATTGATATATCCTGTTATCTTGCCAAAGGACTGGGCACTGCCCTCCATGGTATTGCCTTGGGTGAATTCATGGGACGACTCGCCGCAGCCGCTCCGCAGGGGAAGGGATCGTGACGGTGCGGGGCGGGCCGGCTCCCCTGATCCTGACGCTGGGGATGGACGCCGGGTCGTTCAGCCGCCTGGATGCCCTGCGCCGGGCGCATTTCCCGGCGGAACGGAACTTCCTGCCGGCGCACCTCACGCTGTTCCACCACCTGCCCGGAGAGGATCCGGCCGGCATCGCCGCCGCGCTCCGGGACGTGCTGGCCGGGCGCGCCCGCCCGCCGCTTCGGGCGACGGGGCTGCGCTTCCTGGGGAAAGGCGTCGCCTACGCCTTCGACGCCCCCGGCCTGGCGGAGCTCCGCGCGGCGCTGGCGGCCCGCTGGGCCGGCTGCCTGACCCCGCAGGACCGGCAGCCGTTCCGGCCCCATGTCACGATCCAGAACAAGGCCGATCCGGCCGAGGCGCGCGCCCTGCTGGAACGGCTCGAAGCCGGCTTCTCCCCGTTCGAGGTGGTGGGCGAGAGCCTTCTGCTGTGGCGCTATCTCGGGGGACCGTGGCAGCGACTGGGCGAGTTCCCCTTCGAGGGCTGAGCGCATCCAGCCGCCGTAAGCCCGCTCATCGGCGCAGCGGCCGGAAGAAGGCGCGGATTTCCCCGGCCAGCGCGTCGGGCTGCTCCAGCGCCGCGAAGTGGCCGCCGCGCTCCATCACGCTCCAGCGCCGGATGTCGGTGAAGGTGCGTGCCGCCATCGAGCGCGGCGGGCGCAGGATCTCGGTCGGGAACTGGCAATAGCCGGTCGGCACGTCCACCGTGCCGCCTTCCGGGATCGGCCAGGGGCCGTGCATGCGGGCGTAATAGGGCCAGAAGGACGACCCGATCGCCCCGGTGAACCAGTACAGGCCGATATTGGCGAGCAGGCGGTCGCGGTCGATCACCGACAGCACGTCGCCGCCGCAGTCCGACCAGGCCCGGAACTTCTCGACGATCCAAGCGGCCAGGCCCGTCGGGCTGTCGGTCAGGCCGAAGGCCAGGGTCTGCGGCCGGGTCCCCTGGATCCACTGGTAGCCCGTCTCCTCCTTCATGAAGACCTTCAGCTCCTCCAGATAGCGCCGCTCCTCCGGGGTCGGCGACTCCACCATCGCCGGGTCGCGCCGCAGGGGAAGCAGGTTCAGGTGGATGCCCGCTACATGGTCCCGGTGCGTATAGCCGATTCGGGACGAAATGAAGGACCCCCAGTCGCCGCCCTGAGCGCCGAACCGGTCGTATCCCAGCACCCCGGTCATCAGCTCGGCGAAGCAGTCGGCGATCTCCTCGGCGCCGAAGCGCTTTTGCCCGGGCGCGAACGACAGCCCGAAGCCGGGCAGGGACGGCGCCACCACCGTGAAGGCGTCGGCCGGATCGCCGCCGAAGGCCGCGGGGTCGGTCAGGCGCGGGATCAGGTCGAGGAACTCGAACACCGATCCGGGCCAGCCGTGCGACAGCAGCAGCGGCATCGCGCCGGCGGTCTTTCCCGGTACATGCAGGAAATGCAGGTCGATCCCGTGCAGCGGCACCTTGTATTGGGGAAACCCGTTGAGCAGCGCCTCCTGCGCCCGCCAGTCGAAGCCGTCCCGCCAGTACTCCGCGAAGCCGCGCATCCAGTCCACGTCGGTCCCGAAGGCCCAGGACTCGCCGGGCGCCCGGTCGGGAAAGCGGGTGAGGCGCAGGCGGTCGCGCAGATCCTCGATCGCGTCGTCGGGCACATGGAGCCGGAATGGTTCCGGTGTCGCCGGCATGGCTTTCCTCCCTTTGTTCTTATCGTTTTCCCGGCGCCGTCACGGCGGGCCGGAAATCCGGGCGGTCGCGGGGAGATAGGTGTAGGGCATCTGGAAATAGTTGAAAACGGGAATGTCCAGATAAGGATCGAGCAGCTTCGACAGGTTCAGGCCGATGCCGACATACACGAACTGCTTGCGCAGGTCGATGTCGGGCCGGTCGCTGTAGTCGGCGTAGTTCCGGGCCCGGAACCCGACATGCAGTTCCAGGTACTTCAGGTATTCGTTCTCGATGAAGTCGAACCCATCGGCCTTGATCGCCATCACGTAGCCCAGGCGGTCGTAGTCCGTGGTGACGTCGAACTGGTGATCGCCGTCCAGGAACGGGTTGTACTCCACGCGCAGGTCGATCTTGCGCGACAGCTCCGGATAGGACCAGAGCAGATAGCCCGCCGCGGCCCCCAGCGTATTGAACACCATGTCCTGATAGGCGAACCCGTAGCGGTCGCTGAACGCGTCCCCGACCTCGATCAGGCCGGTTACCCCCAGGGCGGACAGGGCGCCCCAGCCGATCGCCTCGTCCTTTCCGAAGTCCCAGCGCTCGTACTGGCCCGCGAACAGGTGGCTGAACAGGTAGGTCGTGTAAAGGTGGCCCAGCTTGTCGGCTCCGCCCTCGTCGGTGTCCCGGCCGAACCAGCCCTCGTCCTGGAACCGGGGGCCGCCGGTGCCGTAATCCCAGTTGGCGAAGCCCCACCCGAGGATCGCCGCGCCGATGCCCAGGTTGAGGGCCAGCGCCTTGTCCTCCTTCGACCAGTCCGACACCAGCCAGTCCGCGCCGCCTTCGGTCTGCGCCGCCGCCCCGGTACTCGTCAGGCTCAGCAACCCGGCACACAGGACTGAGCGCCAATAACGTCTCATCAATGATCTTTCGTTCGGGAAAGCAATATTATTGCTTTGGAGATCATATAAACCAGAGAATCCATCCCACGGTAAAGCAATTCCGCCCCAGGCCGGATGGCTTATTCCTTGTGGGTGTGAATCATCGACCCATCGTGATCTTCATCAAGGCGCGCCTTGACGGATTCGATGCATGACTTCCGGCAACCGGAGCCGGGAAACCGGGGGCCATCGACGATGCGACCGAGAATGCGAGGAACAGGACCCGATGGAACATGACCATGACCCCGAGGCGATCCGGCGGCGTCTCGCCGTCCGCCCGGAGCAGAGCTACCTGCGCGACTGGGTCTATGGCGGCATCGACGGCGCCGTGACGACCTTCGCCGTGGTGGCGGGCGTGGTCGGAGCCGGCCTGTCGACCCGGACCGTCCTGATCCTCGGCGCCGCGAACCTGCTGGCGGACGGCTTCTCCATGGCCGCCAGCAACTACAGCGGCACCAAGACGGAGCGGGACGACAAGGATCGGCTCCGCGCGGTGGAGGAGCGGCACATCGACCTGGTCCCGGAAGGCGAGCTCGAGGAGGTCAGGGAGATCTTCCGGGCCAAGGGCTTCCAGGGCCGCGGCCTGGAGCACGCGGTCCAGGTCATCACCGCCGACCGCGGCCGCTGGATCGACACCATGCTGGCGGAGGAATACGGCCTGCCCGCGACCCTGCGCTCGCCGATCAAGGCGGCGGGCAGCACCTTCCTGGCCTTCCTGATCTGCGGGTTCGTCCCGCTGCTGCCCTTCGTCGTCGGCCTGCCGGCGCCGGTCTCCCTGTCTACCGGCTCGACCGCCGCCGTGTTCTTCGCCATCGGGTCGGTCAAGAGCCTGTGGTCGCTGTCGGCATGGTGGCGGTCCGGGCTGGAGACGCTGGCGATCGGCATGGCCGCGGCGGCCCTGGCCTTCGCCGCCGGCGCCGCCGTGGAGACCTTCACGGCGTGACCGACCCCCTGCGTCTACGCGTTGGTGCCGCCGTCCACGGCGAACCCGGCGCCGGTGATGCCGCGCGCCTCCGGCCCGGCCAGCCACGCGACCATCGCGGCGAGGTCGTCCGGATTGCCGAACCGCGGGACCGCCATCATGCTGCGCTGGCCGTCGGCCATCGGTCCCGACGCCGGGTTCATGTCGGTGTCGGTAGGACCCGGATGCACGACGTTGACCGTGATGCCGCGCGGTCCCAGGTCGCGGGCCAGCCCCTTGGTCATGCCGACCAGCGCCGCCTTGCTCATGGAATAGACGCTGAAGCCCGGCCCCGGCACGCGGTCCGCCAGGCAGCTTCCGATCGAGACGATCCGCCCGCCGTCCACCATCCGGGCGGCCGCGGCCTTGGACGCGACGAAGGCGGCGCGGACGTTCACCGCCATGGTGTCGTCGAAGTCCTGGAGCGTCAGCTCGTCCACATGCCCCATGCGGGCGATGCCGGCATTGTTGACCAGGATGTCGATCCGGCCGAACGCCTCCACCGTCGCTTCCACCGCGGCCGTGACGGCGGCGGCATCGGCATTGTCGGCCTCGACCGCCAGCGCCCTGCGGCCCAGCGTCTCGATCGCCGCCACGGTCTCCCGCGCCTTGTCGGGCGACCGGGCGTAGGTCAGCGCCACGTCGGCACCCTCCGCCGCCAGCCGGCGCGCGATCGAGGCTCCGATCCCCCGGCTGCCGCCGGTCACCAGGGCCACTTTTCCTGCCAGACGGGTCATGGTCCGTTCCTCTTTCTATAGTGATCGTTACATAATTGATGCGCGGCTTGATCCGGCCCGTCAAGTAAATTATTTACCGGTCGTTACAGAAAGGAATGCGAATGCCGGAAAGAGGACGCCCGCGGAGTTTCGACCGTGCCCGCGCGCTGCGGCGGGCGATGGAGGTCTTCTGGGCGAAAGGCTATGACTCGGCGTCCATGGCCGACCTGACCGCCGCCATGGGGATCGCGGCGCCCAGCCTCTACGCGGCGTTCGGCAGCAAGGAGGGGCTGTTCCGGGAAGCGCTCCGCCTGTACGGCTCGACGGAGGGGCTGGGAATCTGGGGCGGCCTGGACGCGGCGCCCACGGCGCGCGCGGCGGTCGAGGGGTTCCTGACGGCGACCGCCGACGCCTTCAGCGAGCCGGGCAAGCCGCCCGGCTGCATGGTCGTGCTGAGCGCCGTCAACGCCACCGGCACCGGCCCCGACCTGTGCCGGGACCTGCGCCAGGACCGCGCCGCCGGCATCGCCCTTCTCCGCGCCCGCCTGGAGCGCGCCGTCACCGAGGGCGAACTGCCGCCCGGCTTCGACTGCGCGGCGGCGGCGGATTTCTACGTCACGGTCCAGCAGGGCATGTCGATCCGCGCCCGCGACGGCGCCCCCCGCGAGTCCCTGGCCGCCACCGCCCGCTGCGCCCTGGCCGCCTGGGACGGGCTGGCCGCGCACAAGCCGAACATCTGAGCCCATCGCCGTCATCTGCGGCAAAACCCGAAAACCCCCTCAGCCCTTCGCGCTGTAGGGCAGCCAGGTCGCGATTCCCGGCACGAAGATGATCAGCAGAACCACCGCGATCAGCGCCAGGACGAAGGGCGCCGCCGCGCGGCTGCCTTCGATCAGGTTGGCCTTCGCGATGCCGCAGGTGACGAACAGGCTCGCCCCCACCGGCGGGGTCACCAGCCCGATCGCCAGGCCGATCACCGTCACGATGCCGAACTGCACCGGGTCGATCCCCAGCTTCTGGGTCACCGGCCACAGCACCGGCACCAGGATGATGATGTTGGCGCCCAGGTCCAGCAGCATGCCGGCCAGCAGATAGACCCCCAGGAACAGGATCAGCACCAGATAGGGATCGGTCGTCAGCCCCAGGATCAACTCCGCCGCCGCCTGCGGCAGCTGCTCCCGGGTCACGATCAGGCCGTACAGCGAGGCGGTGGCGATCATCAGCATCACCATGCCGGTCGTCACCATCGACTCCAGCACGATCTTCGGCAGGTCCTTCACCGAGATCGTGCGGTACACCAGCATGCCCACCGCCAAGCCGTAGACCACGGCCACCACCGAGGCCTCGGTCGGCGTCGCGATGCCGTACCGGATGCTGCCGATGATCACCAGCGGCATCAGCAGCCCCCAGACGCTGGCCCGCGTCGCCTTCGCGATGCTGCCGAGCGACGGCACCGGACCCTTCTGATAGCCGCGCCGGACCGCCAGCACCCACGACGTGACCATCAGGGCCAGCGCCATCAGGATGCCCGGCACGATCCCGCCGATGAACAGGTCCGACACCGACACGCCGGTCACCACGCCGAAGATGATCATCGGGATCGACGGCGGGATCACCACCGACAGGGTAGAGGCGCTGGCCGTCACCGCCGCGGTGAACGGCCGGTCGTAGCCGCGCTCCAGCATCGGCGGGATCAGCGCGCCGCCGGTCGAGGCGGCTTCCGCCACCGCCGATCCGGTCATGCCGCCCATCAGCGTGCCGGCGGCGATGTTGGCCTGGGCCAGCCCGCCGCGCAGCCACCCCACCACCGAGTCCGCGAACTCGATGATGTCGCGGGCGATGCCGCTGCGCGCCATCAGGTGGCCCGACAGCAGGAAGAACGGCACCGCCAGCAGCACGAAGCTGTCGATCGCCGCCGTCATCTTCTGCACGATCACGCCCGACGGCATCCCGCCGAACAGGATCGCCGCGGTCGAGGCGATGGCGAGGCTGAACGAGACCGGCACGTTGACCAGCAGAAGCGCGAAGAAGCTCACCAGAAGGATGGTCGCCATGGACGGAATGCCTCCTCAGGCCAGCCGGCCCGGGGCCGCGACGCGGACCGACCGGGCGGCCAGGGCGCCCATCAGCCAGTTCACCAGGATGTCGCCGCAGATCATGAAGGTCATGACGTTGTAGGCGGCGTAGACCCAGACCATCGGGATCTCCAGCACGGCCGACGGCTGGTCCACCGTCAGCCCCAGCAGCCGGAAGTTGGCGTAGAAGGTGTAGGCGCAGAAGCCCAGCACCAGCACCTCCACCAGCCGCGCCGACCACCGCTCCAGCAGCGGCGAGCGCAGATACGTGACGGCGTCGAGCGCGATGTGCGCGCGGTGCCGCCAGGTCAGCCAGGCCGACAGATACGCGATCCAGACGAATAGGTAGCGGGCCAGCTCCTCCGACCAGGTCAGCGGGTCGTTGAAGACATAGCGCCAGAACACCTGGGCCAGGCTGGTCGCGACCATCACGGTCACCAGCCCGATCAGCAGGGCCTTCACCGCCTGCTCGATCCCGTACCACAGCTTCATGACGAGCATCCGCGCGCCCTCCTTCACGGCACCGGAAAGCCGGTCACTCCCCGGCCGAGCGGATCGCCGCCAGCATCGCGGGATCGATGTTCTTCGAGGTCTCGGCGATCCCGGCCGTGGCGGTGCGGAACGGCGTGGTGTCCACCGTCTCGATCACCATGCCCTTCTCCTGCAGCTTGACCAGCTGCTCGGCTTCCAGCCGGTGCGACTGCTCGCGCTGGTACGCGGTCGCCTCGGTCACCGCCTCGCGCAGCTTGGCCTGGATGTCGGCGGGCAGGGTGCTCCACTTGGCCTCGCTGAGCATGACGGCGTGCGGCCCGTACACGTGGCCGGTCAGGGTCACGTATTTCTGGACCTCCCACAGCGAGTTGGAATAGATGATCGTGATCGGGTTCTCCTGGGCGTCGATCACGCCCTGTCCAAGGCTGGTGAAGACCTCTCCCCAGGCCATCGGGATGGGCGACGCGCCGATCTCCTTGAAAGCCGCGATATGCACCGGGTTCTGCATGGTGCGCAGCTTCATGCCCTTCATGTCGGCGGGCTGGGCGATCGGCTTCTTGGTGGTCAGGTGACGCCAGCCGTTCTCCCACCAGGCGAGGCCGACGATGCCCTTGGCCTCCATCTTCTTCAGCAGGGTCTGGCCGACCTCGCCGTCCAGCACCTTGTAGGCGTGCGCCGAATCCTTGAAGACGAAGGGCAGGTCGATCACGCCGATCTGCGGCACGAAGGCCAGCAGCGGCCCGGTGGAGACCACCGCCATGTCGACCGAGCCGAGCTGAAGCCCTTCGACCATCTCCCGCTCCTCGCCGAGCTGGCGGTCCGGGTAGATCTCCACCTTGACCGCGCCGCCGGTCTTCCGGTCCGCCAGCTCGGCGAACTTGACCAGCGCCAGGTGCGTCGGGTGGGTGGTCTGGGTGCCGTGCCCCGCCTTGATGACATGATCGGCAGCCATGGCCTGGCCGCCCAGCGCCGCCAGCAGCGCCAAGCCCGAGAACAGCGATATCGCGCCCTTCATGATCCCGTTCCTCCCTCTATTGCGTTCTTCTTGGTTTTACTTGCAGATGTCCTTGACCGACCGCAGCACCGCGTCCTTGTCGAACACCCGCTCCAGCCAGCCCTCCTTGAAGATCACCGGCTTGGCCTGCTCGATCGCATGCAGCGCGCCGTCCGAGAACCGCCCCTGCGGAAAGATCCCGAAGGCGATCGCCAGCTCGATGTTCAGGTGCCCCAGCATGAAGTCCACCGCGGCCTCGCGCGGGACGCCCCGGCGCTCCGCCTCGTCCACCGCGTCGCGCATGGCGAGCGACAGGGTGGCGCCGACCGTCTCCGACAGTGCGGGCTCCAGGATCGCGAGCTGTTCCACCGTCACCCGGTGCGACCGCATCACCGGCTTGTAGATCATCCGGGCGATCCGCTCGCACAGGGCGTAATGCTCCTCCGGCCCCTGCATCAGGGCGCAGACGATGTGCTGCTTGGCCGCGATGCCGCCGAAGAAGTCGTTCTTCGCCGCCGGCTCGACCTCGTCGTTGAAGATCGGCGGGTGGCACGGATGCGTCACGAAGTACGTCACGTCGTCCCGCACCGGCAGCTCGCCGGCATGGGGAGCCGCCGCGTCCAGCATGATGATGGCCGTCCCCGGCCTCACTTTTCCGATGAACCCGTGGGCGATCTTGCCGATCAGCCGGTCGGGCACCGCCATCAGCACCACGTCGGCTTCCCCCAGCGCCCGGTCCTGGTCCACGCAGGCGGCGCCGATCGCGTCCTTCAGGCGCTGCCGCCCCTCGTCGGAAATCTCCACATGGTCCACCTGGAACTCCGAACCGTGCAGGTTGGTGGCCAGCCGGACCCCCATCTTGCCCCGGCTCCCAGCAGCGCGATCTTGGTCATCTCCCGTCTCCTCCCATCGTTCCTATGCCTCACCGGAGCCGCGCTTCGCGGCCCGGAAATAGTCCGGCTTGCCCATCTGCCCGCCCTTCAGGGCGATCTCCAGCCCGGCATGGGCCGGGTCGTCGGAATGGGCCCGGCACAGCGGAGCCCCCGGCGCCACCGGAGCCAGCGCCGTCAGGGCGAAGACCCCCAGCGTCATGGCCGCATGGCCGGAGGTGTCGCCCCCGGCGATCACCCCGCGCTTCAGCCCCGCCGTCCGCATCACCCGGTCCAGCAGCCGCCCCAGCCCGGCGCCGATCCTGTCGTTCACGGCCTCCACCGGCACGTCGCTTGTCTCCACCGCCGTCCGCATCGAAGCGACGGCCGGGTCGTCCGGCCCCAGCGCGGAGAACACCAGCGGGTCCCGCCCGGCGCCCAGCGCCGCCAGCGCGGCCTCCGCCGCCCGGCCCAGCTCGCGCTCCCACGCGGCACCGTCCACCGCCAGCGCCGCATTGACCCGTATGCCCTCGAACCCGTCCTCCAGCGCCGCCGCGATCTGCCCCGCCGTCACCGCCGAGCAGGAGCCGGAAACGCAGGCGATCCGCTCCGCCGCCCCGGCCCGCGCCGGCGGGATCTCCGAAGCCTCCGGGATCAATCCGGCCTTCCGCCACCACGCCACCAGCGCGTATTCCAGCCCCTGCGAGCCGATCGCGAAGACCCGCTCCCCGTTCCGGCCGCCGCCCCGCTCCCAGACCAGCCGCCCGGCCTCCGCCAGGGTCTCGGCGTCGATCACGTCCAGCGCCACGATCGCGGCACCCCGCGCGACCTCGCGCGCCAGGGCGGCGTCGGCCTCGCCGCGCTTCATGGAAACGCAGTCCACCAGCCCGACCGGCATGGCGGTCTGCCGGCCCAGATGAACCCTCACGTCCGCCTCGTCCATGGGGGTCACGGGATGCCGAGACATGCCCGGATGCCGGTCGAGCCGGTAGCGCCCGCCGTCCGCCGCCACCGCGAACAGGTTGCCGAACGCCTGGTACCGCGCGATCTCCGGCGCTCCGACCACCAGCGGGTGCCACGCGCCCCCCAGCAGCGGCACCGCCAGCTCCGCCGCCCGCCCGATCGAGCCGACATGGGGTGCGGAATCGAAGGTCGAGCACACCTTGTAATGCGCCACCGGCGCCCGCAGCCCGGCCAGCGTCCGGAACACCGCCGGCAGGTGCCGGTCCATCCAGCCCAACCCCTGCGACCGCGCCACCCCGGCGAAACCGATCCCCCGGCACCCCGCGAACCGCGCCAGCCGCTCCGGCGTCGGCACGCCCAGGAACAGCACGGTCGGCAGTCCGGCGAAGCTCATCACCTCCATCACCGCCGACGACCCGGTATAGTCGTCGCCGTAGAAGCTCAGCAGCAGCCCCTCGGGCAGCCCTCGGCCGGAACACCGGTGATCAGGCAAGGTTGTGGCCCCGTCAACCGGGAGAGGCTTCCCCGGAAGAGCTCGCACTTTCTCATCGTCATGACCGGACTTGATCCGGTCATCTTTTGCGGGCGTCATCGACGCCGCCGTGCCGGGAGATACCCGGATCACGTTCACGGCTGACCGGCACGATGATTGCTGATCAACTGAAAGGGGCTCTCCGAGCGACTTCATCTTCATTTTTCGTCATGCCCGGACTTGATCCGGGCATCTCCCCGCATGGCGGCGCTGATGGAGTCTGCAAGCGATGACCGGGTCAAGCCCGGTCATGACGATAAAAAGAGGAAGGCTCTACCAGAAAAGCCTCCTCTGATTGAGAAGACAAAAAACGTGCCGGGCAACCCCCGGACCCCGCCAGCACCCGTCATCATGACGCCAGCGCCGCGTCCCAGGCGTCGCGCAGGGCGCCGACGCCCGCGGCCGGCCCGTCCGGATGCCCCATGATGCCGCCGCCCGCCGCGAAGATCAGGTCGGCCGAACCCAGCGCCGCATAGGTGCCCGCCGCCTGCCGGGCCGACTGGCCGGACGAGAACACCGGCATCACCGTGCAGGGCTTGCTTTCGAACATCGGCGTCAGGCACGCCCGGGCCGAGGCGATCACGCTCTCGTCGGGCTCGCAGAACTTGTTCTGGAGCCCGTTCACATGCATGTGGTCGGCGCCGGCCAGCCGCCAGATCTTCTGCCAGGCGACATAGGACCAGCCCAGCTCCGGCGCCCGCGACAGGTAGCCCCAGCCGTTGCGGTGGGCGTGGATCGGAAGCTGACTGAACCGCCCCAGCTCCACCATGCCGACGACGCCCACCGAATTGAGGCTCGCCATCACGCAGGTGCCGCCCAGCTCCATCACCAGGTCGTGCCGCCGCCGCATCTCGTCCAGGTCGCCGGTGATGTTGAAGGCGAACATCACCTTCCGGCCGGTCCGTTCCGCGCAGGCGTCGATCACCCGCATCACCGCGCGCGCCCGAGCCTCGAACGGGCAGTGCGGTCCGTCGGCCTGAAGCTCGTCGTCCTTGATGAAGTCGATCCCGGCGTCGCACAGCACGCGGACCAAGTCGGCCGTCGCCTCCGGCCCCATGCCGACGCTTGGCTTGACGATCGTCCCGATCAGCGGCCGGCCTTCCACGCCGGCCAGCCGCCGCGTCCCCGCGACCCCGAACTTCGGCCCCGGATACTTCTCCGCGAACGCCTCCGGCAGCCCGATGTCCAGCAGCCGCAGCCCGCTGAACGGCCGCAGCTCGAACAGGTTTCCCGCGACCGTCGCCACCAGGTTGGGCAGCGAGGCGCCGAAATTGTCCAGCGACCAGGACAGCACCACCTCCGCCCGCCGCCAGACCGGCTTGCCCCCCGGTCCCTGGGCCAACCCTTTGGGAACGCCCGCCCCCGGAAGCGACGGCACCCCGACCGTCTCCAGCTCGGTCAGCCGCTCCACATGCGCGCCGTACAGCTCCCGCATCTCGTCGGTCTCGCCCGGAAGCCGCACGAAGGTGCCGGTGGACTGCTCCCCCGCCATGGTCTCGACCGCTTCGTCCAGCGGGTAGGCTGTCTCTATGCGATACGTCGCGGTGATGCGCTGCGCTGGCATTGCCATGAGGCGTCCGACCTCCCCAGGTCCGTGTTCGTGCTTTCTTATATACTCATCATACCAGTATGCGGGAACACCGCAAGGCCCTTTCACTGGAACAGGCGGAGCAGGATCTGGGGAGCTTGGTTCGCGATCGATAGCGCCTGGTTGGACAGCTGAATCTTCAGGTCGGTCGCCTGCTGCCGCGCGCTCTCCTTCGCCAAGTCGGCATCGACCATCGCCCCCAGGCCGGCGGCATGGGCGTTGGACTGGTTCATCAGGGAGGCTTGGCGGTTCTCCAGGGATTTCTGGGTGGCCCCCAGCTTGTTCGCGGCCGATGCGAACACCGTCCACTGCTCCTCCCAGACGGCCAGGGCCTGTTGCGCCGATTCGGGCGACCCGATGCTCTCCTGGTTCAGCCTGCTCCAGTTCATGTCCAGCCGGAACGCCTGTATCCGGGTAGTGTCGCCGTCGGTCGAGACGATTACGTCCTGCGAATTGACGACCCCCGGCGTCGTGTTGAACGGGATCGACGTCCCGTTATCGAGCGTCAGGTCGATCAGGATGTTCACGTCCCTGTAGGACGCATCGGCCAGGATCGCCTTCGCGTCGCCGAGGATCTGCCGGTATTCCTGGTCATAGCTGGCCCGCTCGGTCTCGCTGGTCGCCGTGTCGGCCGCCTTGACGATGACCTCCTTCAACTGTCCCATCTGGTCCAGCAGCCGTTCGCTCGCCACGCGGGCGACGGTGACGAGGCCCTGCGCCATGGAAAGCCGTTCGGACACGGCGGCGGTGGCGACGATCTGGGACTGGATGCGCATCGCGACCGCCTTGGTCGCCCCGTCGTCATAGACGTCGGCCACGCCCAGGCCGGTCGCGATCGCCTTCTGGCTGGCCTTCGAATCCGCGTCGAGCCGGCTGCGGTTATTCAGAAGAAGCGTCACCGTGGCGTTCGTATTCAGAGACAGCATACCGACCAATCCAGCGCATCCGGTTCCATAATGCGGACTGAAGCAAGCGATATGCCAAGTAGTTTCCGAACCGAAAACAGGTGAAGCCCCGCCATTCCACGCGGATCGACAGGAATCAGTGGGCAAATTATTCCGTTAAGGACATGACACGCGGCATATTTTTCCTATCCGGATACGTATTTACTGAATTTTATTCAACTCTCTCCAGTCCGCGACGCTGCGTCCGACGGCGCTCCCGTGGCGGCAGGACGCAGCACGACAGCCCGACGCCGACCAGGACCAGCGCCCCGACGACGATGGTCTCATAGGCCACGGTCACCGGCCCGATCCGCGCGTCCATGTGCCAAAGCGAAATCTTCAGCAGCGGGATGATCCCGTACAGTCCGGCCGCCGTGGAGGGCAGGGTGATCAGCGGCAGCAGCACGCCCCAGATCACCAGCAGCTTTTCGGAGGACGGCCACCCTTCCGGCCGTTCAGCCGCGCTGCTACAGCTTTGGCCGGCGAAGTCGCCGCACCGGCACGTGCGGCGCGCTGCTTGTCCATGAAGGCCTTGGTGCCGAACAACCCCGCCAGCAGGCCGGGGACGCTGAGATCGGCATCAAGGCTCTCCCAATGTAATCCGATGCCTCGTCCCAGCACCTCCACTTCGGCCTACTGTTCGGCGGTGGCGTCCTGAAGCCCTTGGGCCAGTTCCGGTGGAAAGGCGAAACTGCACCCATTGACAAGATCCACGATGATCCGTCCGGTGGAGACGTCGAAGCGCGCGGATTTGGCCCGCGGTTCAGTCATCAGCAGTTCGGTGCCGCGCCGTTCCGCATCCGCGATCTGGAAGGAAAGATCATCCATCACATCTCGTCTCCCATGCCTCGATCAAAAGTGGCCGCTTACGCTCTATCTCCGCCATGATCCGACGGAGATCGGCTTGGCTGATCCCTATGGACCAATCGACTTTCGCGCGGAATGGCTCCGCCAAAGTGATCTTCGCTTCGCCTCCATGACCGACGACATGGACATGGGCTGGAGAATGATCGTTGGTGAACATCACGAAGCGAAACCCAAACGCCCTATGGACCGTTACCGTCAACAATAACCCATCTTGGTTGGGTTTTCCAGACAAGTGTTCATCGGCCAACGAGCCCATTCCCAGGGTGGAGCCATGCCTGTTTGAGAGAACGACGCCATGCCATTAGGCCTTCTGATAAGCAGCGCTCCCATGAAGTACTAGCATGAGTTGCGTTCTCTGCCACCTTGTTGCGCATGCATCGGTAACCTGGAAGGTGTTGGCTCGACGCGGCATGCCGCCACGGATCACGCTTCATTACGCAGCCAAGCGGAACAGCGGGGTAACGGTTGTATTCTCGGAAGGTCGCACAGGATAACCGATCCCGTTCCGTCGAGCCTGCCGTCTTTGCGCACCAGGGCCGAGTGCGGCATTCCCGAACGATCATTCCCGCTTGAAGAACTCTTCACGCCTTTGTTCGTTTCAGCATTCGAGGAGAACCCAGGACTTGGAGATGCCTGGAGGGATTTCACTGAATCCGGCATTTTCAACGGCTGATGAAACCGACTGATCTGATGAAGGATCTCGAACTCCCGGCAGCGCAAACCTTCACCAGTCGATGCGATCCCTGCTTCCCACAACAGCGGCGCACTGCACATCAGTAGGATTGCTGTCCTTGGTCCGCTTGTGCTATGATCCGATAGCCGTAAGAAGACAGGGCAGGGCGCGGCCCTTGCCGGATCTTTGACATGAGAATAGATCCCAACCACCCCGCCTACGGCGGCCATCATGATGACCCGTGATGACCCATGATGACCCTGGGGCGTCAATGGCAGTGATAAGTGCCATTCTTCCGGTCATGGTGGCAGCCCTTGCGGTCCAGCCCGCCGGAATGGGCGAAGGCGATCGACGGCAGGAGGAGGGCGAGGGCGGACAGTACGGCGACAAGCTTCAGGCGCATCGGATCACTCCCGAGTTGATTATCGGGATATTTTGCCGAAAGCGAGAATGAAATAGGAGTCAATACAACCGGAAGAATGCCGGCGTATGCCGTGGACGGACCGACCGGCCGCCCCGAGGCCGGAATAGTGACTTCCAGTGACTTTCAGGCCGGTTCCAAGCGGTCATGGTGACCCGCCACCTGATCGCGGAAGCAGCGACTCGCCGTGATCCGTGCCCATCCTTTTTCATCCGTGTTCATCCGTGATCCTTTCGGCCTTGCCGGGCCTCCGCTGTTCCGGCCGGCTCCATGATGACACCCGACAGAGGCACCGGCCCCGACCCGGCCCCGCCGTAGTGACCGAAGATGACCTTTCCGGCCTTTCCGGCGCCCACGTCACCACCTCCGCGCCGGGAATGATGACATCGGCTGACATTCTCGCACGGGAGAGGGGGTGTCAGCCGTGTAAACACGGTAGAGTGAAGCGGTACCCGACAGAGCCGGCGCGTTGCCGTCGGGTGCCGCTTCGCTCTACCCGACCTACATTTCTCCAATGACTCAACCAGTCATCGTGCCGGGCAGTCGCGGGCTTGATCCGGAAATCATGACATCCGTTGACATTCTCCCACGGGGGAGGGGGTGTCAGCCGAACGCCACCGCTTCGCCGGTCTCCGCCGACCGGTACGCCCCGAAGGTCAGCTCCAGGGTCCGCAGGTTGTCCGCCCCCGACGTGTCCGGCTCGCGGCCCTCGCGCAGGCAATCGACCCAATGGCGCTGGATCGCCAGAACGCTGTCCTGCACCACGTGCCACGGCCGGGCGGCCCAGGGCAGAAGCTCCGCATCGACCGGCCGCACCTCCCGGTGGCCGGGCCGGCTCAGCACCAGCCGATAGCCCTGCTCCAGCTCGATCGTGCCGTCGGTCCCCTCGATCCGCACCAGGCATTCGGGGAAGGGCTCCGGCTCGGTCCGGGTCGCGGTGGACAGGTCCACCACCCCCGTCACGCCGGCGTCGAAATCCACCAGCATGGTCGCGGTGTCCTCCCCCCGCACGCGCGGGTCGATCCGCGCCGTCCGGCAATAGAGCCGCCCGGCCTCGCCGAACAGGAAGCGGGCCACGTCCAGCAGGTGAAGCCCCACGTCCATGATGATGTAGCGCTCGTCCTCCGCCAGGTAGGGCTGGTTGGTGATGATGTCGAAGCCGTGGCGGAACTGGACGCGGCCGAAGAACGGCCGTCCCGCCCAGCCCTCGTCCAGCGCCTGCTTTACCGCCAGCAGCGGATGCTGCCAGCGGAAATTCTCGTGGACCATCAGCTGCACGCCGGCATCGGCGCAGGCCCGCACCATGGCCACCGCGTCCACCAGGCTGGCGGCGAAGGGCTTCTGACAGATCGCGGGCACGCCGTGCCGGGCCGCCAGTTCCACCAGCGCCCGGTGGGAGGGCAGGGTGGTCGCGATGTCCACGAAGTCGGGCTTCTGCTCCGCCAGCATCGCCTCGGCGTCGGCATAGACGTTCGGCACGCCGAAGCGCCGGGCGGCGGCCTCCGCCTTGCCCACGTCCTTGTCGCACACCGCGACCAGCTCGACGCCCTCCAGCGGGGTGTCCCGCATCAGGGTCCAGGCGTTCAGGTGGTTCTCGGCGAAGAAGCCGCAGCCGACCAGGGTGCCGCGCAGCTTGCCGGTGCGCGGCGCGTAAACGGAGGAAGGAATGGAAGTCATACGGGTCTCTCCTCGATGCGGATCCGGCGCCGGCCCAACCGGTGCAGGATTCGGGAGCGCTGGCTGTCCACGAAGACCGCCAGGAAGATGATCGAGCTGGTGACCAGCGGATAGATGTACGGGTCGGCGTTGACGATCACCAAACCGTTCTGGACGGTCTGGATCAGCACCGCGCCGAACACGGTCCCGGCCACGCCGCCGCGCCCGCCGAACAGGCTGACGCCTCCCAGCACCGCGGCGGCGACGGCCGCGAACTCCTTCTCCATCGCGAACGAGGACGCCGCCGCCCCCACCTGGGTGATCGACACGAACCCGGCGATCCCGGCGCAGGCGCCCGATACCGCATAGACGGCGGTCAGCACCAGCGGCACGTTGATCCCGGCCTTGGCGGCGGCCTCCGGGTTCTCGCCCACCGCGTGGACCTGCCGGCCGAACGGCGTGTGGTTCAGCACCGTCCAGGCCGCGGCGAAGACGATTGCGAAGACCCAGATCGCCCAAGGCACGCCCAGCCATTCCGCCCGCGCCAGCGACAGGATATGGTCCTGGTAGAACACCATGCGGGTCTCGGTCACCCACAGCGCCAGCCCGCGCCCGATGAACAGGGTCGCCAGCGTCACGATGAAGGCCGCCACCCGAAGCCACACCACGAAGAAGGCGTTGACCAGCCCGAACAGGGCGCCCACCGCCATCATGGCCGGCACCGCCAGCAGCACCGGCAGCTCCGCCATGTAGATGCCCAGCAGCGCCACCGACAGGTACATCACGGCGCCGACCGACAGGTCGATGCCGGCGGTCAGCAGCACGAAGGTCATGCCGATGCCCAGGATCGCGACGTGCGAGGACTGGATCAGGATGTTGGTGAAGTTCTGCACGTCCAGGAACCGGTCGGACAGGCTGCCGAACACCGCCAGCACCACCAGGAACAAGCCGACCGGCGCGTTCCGCAGCAGGGCCAGCCGAAGCCTCGTGGTATCCATCACGCCGCCCCCTCCAGCCTGACCGGCTCCGCCGGCCCGCGCCGTTTCATGGCGGCCTCCAGGATGCGCCCGCCGTCGAAGTCGCCGCGTGGGAACTCCGCCTGGATCTCGCCGTGGTTCATCACCAGGATTCGGTCGCACATGCCCATCAGCTCCTCCATCTCGGAGGAGATCATGAGCACCCCGGCGCCCTCGGCCACCAGCGTGTCGATGATCTTGTAGATCTCGAACTTGGCGCCCACGTCGATCCCGCGCGTCGGCTCGTCCAGGATGAAGACCCGGGGGCGCGCAGAAGCCACTTCGCCAGCACGACCTTCTGCTGGTTGCCGCCGCTCAGGTGCCGGACAAGGGTCGCCATCGGGTCGGCGGCGCGCATCCGCACCTTCTGGCCGATCCGCCCGACCTCGTCGCCCAGCCGCGTCCGGTCGATGAAGCGGGTCCACGGCGACACGTATTCGTCCAGGGAGGGCAGGGCCACGTTCTCCGCGATGGTGGCGTGCATCATCAGGCCCTCGCCGCGCCGGTCCTCGGTCAGGAAGGCCATGCCGCGCTCTATGCAGGCACCGGGGCTCGGCTCCCCGATCACCCGGCCGTCCACCGCGATCGTCCCGGACTCGAAGCTGTCCAGGCCGAACAGGATGCGGGCCAGCTCGCTGCGTCCCGCCCCCATCAGCCCGGCGATGCCCAGCACCTCGCCGGCATGAAGGGTCAGGTCGATCCCGTGGACGACGCCCGGCTGGGTGACGCCCCGCACCTCCAGCACCGGCCTGTCGGTCGGCCGGCAGGTCCGCTCGGGGAACAGCTGGTCCAGGGTCCGCCCGACCATCAGGGAGATCATCCGCTCGGTCGGCATCCCGGCCGCCGGCCCGCCGCCCACCACGGCGCCGTCGCGAAGCACGGTGATGTCGTCGCAGATCCGCGTCACGTCGGACAGCACGTGGCTGATATAGATCATCGCGATGCCGCGCCCGCGCAGCCGCTCGATGATGCCGAACAGCCGGTCGGCCTCCCGCCGGGTCAGCGAGGTGGTCGGTTCGTCGAAGATGATCACCTTGGCATCGACGCTCAGCGCCTTGGCGATCTCGACCAGCTGCCGCTCGCCCTGGCTCAGGGCGCCCACCGGCGTGCCGGGCGGGTGGCGGATGTCCACCTGCTCCAGCAGCTCCCGCGCCCGGCGGCGCATCCGGCCCCGGTTGATGAACGGGATCGCCGGGCCGATCCGGGGGAAACCGGATATGAACAGGTTCTCCTCGATCGACAGGTTCTCGAACAGGTTCAGTTCCTGGTGGATGAAGGCGATGCCGCGGGCCAGGGCGTCCCGAGGCCCGCGCGGCTCATAATCGGCGCCGTCCAGCCGGATGCGCCCGGCGTCGCGCTTCAGCACGCCGCCCAGGATGTTCATGGTGGTCGATTTGCCGGAGCCGTTCTCCCCCACCAGCCCCAGCACCCGGCCGCGGTCCAGAGAGAACGAGACGCCGTGCAGCACCTCGACGCCGAAGAAGCTCTTGCGAAGGTTCTCGCAGTCGAGCAGGGCCATTCTGCAAGCCTCCTATAGCCGGGCGGCGAAGCGGGTGCGGACGGCGTCGATCACCGCGGCCAGCAGGATCACCGCCCCCTTGATCGCGAAGACCGAGAACAGCGACATCCCCAGCATCTTCAGGCTGGTGTCCAGCAGCACCAGGAACAGCACGCCGAACACCGTCCACAGCACCTTGCCCTTGCCGCCGAACAGGCTGGTGCCGCCGATCACCACGGCGCCGATGATGTCCAGCAGGATCGTCTGCCCCAGGATCGGCGTTCCGGTCTGGAGCCGCCCGGTGTACAGGATCGACGCCACCGCCGCGCACGCGCCGGAGATCAGGAACGCCGCCGCGACCACCCGCGCCACCGGCACGCCCGCCACCGCCGCCGCGTTGCGGTTCTGCCCGCAGGCATACAGCCGCCGGCCCAGCGCCGTCCGCGCCAGCACCAGATGCGCCGCGATGCCGACCGCCGCCACGACCCACAGCGCGTTCGGCACGCCGCCCATATTCCCCTGGCCCAGCGCGACGAAGCCCTGGGGAAGGTTGGCGATGCTGCTGGTCTCGGTATGGAAGGTGGTGAACCAGATCGCGGCGCCGGAGAAGAACATCATCGTCGTCAGCGTGACGATGAAGGGCGGCATGCCCAGCCGGGTGACGCAGAAGCCGTTGAACGCCCCGATCGCCAGCCCGACCGCCACCATGGCCAGCATCGCGCCCGGCACCGCCAGCGCGGAATCCGCCAGGTAGCCGCCGTCGCCGGTCATGACGCTGGCCCCGACCACGCTCGCCATCGCGATGATCGAGGTCACCGACAGGTCGATGCCGGCGACGATCAGCACGAAGGTCTGGCCGATCGCCACCATCAGCAGCGGCAGCATGTCGGACAGGATGTTCCGCATCACCTCGGCCGAGGCCATCTGCGGCACGAACGGCACCACCGCCGCGAAATACGCGACGCTGAGATAGAGCACCAGATATTCGGAGAACAGCAGGTGCCGCAGCAGGCGGCGCGGCCCGGTCGACCGCGTCCCCGCCATCGGCAGCCCGCTCAACCGTTCTTCTGCTTGTATATGGTGTAGCCCCACATCCGGTCGCGGACCTGCTCCAGGTTGGCCTGGTGGATCGCGAAGCCGGGGTCCAGCAGCACCCGGTCCACCGTCTTGCCCTCCTGCAGGTCCACGATCGCGTTGACCGCCAGTTCGGCCTCCTTGAACAGGTCCTGCACCCCGTCGGCGTCCAGGTACTTGTCCTTCAGCAGCTCGTAGGCCATCGCGTCGCCGTCGAACCCGCCGAAGATGACATGGTCCTTATGTCCTATCGTATGGAACTTGTTCCTAACCTTCATTGCCTGTACGATCTGCGGGAACAGGAAGTCGGACGACGTGAAGAGGAAGTTGATGTCGGGGTTCGCCTGGAACGCGTTGGTCAGACCCGCGAACGCCACGTCGGCGTTCCACTCCGTCGGGATGCGGGCGACCACGTCGATGATGTCCTTGTTCTTGTCCACCACGTCGAAGAAGCCGTCGCGCCGCCCGATCGCGTTGGGATCGCCCAGGTTGCCGATCAGGATCGCCGCCTTGAACTTGCCGCCCTGCTTGCGGGCGACCTCGACCATGTGCTCGACCGTGGCGTTGGTGATCTTGCGGTTGTCGGCCACCACCGCGACCGAGAAGGCCTCCGTCTTGGCCGGCGGGCGGTTGAAGTGGACCATCGGCACCTTGGCCTCGTTGGCCGCCTTGATCGCCGGGATGACCGCGTTGCTGTCGGTCTGGACGATGATGATGCCGTCCACCTTGCGCGCCAGCATGGCCCGCACCTGCTCGAACTGGCGGTTGTCGTCCTTGTCGGAGATCGCCTGGACCATCTCGTACCCGCGCTTGGTCAGGTCCTGCTTGATGACATCCAGGCCCGCCACCCAGAACGGCGAATACAGACCGTCGAACAGGACCGCGATGGTCTTCTTGCCCTGCGCCTTGACGTACAGGGGCATCCCGGCGGTGCCGGCCGCGATGAGGGTGCCAATCGTGAATTGCCGACGCGTCAGCCTCATTGGTTTTTCCTCCCTGCCGCGGCTTCAGCCGCTTGGTTTGCTTATACAGTCATCATACCAGTCGGCACCGTGCCGACAACTGGAATTTAGAGGGTGGCACGCACCGCCGCGCAGGCCGGCAGGTCCATCACACTCCCGCCCTCCACCCGGACCCGCACCGGCTCGGCCGACCCGTTCGCCAGCCACAGCACCGGCCCTTCCGGCCCGTTCCAGGCGATCCCGGTCACGGCCCGGCTGCCTGTCACCGACACCTCCCGCAGCCGCGCGCCGCGCGCTTCCGCCAGTGCCCGCAGGACCGGCCAGGCCGGCGTGCCCACCATGCCGAAATCGCCTTCCAGCGCGCCCAGCGCGATCGACGCCGCCCCTTCGTAGGCGAGAGCCGCCGCATAGCCCAGGTACCACGCGGCGCCGAACGTCCCGCGCCGGCGCGGGTCCCGCCGCGCCATGGCGACCCAGCCGTTCCCCGGATTGTCCACCGGAGCTTTGCCGTAGGGATTGTCGCGCATCCCGATCGCGGACGGCCCGACCCGGATCGGCGTGTCGCCGCAGAACGACCGCGCCGTCTCCATCACGAAAGGCAAGGCCTCCAGCGATTCCCAGATCGATCGCTCGTCCGCCGCATGTACGATCGGCGACGTGGTGAAGCCGACATGATCCAGCCCCTCCGCCGGCGGCCGGGCGCGGTTCAGCTCCGTGAAGAAGGAATGCATGCCGCCGCCGACCCGTACCCCCGGAAAGACCGCCCGCGCTGCCCGGTAGACCTCCGCGAAGCCCGGCACGTCCGGCCACGGCCCGGACGGCTGGTAGCTCTTCAGGTACGCCGCCGGCGCCACCGTCACCCCGGCGACCTCGGCCCCCGCCGCCTCGATCCGCCGCGCGATCTCCCCCAACTCCGCCTCCGGCGGCTCCCTGCACTCCAGCGGCAGCTCCAGGAACAGCTCGGCGCCCGCCTGCCGGGCCAGCGCGCCATAGGTCCGCAGTGCCTCGACGTCGCCCTGCCGGGCGCCCAGCCGGGCGACCAGCAGCCCCAACCCCGGCTCCGCCCGCTCGGGAATGCATTGCCAGTCGATCCCGGTCCCCACCGGTGGCATGGTCCGGTCCAGCGCCCGCCCCACGGTCACGGCGATGCCGTCAGCCGCCCGCGCCGGCACCGTCTCCGGCCGTCCGCCCACCTCCAGCCGCACCGCCTGGGTCAGCCGGGTTCCCGCCGGGATGGTATAGGGCGTGGGCAGCGACAGCGGCCGGACATAGGTTTTGAACGAGGCGTCGGTCCAGTTCCGCTGGTCCTCCATCTCGAACACGTCGCCCTCGAAGCCGCAGATCGCCCGCACGCCTGGGGCCGGCGCGTGCGTCAGGCTGCGGATCGAGAGGATCGGCTGGCCGGGGCTGATCAGCCTGGGAAACCTTGTCGTCTCCCGGCTGCCGTCGGCATGCTCCACCTCCACCGGCTCCCCGGCCACGCCGTCGATCGGGTGAAGCACCACGAAGCCGGTGCGGCAGGTCTCCAGGTCGGCCGAGGCGTTCCCGGTCACCTCGAAGCTCAGCCGGCCCTCGGCATCGCCCCGGATCTCCGCCCGGTACGCGAAGCCTCCCGCCACGGCGCCCTCGAACGACGCGGCGAAAGCCTCCCCGCTCTCCTCGATGAACAGGTTCGACAGGGTGGCGGGCAGGGTGCCCCAGCCGGTGTCGCGCACCAGATAGGCGATGCCGCGCAGGATCTCGACCCCGTGCCAGCGCACCGCCCGCACCGCGCCGTCCTCCAGCTCCGCGCTCAAGCCCCCGGCCCGCAGGACGCGGGGCACGGCCGGGGGGATCTCCGTCCCGTACAAGGTGACGCAGTTCATGGCTCGTTCCTCCCTTGCGGCCGCTTATGCGCGGCCTTATGCTCGTCCGGTCAACTCTCGAACTGCCGGTACAGCTGGCTCGCCCGCTTCAGGTGGTCGGACATGGCCGCCGCCGCCGCGTCCGGGTCACGGTCGGCGACGGCGTCGAAGATCCTCTCATGCTCCTCGATGGTGATCAGCTCGGCGCCCGGTGCCCGCAGCAGCTTCACATGGTAGACCGCCAGCCACGCGAACATGGATTGGCTGACCGCCACATAGATCGGGTTGCCGGAGATGGTGGCGATCTCGCGGTGGAAGGCCATGTCGCAGGGCAGGAAGTTGGGCAGGTCGGCCAGCGCGTCCCGGTGGTCCTCCAGCCGGCGGGCCAGCCGGCCGATATCCTCCTCGGTCGCCCGCTCCGCCGCCAAGCGGACCATGCCGACCTCGAAGAAGACGCGGGCCTCCTTCAGGTGCTCCAGGTTCTCCGGCGCCCCTGCGATGAAGTGCTTGGCCGTCTCGCCGACCTGCTCGATCACCCGGTCCGCGGTGATCGGCGTGACCCGCGCCCGCTCGCCGTGGGTGATCGACACCAGCCCCATATGGGACAGGGTCTGCATCGCCTCCCGGATCGCCGGGCGGCCGACCTTGTACATCTCCATCAGCTGGCGCTCGCTGGGAAGCTGGTCGCCGACCGCGTACTCGCCGCTGGAGATCCGGGCGAGCAGGCGGTCCAGAACCTCCTGGTAGAGCTTGCGCCGGGGGATCGGGTCGATGGAGGTCATAGGGGCGGCTCTGGCGGATACAGCTATGCGAACTGGTATCATGATCGCGCCAGTGCCGGCAAAGCTCAAGTCAGATCGACGACATACCGCACGAAACCGTCCGCCGGGGCGAACCGGTCGTACAGCCGCCGGGCCACCGCGTTGTCCTGCCTGGTATGCCAGTAGACCCGCCGCCACCCCTTGGCCCGCCCCTGGTCGGCGAGGTCCTGGATCAGTGCGCGGCCGGCCCCGGTCCCGCGCGCGTCATGCGACACGAACAGGTCTTCGAGATAGCAGGAGGACGCCGTCGACCACGTGCTGGGATGCACCACGCAGTTGGCGAAGCCGACGACGGCGCCGTCCCGGACCGCCAGCCGGCAGAAGATCGCCGATTCCGGGTCCAGGATGCGGGCCCAGGTGCCGGCGGTCGCCTCCTCCGGCACGTCCGCCCCGTAGAAGCGGTTGTACCCCGCCCACAACTCCCGCCAGACGCCCTCGTCCTCCGGCTTCGGATCCCTGATCTCGACCATGCCGCCCTCCTGTCAATGCAGAGGGACAGGCTATCACTTCCGGTCGAGGATCTTCCAGACGCCGCTGGCCGACGCCACGACCCGGTCGCCGTCCAGGATCGTCCCGCGCAGGAACACCAGGGTCCGCGTCCTGCGGATGACCTCCGGCGTGATCTCGACGAAATCGCCGATATCCGCCGCCCCGATGAACTGCATGTCGAACTGGATCGTGACGCAGGCTTTGTTGACCGCCGCCTCCCACGCGCAGATCCCCAGCGCGCGGTCGGCGAAGGTCATCAGCATGCCGCCCTGGACGACGTCGATGTAATTGGCGTGCCGGGGTTCCGCCAGGAACCCGAACACCTCGCCCCGCCGCCACATCGGGCCGACCAGGCCCAGGAAGCCGGAATCCGGCAGCTGCTCCCACCCGGCCGCCGCAAGCTCCTCGAAGGTCATGGGATGGTCAGCCAAGGTTTTCGATCACCAGGGCGATGCCCTGGCCCCCGCCGATGCACATGGTCATCAGCCCGTACCGCCCGCCGGTCCGCTTCAGCTCGTACAGCGCCTTGACCGTGATGATGCAGCCGGTGGCGCCCACCGGATGGCCCAGCGCGACCGCGCCGCCGTTGGGGTTGGTCCGGTCCGCCGGCAGCCCCAGCTCCTTCGCGACCGCGCAGGCCTGCGCCGCGAAGGCCTCGTTGCTCTCGATCACGTCCAGGTCGGCGACCGACAGGCCGGCGCGCTCCAGCGCCTTGGGAACCGCCGGGATCGGCCCCAGGCCCATGACCTCCGGCGCCACGCCGGCATGGCCCCACGACAGGATGCGCGCCATCGGCCGGATGCCGCGCCGCTCGGCTTCCGCGGCGGACATCAGCACGACCGCGGCGGCCCCGTCGTTGATGCCCGACGCGTTGGCGGCGGTCACGCTTCCGTCCGGCTTGAACACCGGCCGCAGCTTGGCCACGTCCTCGACCGCCAGCCCGCGCCGGACATGCTCGTCGGTGTCGAACACCTGGACGCCCTTGCGGGTCTTGACCTCGACCGGCACGATCTGGTCCTTGAAGTATCCGGCGTCGATCGCCCGGGCGGCGCGGCGGTGGCTCTCCACCGCGAACTCGTCCTGGGTGCGCCGGTCGATGCCGAAGCGCTCGGCCACGTTCTCCGCCGTGACGCCCATGTGGCCGTTGCCGAACGGATCGTTCAGCGCGGCGGTCATGGCGTCCACCAGGGTGCTGTCGCCCATCTTCACGCCCCAGCGCGCCCCGGTCGTGACATAGGGCGCCCGGCTCATGCTTTCGGCGCCGCCGGCCACCGCGACCGAACATTCGCCCAGCATGATCATCTGGGCCGCCGACACGATCGCCTGGACGCCCGACCCGCACAACCGGTTGAGCGTCAAGGCGGGGACCTCCGGCGGGATGCCGGCGCCGATGGCGGCCGTGCGCGACAGGTACATGTCGCGCGGCTCGCTCTGGATCACCTGGCCCATGACCACGTGCTGCACGTCCGCGGCCGGCACGCCCGCCCGGCCCAGCGCCTCGCCTATCACCAGGGCGCCCAGCTCGGACGGCGGGACGTCCTTCAGCCCGCCGCCGAAGTCGGCGATGGCGGTCCGCACGCCGCTGACGATGACCACGTCCTGGCCCGCTCCTCGAGTGTCGCTCACGGTTTCCTCCTTCGATCTTTGCCTGCAATCTACCCGGCACATCGGTCCCGCGCCACCGTCACCCCGACTATCGTCATAAGGTCGTATTTAACGATTTTTCACGGACTGCGACTAATGATTGTCGAACATGCATAACGAATCTATCTCCGGAAGGTTTAGCGTAAAACATGACGGAAACCGCCTCCGATCTTCCGGAAGAAGTGATTTGCCTGGATCGCGGGTCTCCATGACCTCCCACGAACCGGCAGAGATCGTGCGGCTGAAAAGGCGGCTGTCCCGGCAGAAGCGGCGGATCGCCCTGCTGGAGACGATCGCCACCGAGGCCGACAGCGAACGGCGCCGGGCCGAGGAGCGGCTGATCCACGACGCCTCGCACGATCCCCTGACCGGGCTGCCGAACCGGGCGCGGTTCCTCGACCTGCTGACCCGGGCGATGGTCCGCAAGAGGGAGGACCGCCGGCTCGACTTCGCGGTCCTGTTCATCGACCTCGACCGCTTCAAGGTGGTCAACGACAGCCTGGGCCACCCTGCCGGCAACCGCATGATCGTCGAGGTCGCGGCCCGGCTGACCGGGCTGGCGGAACCCGGCGCCGGATCGCTGGCCCGGATCGGCGGCGACGAGTTCGCCGTCCTGCTGACCGACGTCGCCGATCCCGGCGACGCCGTCCGCTTCGCCGACCGCGTCCAGGAAGCCTTGAAGCACCCCTTCGTGATCGACGGGCAGGAGGTCTATTCCAGCGCCAGCATCGGCATTTGCCTGGGCACGACGGCGTACGCCTATGCCGAGGACGTCCTGCGCGACGCCGACCTGGCGATGTACCGGGCGAAGACGCTGGGCAAGTCGCGGGTCCAGCTGTTCCACCGCGAGATGCGCCGCTCGGCGATGACGCGGCTGATCCTGGAAGCCGATCTCCGGCGGGCCTACGCCAACGGCGAATTCGTCCTGCATTACCAGCCGATCGTGTCGCTCGCAAGCCACGAGGTCGTCGGTTTCGAGGCCCTGGTGCGCTGGCGGCGTCCCGACGGCGTCCTGGTCTATCCCGGCGACTTCATCCCCGTCGTCGAGGATACCGGCCTGATCGTGGCCCTGGGCTTCTGGATCCTGCGCGAGGCCTGCATGACGACCAGGGCCTGGCAGGAGGAATACCCGCGCGAGACGCCGCTCACCGTCAGCGTCAACATCTCGCCCCGGCAATTCGCCGAACCCGACCTGGTGCCCCAGGTCCGCCGCATCGTCGAGGAGACCGGGATCGATCCGCACACCCTCCGGCTGGAGATCACCGAGAGCGTCACCATCGGCGACGCCGACCGGGAGGTGAGCATGCTGTCCCAGTTGAAGGAGCTTGGGATCCGGTTGAGCATCGACGATTTCGGCACCGGCTACTCGTCGCTCAGCTACCTGCACCGGCTGCCGCTGGACGTGCTCAAGATCGACCGCTCCTTCGTGTCGGCCATGGACCAGAGCGCCGAGAGCTTCCAGATCGTCAACACGATCATGAACCTGGCCCGCAGCCTGGGCATGGACGTGGTCGCCGAGGGCGCGGAGGTCGAAGGGCAGATCGCGCAGCTCCGGTCCATGGGCTGCGACTTCGGCCAGGGCTATTACTTCTCCCGCCCGGTCGACCGGGCGGGCGCCGCCCGCTTGCTGGAAGGCGCGCAGCACTGGAAGCCGCCGGCATGACGCCGGCGACTCCATGAAAAACCCCGTGAAGGCCCGCTACTCCCGAAGGTCCTTCACCACCGCCAGCGTCACCCCGAAGCGCCGGACCTCCGCGACCACCTGCCCGAACATGGTGAAGTTGCAGCCCGCCTGGGTCCATGACACCAGGAAGTCGGCCTGCTCCGGCTCCCCCACCAGCCTGAACTGGGGCGGCAGGAAATACATGGCGGAGTTCGGATGGCCGCAGACGAAGACGCGGACCCGGTCGCCGGCGCCGATCCTGCCGCCGCGCTCGTTGGCCACGTATTCGTCCAGCTCCAGGGCGGCCTCGCGCAGGGCGGCCCCCCAATAGTCCAGCTCGTAGCGCCATTCGGCTCCGGCGATTCCGCCGGCGATGCGGTTGTAGTAGATGTATTCGTACGGATGCAGCGCCGCCATGGTCCAGAGCTGCGCCACCCCGGCGGCCGTGAAGGGCAGGGCCAGCAGGCGGGCGCGCAGCCGGGACCGGTTGTCGGCCACCGCCGCCCACAGCCGGTCGAATCCCAGCGCCGCCAGCACCGCCAGGGGCGGCAGCACGAACAGGAAATGGCGGAACCCGTTGTACAGGACGGGATGGCTGACCAGCGCATAGACCACGGGAAAGACGGCGGCCAGCGCCACCAGCCCCGCCTGGAGGCGGCGGGTCGCGTCCGCCACGAGGGGAGGCCGAACCAGGGCGCGGAACCCGTACCAGGCCGCGGCCACTAGCCCCGCCAGCAGCAGCTCGGGCAGTTGCAGCCCCAGCATGGTCGGCAGGTATGTCGCCGGCAGGTCGTCCGCGGAGATCCACCGCCCGCCGTACAGCACCTCGTTGGGCCAGGGGAAGGCGGAAAACTTCAGGAAGGCCCGGACCGGGTTCAGGAAGTCCAGGTGCGCCCAGGGCCAGACCAGGACCATCACCGTCCAGGCGACCGGCAGGGCCGGCGACAGGCGCAGCGCGATGGACAGGGCCTGCCGGGCAGCCGGACCGAAGCCGCGGCGCAGCAGCGCGACCCGTCCCAGGTGGCCCAGCACCGCCGCCCCCAGGAAGAAGACCGCCAGCACGCCGCCGATGCGGGTCCCCAGCGTCAGGCCCAGCACGACGCCGAAACCCAGGACCAAGCCCCAGCGCGGCCGCGGCAGCTCGCGCAGGATAAGCGCCGACAGGTGAAGGCACCAGACCATGCCGCAGGCGAACGGAATGTCCTTGGGGTTGGAGAACATATGGCCGTAATAGGCCGGCAGCAGCGCCAGCAGCAGCAGCGCGAAGAAGCCCGCCCTCTCGCCCCCGATCAGCCTCGCCAGCCGCCAGGTGCCGGCCATCCCGAGCAGCCCGATCATCCCGCCGAGCAGGTGCCGCGTCTCGTACGCGCCCAGGGGAGACACCCGCTCCAGCAGGGCCGCCGCCATGTCGAAGCCGCCGCCGTACAGGTAGAGATTGTCATAGCCGAAGGCCGACAGGTCCCGGAGCCCCGAGGCGTAGTAGTCCAGCAGCAGGAGCCCGTAGGTCCGCTGCACCTCCTCGTCCCAGATGATGCCGTAATTGGGAAAGGTCAGGGCGATCAGGACGCCCAGGGAGAACAGCAGCCCCAGGGCCAGGTCGTCGAACAGGCTTCTCGGCAGGACCCCCGCGACCACCCGATCGAAGGCGGATTGCGGGATCCGTGGATCGATGACGGTCATCGGCGGCGAACCGGTCAGGAATCGCCGCGCGGGTACATGCGCTCGGCGCCGGGCGCGGCTTCCATCCCGCGCGACACCGCCGACGGCGCCGCCCTGCCGCGGATCGAGCGCACGATGTAAAGCGGCCGCCCCTTCACCTCGTCGAAGACCCGGCCGAGATAGTCGCCGATGATGCCCAGGGTCAGCAGCTGGACCCCGCCCAGGAACAGCACGGTGACGATGATGGATTCATAACCGGGCACGTCGATGCCGTACAACGCCGTGCGCATCAGCCGCATCACGATGTAGCAGAAGGCCAGCCCGGAGACGACGGCCCCGACCAATCCCCATACCCTCAGCGGGAACGTGGAAAAGGCGGTCAGCCCGACCATGGAGAAGCGCAGAAGCTTCAGGAAGCCCCATTTGGTCTCGCCGCTGGCGCGCTCGCCCTGGACATAGGGGATCGTCGTCTGACGGAAACCGACCCAGGCGAAGATGCCCTTCATGAACCGGGTACGCTCCGGCATGCGGTTGATCACGTCGACCACGACACGGTCGAGCAGCCTGAAATCCCCGGCCTCGCGCGGCAGCGGCACCTCCGACATGCGGTCGAACAGCCAGTAGAAGACCCGCGCGCCCAGCCGGTTGCCCGCCGACTGGCCGGTCCTCGCCTGGCGGATCGCGATCACGACGTCGAAACCCTCGCGCCACCTGGCGACCAGGTCGGGCAGCAGCTCCGGCGGATGCTGCAGGTCGGCGTCCATCGGGACGACCGCATCGCCGTCGGCCACCGCCAGGCCGGCGGACAGGGCCGCCTCCTTCCCGAAATTGCGGGACAGGTCGACCACCCGCACCCGCGGCTCCCGGTCATGGACGGCGGTCAGCCTCTCCAGGGTGTCGTCGCGGCTGCCGTCGTTGACGCAGACTACCTCCCAGTCCAGGGGCAGGGTGTCCAGCACGGGAAACAGCCGGGCGAACAGCGGCTCTATATTGGCCGACTCGTTGTAGCAGGGGATCACCAGGGACAGCAGCATGCGCCCCTCCCGGTCGCGCTCGGTGGAACGGGGTTCGAACTGCGCGACGATCGGCGACACTGCGTCCAGGGAAGACATGGTTTCAAATGCCTATAACGTTAACGCCGCCCCGGCAAGGCTGGCGCCTGCTCCCAAGATTGTTCCAGTAATGCCGACGCGCTCTATAACACGACCGAACGCACCAAGCTATATGCCTGATTATGATTAACTATCGAAAAAGATAAGATTTAGTTACCCGAATCATGCCATGGTTCTGCCTTTTTCTTCGCTTCCGAGAGTGGCATCCGCTGCTCCGATGACCCTTGCCGGGTTGCCGCCGACGATCTGTCCGGCGGGCACCGGCCGGGTCACCACGGCTCCCGCCGCGACCACGCATCCGTCGCCGACATCGGCCATGATGATCGCCCCCTCTCCGATCCAGGTGTTCCGGCCGATGCTGACGAAAGCGGCGCGGTCGCGGCTGAACGGGATCAGCCGGCCCTCCGCGTCGAACCCGTGCTGCTTCTTGCCGCTCAGGATGCTGACCCGCGTCGCCACCAGCGACCCGTCGCCGATCTCGGCATCGGCGATCACCGACATCGGCCCGATATAAACTCCCCGTCCCACACGGGCGTGGCGGCTGGAGAACCAGGTCAGGAATCCGATCTCGCAGTCCGGCGCGCAGCCGTCGAGGGTCAGCCTCGCGAAGGCCCTGCGCAGGAAGTTGCCCGGCAATCCCGGCACGACCGAGAATCCCTGCCCGAACAGCGTGAACAGGTCGCCCCGCTCGCCGAACCGCGCCTCCAGCCGGCACAGGCCCGCCGGCAGCGCCGCGACCGCGAGGCACAAGCCGTCGACCAGCGCCTTGGCCATCGTCCTGAAACCGAGATCATCCGCCATGCCGCCCTTGGAGCATGCCTTCGGGCCGCCGGGCAATGGGTTATAACGGATAGGCGCGGAGCCACCAGGAAGGCTTCTGCCGGTGCCGCACGGTGGTTCCGATAGGTCCGGCGGCGTAGGTCGGCCTTCGCCCGTCAGGGCGAACGCCGACACCCTGCGTCAAGGCTCCGGCCACGCTGTCGGCGTCGGCCTTCGGCCGAGGCCGACCTACGGCGGACCGATCAAGATCGCCGTGTATGATCACCAAAGTTCTGGACGTGATGATTGAGCCGGGATGTCGGGTCTCTCATCCCACCGAAAAAACCAGTGGCCGAACCGCGTCCGTTGTCGGATTCTCCTGTCCGCGGTCATCGCCCGGTCCCAGGGCGCATGGGTGTGGCGAGCTTCGAGGCGGGAGAGGTCAAGTGACGCATTACGATCTGGCGGTCATCGGTGGCGGGATCGTCGGGCTGGCGCATGCTCTGGCCGCCGCGAAGCGCCGCCTCAAGGTCTGCGTGATCGACCGTGACCGGCGCTCCAACGGCGCCTCGATCCGCAATTTCGGTTTCGTGACGGTCACCGGGCAGCGTGCCGGCGTCACCTGGAACCGGGCGCGCCGCAGCCGCGACATCTGGGCCGAGGTGGCGCCCCTGGCAGGCATTCCCGTCCTGCACCGGGGGACCGCGGTCGTCGCCCACCGGCCCGAGGCCATGGCGGTCCTCGAACAGTTCGCCGGCGGAACCATGGGGGAGGGGTGCCGCCTGCTCGATCCCGCGGAGGCGGCGCGGACCCTGCCGATGGTCCGTCCGGGCATCCGGGGCGCCTTGTGGAGCCCCCACGAGTTGCGGGTCGAGCCGCGCGAAGCCCTGCCGAAACTGGGCGCCTTCCTGGCCTCCGCCCATGGCGTCGATTTCCTCTGGGGCGTCCAGGCGCGCGGCGTCGAGACCGGCGCGGCCGGTGTCGCCGTCGTGGACACCACCGCCGGACGCATCACGGCATCCCGCGTCGCCGTCTGCCCCGGCGGGGACCTGCTGTCCCTCTTCCCCGAAACCCTGGCGAGGCGCGGCCTCACCCAGAGCAAGCTCCACATGCTGCGCCTCGCGCCGCAGCCGGCCGGGTGGCGCCTGCCGGGATCGGTGATGCAGGATCTCAGCCTGGTGCGCTACGAAGGCTTTACCGACCTGCCCGGCGTGCCGGCGCTCAAGGCGCGCCTGGAAGCCGAGGCGGGGGACGCGCTTGAGAACGGTATCCACCTGATCGTCGTCCAGGGCGCCGACGGCTCGCTGGTGGTCGGCGACAGCCATCACTACGACCCGACGCCCGATCCTTTCGCCCCCGCCGGGATTGACGGCATCATCCTGCGGCACGCGGCGGAAACGCTCGACATTCCCGACATGACCGTGACCGAACGCTGGCTCGGCTGCTACCCGTCGTCTCCTACGGAAACCGCCTTCATCGACGCTCCCGATCCGGCGGTGCGCCTCTCCGTCGTTTCCAGCGGAACCGGCATGAGCACCGCTTTCGCCATCGGCGAGGAGGCGGTGGCCGAACTGTTCGGGGATGCGCAGGCCTCCTGACGCCGCGTCCGGCACCCCGGCACACGCGCGCCCTTACCCGGTCGGGCCGTCCGTCCTGCCGACCTCGCCCCGCTCCTGCATCGCCTCCATCCGCTGCTCGAACCGGCTCACCATCTTCAGCAGCAAGGCGATCTCCTGCTCGCGCAGCAGGTCGATCTTCTGGTGCAGCAGTTCGATCTCCAACTCGGCCTTGGTATTGACCTCGTAATCGTGCTGAGCGTTCATCCGGTCGATGGTGCCCTGGCGGTTCTGGCTCATCAGGATCACCGGCGCCGTGAAGGCAGCCTGAAACGACAGCACCAGGTTCAGCAGGATGAAGGGATACGGGTCCCAGGCGCTCCACCAGGCGAACAGGTTGGCGACGATCCAGAGGGACAGGGCCGCCGACTGTACGATGATGAAACGCCAGGAACCGACGACGCTGGCGACCCGGTCCGCCAGCCTGCCCCCCAACTCCGGCCCGGGTTCCCCGGCCGGAGGGTTGCGCGCCGGCTTGCGGTGCCGCAGCCGGGACAGCAGCCGGTGCTCCTCGTCCGTCAGGTGCGCCCTGACGCCGTTCGCCTTGGAAGTGCCGACCTTGTCATCCTGGACCGCCATGCCGTTCCTCTCCGGATCACGCCGCCCGACCGTTCCTTACGCAGAAGGACGAAGGAGTCCGGGCAGCCTCAAAGACTCTATAGTCGACTGGGAGCCGAAACATCGCGTGAGCTTTTGGATGCTCAAAGGGCAGGCCGTGAAGCGGCTTGGCAAGAAGGCCCGGAAGGGTTTCCACGGTTTTCCCGTCGCGACGGTCGCCTGCTATGGCCCCGACGACCGGAGGGCATCGAAAGCCACCGTCGCGATCGTCCTGGCCGAGGGGCACGAGCCTCATTTGATGCACCGATGGCTATCGGACGACCGGGTTGTCAGGACCGACCCGAATATCGTCACTGAAATCCCGGAGTTCATTCAGCAATCCGGAGGTCTCACCGTCATCGTGACCTACAGGATCATCGGCTGCCCGCATGGGGAAACCATCGACTAGAGCTGTGTCCGATCAGGTTGAACCGCTCCGGTCCACGCAGCCTGCCGTTCCACTCGCCGCGTTGCGTTGGGCCATGGGCCCAACTTCGGTTCGATGCAGGGCGGAGGTGATACGGGCTGTCGATCGTAGCAACTGTTTTTGTGAGCCGCATCGTTGGGTGTGGATATACAACTTCAAGCAGCATGCATGGTCACGGGAAGACGCCGCCGTCAGCGGTTTGCCGCGGCGGTTGTCGGACGTGCTCTTGGCCGCCCCCACCTCGGTCCAGCGGGCGGCGGGCGGAGCGGCCATCAAGGACGCTGCGCGCCGCTCCGCGGTGGCCTTCGGCCCTCCTTGACCGCCGCTCCGCCCGCCGCCCGCTGGACCCTCAGGTCGGGACGGAGGGATGGTGCCGCCGGTCGAACAAAGGGATGGGGCTCAGGATGCCGTGGCGGAGGCGGCTTCGGCCGGCGGCCCGTCGGCGGCGTACTCCGCCACCCAGGGCCGGCCCGTCCGGAGCAGGGCGTTGAGGATCACCAGCGCCTTGCGCATGCAGGCGACCAGCGCCACCTTGCCCGGCTTGCCGCGTCCCTTCAGGCTGTCATAGAAGGCCTTGAGCGTGGCGTTGTGGCGCAGGCCGACCCGGCCGACGTGGAACAACGCCCGGCGCACCTTGGCCCGGCCGCCGAAGATCGTGCGCACCCCGCGCAGGGTGCCGCTGTCGCGGGCGAACGGCGCCAGGCCGGCCAGGCTGGCCGCCTGCCGGCCGGTCAGGCTGCCCAACTCGGGCATGTGGACCACCAGCATGGCCGCGCTCAGCGGCCCGACCCCGGGGAAGCTGCGCAGCAGGGCGGCCCGCTGCCGCAACCCCGGGTCGTCGTTCAGCTTCGCCTCGATCATCCAGGCCAGGGTGTCGGCCTCGGTGCGCAGCGCTTCCAGCGCCGTCTCGGCGCGCCGGCGCATGAAGTCGCCGCGCAGGTGCTTGAGCTGATGGCCGCGCGCGACGATCTCGGCCAGGATCTGGTCGCGGTAGTCGAGCATCTCGATCAACTCGGCGCGCAACGGCTCCGGGACCGGCGTCGGGCGGGGACGGGTGGCCTCGCCGAAGGCCTGGAGCATCCGGGCGTCGACCCGGTCGGTCTTCGCCAGCTGGCCGGTCGAGCGGGCGAAGTCACGCGCCCACTTGGGATTGACGACGGCGACCGGCACATCGGCCCGGGCCAGGGCGTGGTGCAGTTCGCGCTCGCAGCCGCCCGACGCTTCCATCATGACCAGCACCTCGTCGCCGCCCGCGCGCAGCGCGCCCAGCACCGTCGCGAGGGCGGTGTGGCCCTCGGCCGTGTTGGGAAGGCGCCACGCGCCGCGGCCCGGCACGCCGCAGGTGTCAAGATAGGCTTTGGAGGCATCGATCCCGATGCAGTAGGATTGGCAAGACATGGTGAACTCGTCCTTGTCTGCGGCGTCCGGCCAAAAGCACGGCGCCTGGCAACTGTGCGAGAAACGCCGAGGGCTCGGGGCAGGCACTCTGCTACGTGCGGTGCCTAACCTTGGTTGGGCTCAGTGTCCTGACCCCGTGAACCGGGTGCTCCTGACGGGGCACCCGGTTCCCCCCGACAAAACCTCTATACAACGTCACCAAAAGACAAGGTTGGGCCCATGGCCCAACGCATCGGTTCGGCTGCTCCGGGCGGATCGACCTGATCGGGCACAGCTCTAATGAGGGGCAGACCTGTCCTCGGTGCCCATTCTGGATCGGCCAAGACCGCTGGACCGGAAAGATGATCGAGTGAAGGAATGTGCCGGCAGGGTGCGCCGGAAGAACGCCTGGGAAAACTATCCTTAATACTTCCGTGCGATCATGGTCGCGCCGTGCCGCGGCGGGATCTTCGAAAAGTGAATACGTATTCGTCGCGCCGGGGGATGACGAATGATGACCTTTCCCCGGTGGGGCAGGACGGACCGCGCGCGCTCGAGCCCGCGCAAGGGAGCAGCTTCCAACGGCCGCTGGGGAACGGCCATGCCGGACAGTCATGCTGCCCGGCGACACCCACCCCGGCCCCTGCGCACGATTGATGACATTCGCGTCCATAACCCGGGGGGGCGGGATGGCCGCACCATCCTACCCCCCGGCGTCCGAGCTTACGCCTCTCCCGCGCCCATCACCTTGTCGATCGTGATCGGCAGGTGCCGGATGCGGCGGCCGGTGGCGTGGTACACGGCGTTGGCGATCGCCGCCGCCGTGCCGACGATGCCGATCTCGCCCAGGCCCTTCACGCCGATCGGGCTCGCCTTGTCGTCGTGCTCGTCCACGAAGATCACGTCGATGTCCCGGACGTCGGCATGGGCCGGGATATGGTACTCGGCGATGTTGTGGTTCATGAAGCGGCCCAGCTCCTTGTCCATCAGGCTCTCCTCATGGAGCGCCATGCCGATGCCGAACACGACGCCGCCCAGGATCTGGCTGCGGGCGGTCTTCGTGTTCAGGATCTTGCCGGCGGCCACCGCGTTGACGATGCGCGTCAGGCGGATCACGCCGAGCTCCTCGTCGATCCGAACCTCGGCGAAGATCGCGGAGTGGGTGTAGCCCGAGTATTTCTTCTTGGTCTCCGGATCGGGCTGGGTCGTCTCCTCGGCCGAGATCTCGGCCTGTCCGCTGGCCGCCAGGGCGTCGGCCAGGGTCACGAAGCGCTTCGGGTCGCCGTCCACCGAGATCCGCCCGTTCCCGAACACGACGCGGTCGATGCTGAAATTGGCGAGCGGCGAGCCCTCGGCCGTGCGGGCCGCGTTGAACAGCTTCTCGCGCACGGTGTAGCAGGCGGCCTGGACGGCGGTGCCGGCCGACGCCGCGGCCCAGGACCCGCCCTCGACCGGCGACTTCGGAAGCGAGCTGTCGCCGATCTTGACCGTCACGGCCTCGATCGGAACCCCCAGCGCATCGGCGCCGAGCTGGGCCAGGATGGTATAGGTGCCGGTCCCGATATCGGCGGTGGCGGTCGCGACCTCCAGCGTGCCGTCGGCCTTCAGGATGGCCCGCGCGCTGGTCTGCATCATCATGGCTTCCCAGACCCCGGTCGCCATGCCCCAGCCGATCAGCTCCCGGCCCTCCCGCATCGAGCGGGGCTTCGGGTTCCGCTTCGACCAGCCGAAGCGCTCGGCGGCCTTCGCGTAGCAGGCCCGAAGCTCCTTGCTGCTGAACGGCTTGCCCTCGTTCTCGTCCTTCTCGGCATAGTTCTTCAGACGGAGATCGACGGGATCCACGCCGGTCGCGTAGGCCAGCTCGTCCATCGCCGATTCCAGCGCGAAGACGCCCAGCGTGGCGCCCGGCGCGCGCATGTCGCCGGGCGTGTAGGTGTTCATCTTCGCAAGCTCGTAGGTGAGCTTGGTATTTGGACAGTCGTAGAGCAGGCCCGACCAGTTGACGACCACCTCCTGGTAATCCTCGAAGGTCGAGGTCTCGGCCACCGCGTCGTGCCGGATGCCCTGGAGCTTGCCGTCCTTGCCGGCCGCCACCGCCAGCGTCTGGATGGTGTCCGGCCGGTGGACGAAGGTGAACATCTGGTCGCGGGTCAGCACCACCCGGACCGACCGCTTCAGGTCCAGCGCCGCCATCACCGCCAGGTAGAGCTGGTATTGCGGCCGCAGGCCGGAGCCGAAGGCGCCGCCGACGAAGGGCGAGATGACCCGGACGTCCTCCTTCTTCAGCCCGAACACGCCGGTGACGTAGTTCTGGGAGTTCTGGACGCCCTGGGTCTTGTCGTAGATGGTCAGCTTGCCGCCGTCGCCCCAGACCACCGTGGAGGCGTGGGGCTCCATCGGGTTGTGGTGCTCCACCGCGACCCGGTACTCGTTCTCGAACCGGACCGGCGCCTTGGCGAAGGCGGCATCCACGTCGCCGCGCGGCGGCGGGGCCGGGGCGATGCCGTTCCGCTTCTCCTTGGGCTCGTAGGCGGCGGCGCGCTCGGCCTTCAGGTCCGACTTGTGCGGCCAGCTCTCGTACCCGATCTCCACCAGGGTGGCGGCATAACGGGCCAGTTCGAACGTCTCCGCCACGACCAGCCCGATCGGCTGGCCGCTATAGGCGATCTTGTCGTCGCCCAGCGCCCGCATGGGCGAGCCCGGAGGGGCGGTCTGGTCCTGATACTTCTTGTCCTCGTCGGCGATCTTCGGCCGGTTCAGGTGGGTGAGCACCTTGATGACGCCGGGGACCGCCTCGGCGGCCGAGGTGTCGATGCGGGTGATCCGGCCGTGGGCGATCTCGGACGAGATCACGTAGCCGAAGGTCAGGCCGGGCGTCGGGAACTCGCCGGCATACTTGGCTCCGCCGGTCACCTTCAGCCGGCCGTCGATCCGGCGCTGGGCCGAGCCGACGTAACGCCCGCCCTCGGGGCGGCGGAAGTCCTGGATGTTGCTGGTCATGCCGTCTCGCCTCACTGGATCCGCTTGTCGATCTGGGTCTGCGGCGTTCCCGCCGCGGCCTGGGCCAGAGCCCGCACGATGGCGCGGCGTCCCAGGTCGATCTTGAAGTCGTTGTGGCCGAAGCCCTTGGCGTCGCGCAGGATATGGTCCGCGGCCTGCCTGAAGACGGCTTCCTCCGGCGCCTTGCCGCGCAGCAGGTCTTCCGCCGAGGTGTCTCGCCACGGCTTGTGGGCGACGCCCCCCAGGGCGATCCTGGCTTCCGCGATCCGGCCGCCGTCGAGGCGGAGCGCCGCCGCGACGGACACCAGCGCGAAGGCGTAGGACAGCCGGTCGCGCAGCTTCAGGTACGTGTAGTTGCCGGAGAAGTCCTCGTCCGGCAGTTCGACCGCGACGATCAGCTCGCGCGGGCCCAGGTTGCTGTCGCGCTCCGGCTCGTCGCCCGGCAGCCGGTGGAAATCGGCCATGGGGATCACCCGCTCGCCGTCCGGCCCTGCCACGTGGACCTTCGCCGCCAGCGCCGCCAATCCGACGCACATGTCGGAGGGATGGGTCGCGATGCATTTGTCGCTGGTGCCCAGGATCGCGTTGATCCGGTTGACACCGTTGATCGCCGAGCAGCCGCTGCCCGGCTCGCGCTTATTGCAGGGCGTGCCGGTATCGTAGAAATACAGGCAGCGGGTTCGCTGGAGCAGGTTGCCGCCGGTCGACGCCATGTTGCGCAGCTGAGGCGAGGCGCCGGCCAGGATCGAAGCCGTCAGCAGCGGATAGCGCCTGGAGACCTGCGGGTCGTAGGCCAGGTCGGCGTTGGGCACCAGGGCGCCGATCTTCAGCCCGCCGCCGGAGGAATTCTCGATCCGGTCCAGCGGCAGCCGGGTGATGTCGACCAGCCGGGTCGGCCGCTCGACATTGTACTTCATCAGGTCGACCAGGTTGGTGCCGCCGGCGATGAAGCGGGCGTGGGGATCGGACCCCACTTCGCGCACGGCCTCGGCCACGTCGCTCGGGCGGGCATAGGAGAAGCGGTTCATTCCGCGGCCTCCTTCATCCGGCCGCCGCCCTGTCCGACGACCTGCTCGATCGCGGTCACGATGTTCGTGTAACAGCCGCAGCGGCACAGGTTGCCGCTCATCAGCTCGCGGATCTCGTCGGCCGTATGGGCCCTGCCTTCCTTGATCAGGCCGACGGCCGAACAGATCTGTCCGGGCGTACAGTAACCGCACTGGAAGGCGTCATGCTCGATGAAGGCGTCCTGGACCGGGTGCAGGTTCGCGCCGCAGGATATGCCCTCGATCGTGGTGACGCTGGCGCCGTCCTGCATCACCGCCAGGGTCAGGCAGGAATTGACGCGGCGGTCGTCGATCAGCACGGTGCAGGCGCCGCACTGGCCATGGTCGCATCCCTTCTTGGTGCCGGTCAGGTCGAGACCGTCGCGCAGCAGGTCGAGGAGGCTGGTCCAGGGTTCGACCTTCAGGTGCCGAATTTCGCCGTTGATGGTCAGGGTGATCGGAATGGCTTGTGCGGAGCCGCTTGCCGGCCCGATACTCGGCATGGAGTTCAAGGCGAACCTCCTCTGGAAGCGTCGATGGAATGGAAATCGTCCGAACGGCGTGACCGATAGGCGGAGATCATTCGGCCGTTCGGACATTAACCTTTTGTCCCGGCCCCGGGTTCCCGGCACGCCTGCTTCCCGTCGGATTCGGTGGAAACGCGGCAACCGGAGCGGCATATGGGTGTTGTCCGGAACGGCATCGGGCCACCTGGACGAACCCCTGGGACGAAACTTTCCGCGGAGCCGGCAGACCCCCAATGCGGACGAATGTGCTTCACGCCGCGACACGCAAGGAGCGGTCGCTGGACCAGATGCTGGCGAGCCAAGCCCTGTCGAGGGTGACGGGCGCCATGGCGGTGCCGGGCAACGGTCTCCGCCTGCTCAGGAACGGGGCCGAGAACTACCCCGCCTGGCTGGAGGCCATCGGCTCGGCCCGGGACTGGATCCAGTTCGAGAACTACATCATCTACGACGACGCGACCGGCCGCACCTTCGTGGACCTGCTGGCGGAACGCGCCCGCGCGGGCGTCCGGATATATTTCCTGTACGATTGGCTCGGCTGCTTCCGCAAGTTGTCGCGACCCATGCTCCGGACCCTGATCCAGGCCGGCGTGCAGGTCCGGATCTTCAACCCGCCGCGCCTGGACAGCCCGCTCGGCTGGCTCAGCCGCAACCATCGCAAGACGCTGACCGTGGACGGCCGGATCGGCTTCGTCTCCGGCCTGTGTGTCGGCGATGCCTGGGCCGGCGATCCGACCGGCAGGCGGAAGCCGTGGCGCGATACCGGCGTCGCGATCGAGGGCCCCGTTCTGGGCGACCTGGAAGCCGCGTTCCGCCACAGCTGGAATGCCGCGGGCCCGGCGCTGGAGCGGCTGGAGGTCCGGGAGCCGCGGGGTATGCCCCTGTCGGCCGGCGACGTCTCGATCCGGCTGATCGAGGGCCAGCCATCGGAGATGGGCGTCTACCGCCTGGACCTGCTGATAGCCGCCGGGGTGCAGGACCGGCTGTGGCTGACCGACGCCTATTTCGTCGGTACCACCGCCTATATCCAGGCCCTGGGCGAGGCGGCGCGCGACGGCGTCGACGTCAGGCTTCTGGTGCCCGGCATCAGCGACATCCCGATCACCCAGGCGCTGTCGCGGGCGAGCTACCGGCCCCTGCTGGAGGCAGGCGTCCGGATCTTCGAGTGGAACGGCCCGATGCTCCACGCCAAGACCGCGGTGGCCGACGGCCACTGGGCACGGGTCGGCTCGACCAACCTCAACATCGCCAGCTGGATCGGCAACTGGGAGCTGGACCTCGCGATCGAGGACAGCCGCTTCGCCGAGGCCATGGAGACCATGTACCTGGAGGACCTGGCGCAATCGACCGAGGTGGTGCTCGACGTCAAGCATCGGCCCAAGGCCATCGCCCCGCGCAGCCCCCGGGGACACCGCCAGAAGAAGCCCAGCACCGCCCGCGTCGCGGCGGGCAGCCTCGGCATCGGCAACACGGTGGGGGCGGCCCTGACCAACCGCCGGGCGGTCGGCCGGGCGGAAGCCGGCGTCCTGGCCGGCGCCGGGGCGATCCTGATGGTGGTGGCGGTCCTGGCGGCCTTCTTCCCCCGCCTGGTCGCCGTCCCGATCATGCTCGCGGCCCTGCTGGTCGGCGGCGGCCTGCTGATGCGAGCCTGGAAGCTCAGGCATCCCGCCAGGGTGCGCCTGTCCGACCCGGCCTAGCGGCGGTACCTGATCATGTTGAACTCGCAGCCGGCGGTTCCACTCGGCGCACTGCGTTGCGTCATGGGCGCAACCTACGGCGCGACGCAGTGCGGAGATGATGCGGGCCAACGATCGTAGGTTGCGCCCATGGCGCAACGCATCGGATCAGCTCCAGCGGCGGGGAAGCGTTACGCGACCTTGTCGAGCACGGCCTTCAGCCCCAGGAAGGCCGGAAGCTCGTGGGTCACGACATATGTGGGTATCGGCCCGAGATAGTCGCACAGCCGGCCCTTCCCGACGAAGCGCTTGCGGAACCGGGAGTGGGCGAAGAAGCCGCCCAGGCGCGGGACGATGCCTCCCGCGATATAGACGCCGCCGCGCGAGCCCAGGGTCAGCGCCAGGTTGCCGGCGACGGTGCCGAGCATGGCGCAGAACATCTCCAGCGCCTCGACGCAGGTCGGGTCGCTTCCGTCCAGCCCGCGGCCCGTGACGTCGGCGGGGGTCAGGCTCTCGGGCTCGCGATGGTCGAGCAGGGACAGGGCCTCGTACAGGTTGACGAGCCCTTGGCCGGAGATCACCCGCTCGGCCGAGACATGGTTGAACTGCTTGCGGAGCTGGTCGAGCACGGCGCTCTCCCGATCCGAGATCGGTGCCATGGTCACGTGCCCGCCTTCGCCCGCGAGCGCCGTCCAGCCTCCGGGACCCTGGACCAGACCGGAGACGCCTAGGCCGGTGCCGGGGCCGATCACGCCGATCACGTCGCCCGGGACCGGGGTGCCGTCGCCGACCTGGACCCTGTCGGCCTCCGTCAGCAGCGGGATCGACATGGCGACGGCGGTGAAGTCGTTGACCACCTCCAGCCGGCCGAGCCCGAGCGCCTTGCAGGTGTCCCGCACCGAGAAGGTCCAGGGATGGTTGGTCATGGTCAGCACGTCGCCGGTCACCGGCCCGGCGATCGCGATGGCCCCTTCCGCCGGGTGGGCGTCGGGCTGGGCGGCGGCCAGATAGGCCTGGCCCGCGGCCTCCAGCGTGGGATAGCCGGTGCAGGGCAGGGTGCGGGTGTGGAGCAGGCGGCCGGCCTCGTCGAGCAGCCCGAAGCGGGCGTTGGTCGCGCCGATGTCGGCGACGAGATGGCGTGTTCCGGTCATGAGTCTCCCTCCCTCTGCTTCCCCGGCCTTATGGCCTCCGCATCGGCCCGTGGTCAGCTATCGTACGGCGCCCGCGTCAGCGCCGTGACGAATTTCTCGCGCCAGACGGCGATATCGTTGCGCCGGAGCACGGCCATCATGTCCGCATGGCGCTGCTTGCGTTCCTCCAGCGGCATGGTGAGGGCGCGCTGGAGCGCGTCGGCGACCGATTCGATATCGTAGGGATTGACGATCAGCGCCGCGTCCAGTTCCTCGGCGGCGCCGGCGAAGCGCGACAGGACCAGCACGCCGGGGTCCTCCGGGTCCTGGCAGGCGACATATTCCTTGGCGACCAGGTTCATGCCGTCGCGCAGCGGCGTCACCAGCCCGACCTTGCTGACCCGGAAGAATCCGGCCAGGGAGCGGCGGGTGAAGCTCTTGTTCAGGTAGCGGATCGGCACCCAGTCGAACTCGGCGAAGCGACCGTTGATGTGGCCGCTCAGCGTCTCCAGCTCCTTGCGGATGGCGATGTATTCCGGCACGTCGGACCGGGACGGCGGGGCGATCTGCAGGAACGAGACGTGGCCCCGGTTCGCCGGATAGTTCTCCAGCAGGCAGTGGAAGGATTCGAAGCGCTGCGGCAGGCCCTTGGAATAGTCCAGCCGGTCGACGCCGATGATCAGGTCGCGCCCGACCAGGCTGTCCCGCAGGCGCTCGGTCTGGCGGGTGTTGGCCGCCTGCGCCGCCAGGGCCACCAGCGGCTCGGTATCGATGCTGATCGGGAAGGATCGGGCCACCAGGGTGCGGCCGAACGCCTTGATGTAGTAGCCCTCGCCCGGCCCCCGGTCGGTCACCGTGCCGCGCGCCTCGAACCGGATATAGTTGATGAAGCAGCGCAGGTCGCACAGCGTGTGGAAGCCGACCACGTCGTAGGCGCACAGCGCCCTCACCAGGTCCTCGTGGTTGGGCAGCGCCACCAGGATCTCGGGCGCCGGGAACGGCGTATGCAGGAAAAAGCCCATGCGGTGCTTCATCCCGATCATGCGGAGCTGCTCGGCGAACGGGATCAGGTGGTAGTCGTGGACCCAGACCATGTCGTCCGGCTCCAGCAGGGGCGCCAGCTTGGAGGCGAACAGGCTGTTGACCCGCTGGTAGCCCGCATAGTTGCGCCGGCTGAAGTTGGTCAGCCCGAGCCGGAAGTGGAACAGCGGCCACAGCGTCGAGTTGGCGTAGCCGTTGTAGTATTCCTCGTAGTCCCGCTTCGCCAGGTCCAGGGTCGCATAGGTCAGGCGACCGACCGGCGTCAGGCTGGGGGCGGACGGCGGCGCCGCGACGACGTCGCCGCTCCAGCCGAACCAGATGCCGCCCGTCTTCTTGAGGGCGGCCAGCACGGCGACGGCGAGCCCGCCGGCCGACTGCTTGCCCTCGTCGATCGGGGCGACCCGGTTCGACACCACGACCAGTCTGCTCAAAACGCTTCCTCCCAGGGTTTGCTCAGCCGCATGGCCGAATTGATCAGGCCGACCATCGAGTAGGTCTGGGGATAGTTGCCCCATAGCTCGCCGGTGGCCGGGTCGATGTCCTCCGACAGCAGTCCCACATGGTTGCGGTGGGACAGCATCTGTTCGAACAAGGTCCGCGCCTCGTCCTTCCGGCCGATCGCCGCGAGGGCGTCGATGTACCAGAAGGTGCAGATGGTGAAGGCGGTCTCAGGATAGCCGAAATCATCCGCTGCGACGTACCTGTAGAGCATGCTACCCCGCTTGAGCGTGTTTTCGATCGCCGCCAGGGTGCCGAGGAAGCGGGGATCGCGCGCCTCGATGAAGCGCAGTTCGTGCATCAGCAACAGGCTGGCGTCGATCTTGCCGATCCCTTCGCGGTCGGCATGGTCGAAGCCGTCGCCGCCCCGGTAGGCGTCCACGAAACTGTTCAGCTTCGGGTTCCAGGCCCGCTCCAGGACGGTCTCCCGGATCCCGTCGGCATGCTCCCGCCAGTAGACCGCGCGTTCGTCGAGCCGCAGCTGGCAGGCGATCCGGGCCAGCCGGTCGCAGGCGGCCCAGCACATCACCGAGGAGAAGGTATGGACGTGCTCGGTGGTGCGCAGCTCCCACAGGCCGGCGTCCGGCTTGTCGTAGAGCATGACCGCCTGCTCGCCCAGCAGCTCCAACCGCCGGAACAGGTCGATGCCGCCCGGCCGGGCCAGACGCCGGTCGAAGAAGGCCTGCGCCGAGGCCAGGATCACGGCGCCGTAGCTGTCGTTCTGAAGCTGGGCGTAGGCCTCGTTGCCGACCCGGACCGGCCCCATGCCCCGGTAGCCGGCGAGGCCGGGGGCCGTGCGCTCGACCAGCCGCATCTCCTGCGCGATGCCGTAGACCGGCTGAAGCGCGCCCTTGGAGGCGCCGGCCACGATGTTGGTGATGTAGTGGAGGTAGTTCTCCATGGTTATGGTCACGCCCAGGCTGTTGAGCGCCTGGATCACGAAATAAGCGTCCCGGACCCAGCAATACCGGTAGTCCCAATTGCGTATCGTGCCCGGCGCCTCCGGGATCGAGGTGGTAACCGCCGCGATGACCGCGCCGGTCTCCTCGAAGGTGCATATCTTCAAGGTGATGGCGGCGCGGATCACCGCGTCCTGCCACTCGAAGGGAAGCGCCAGCGAGCGGACGTACTGCCGCCAGTAGTCGCGCGTCATGTCGAGCAGCCGCCGCCCGCTCTCGTCGATCGGCGCGCGCAGGGGCTCGTCCGGGCCGAGGATCAGCGTGACCGGTTCGTCCAGCACGAACGGCGTCTCGTCCAGGATATAGGCGATCGGTGCCGCGGTGGTCAGGCGAAGCACCTTGTCCGCCGAGACGTAGCGGATATGGTTGCTGCCGCGGGTGATCTCCGGCGCCACCTCGCCATAGTCGAACCGCGGACGGACCCGGATCACGATCCGCGGTGTTCCCCGCAGCGCCCGGACCAGACGGACGATCGTGGCCGGCCGGTACGACCTGTCATGGTGCTTGTGGCGCGGCGCGAAGTCGGTGATCTCGATCGCGGATCCGTTGCCGTCGTGGAGGACGGTTTCCACCACGGCCGTGTTGGGCAGGTAGCGCTGTTCCGAGCCCACGCAGCCCAGCAACTCGATCTCGTAGAAACCCCACTCGGGGCACGCGCGCTCCCCGGCGGGACCGCCGCCGGGATTACCGTTGAGCAGGCTGGAGAAGACCGGGTCGCCGTCCGGACGCGGCAGGCAGGACCAGACGATGCGGGCCTTCGTGTCGAGCAGGGCGGTGAAGCTGCAATTGCCGATCAGGGCCAGGTTGAGGTCGTCCATCGCTCGGCCGGGGCGCTCAGCGGACACGGTCGGCAATGTCGGCCAGCCAGCGGTGAAGGTCGGGCACCGACGGAATGCGGACCCGCGCCTCGGTCGGCAGGCGGGTGCCGATCTGGATCGATAGGCCGCCATGGGCGTTGACCACACGGAAACCGTCCTCGTCGGTCACATCGTCGCCGACGAACACGGGGATGCGCCCGGCGAACGGCGCCTCGGTCAGCAGCTGTTCGACCACCGTCCCCTTGGTCGAGCCCTTCGGCTTCACCTCCAGGACCATCTTGCCCTCCTGCACGTGGAAGCCGTCGCCGAAGCGTTCCATCAGGGCGGCCGTCGCCGCCCGGGCGTCGGCTTCCGCCTCGGGCGCGTTGCGGAAATGGAGAGCCACGGTCATGCCCTTGGGCTCCAGCCGCGTGCCCGGGTGGGATGCCACGAATTCCGCAAGGCTTTCCGATATCCCGGCCAGCGCCGTGCGGTCGATCGTCGCGGTCACGCGCCGGCCTTCCGCGTCGCGCCTTTCCAACCCGTGCTGGCCGGCCGCGGCGAGCGGCAGGCGTCCGAGCAGGCGGTCGATGTCGTCGAGGCCGCGCCCGCTGACCAGGGCCACCGCGCCGCCGAGCGCCTCGTGCAAGCGGGTCAGGAGATCCGGCAGGCCGGGCGCCACCAGGACGCCGTCGGGCTGGGCGGCGATCTCCACCAGGGTGCCGTCGAAGTCCAGGAAGAGCGCCCAATCGGGCGATGGAGCCGGCACTTCGGTCATGGGGTGCGTCGTCTTGTCGTCCATGCTTGCTGCCTGCCTCGTTGAATGGGAGGGGGCGCCCGGAGCCATCGCTCCGCGCGTCCACCCCTGGGTTAACGCATGAAACGGTGCCGTGGGTCGACGCGGTGCCGAAGAAAACGGCCAGCGGCACCGCGGTGCCCTGCCGGACGCCGTCAGAATCCGAAATTTTCCCGCAGTGCGACCTTGTGATACAGTGAAGTGGTCATACCTTTTGTGCACTTTGCAAATGTGCTCCGGGCGATGCCGCCGGACGCCGTCATGGCATGCCGCCTTCCTGCGGTTGCACCCTGGAATCCCGCCGGAATCGATGCCGCACTGCAACAATAAACGTTTGCTAGGGAAATTGTTTTAGTTCAAACTAGCTCGCTAAGCGGTTGCTGTGATGGATTTTTCTTTTTTCTCTTGATTCCGAAGTTGGGCAGGATCATATTGTGCAGTGCGGGATCGATGGTGTCTGCGATGCGGTCGATCCTGTAACGCACTTCTTGGGCGTTTCCTCCCTAGACTCGGGCCGTGGGCAACCACGGCCCCTTTTTTTTGTTCAGTCGATGGGAGCGGTGAACGGGAGACGGGGTCATGCTTTTTCGGAAGGACGGCGACGGCGTGATCGCGATCGGGCAGCCGAGCCATTCCTGGCTGGCCGGTCAGCTCTTAAGGGCCTGGGGCAACGGGAGCTTCGCGCGGCCGTCACCGTACGAGGAGGTCTGCCTAGGCGCCGAACTGCACGATATCGGCTGGCTGTCCTGGGAGACCGCACCGACCTTGAACCGCGAGACCGGCAGACCCCATGATTTTCGGGAACTGGGACCCGCGATCCATACGCCCCTGTGGACCGAGGGGGTCGAGCGCGCCATGGTCTTCGGGCGCTACCCGGCCCTGCTGGTCTCGCTGCACGCGGACACGATCTATTCCTCCTACATCGACTTCGACAAGGCCTCGCCGGAGGATGCGAGGCTGGTCCGGGACTTCCTGGAGCGGCAGCATGCCTTCCAGCGCACTGCTTTGGAAGCGCTGGGCGCCGACCCGAACCGCGCTGCCGACGACATCGCGCCCGAGACGGTGGAGCGGAACCGCCGGCTGGTCGCGGCGACCGACAGGATGTCCCTGGAGATATGCTGGGGGATCGGGGGCGGCGGAGCCGTCATCCCGGACGTGCCGACGGCCGGACCGGACCGGACGACACTGGTCATCCGGACGCGGAACGGCGATCCGGCCGACCTGACGGTCGATCCCTGGCCGTTCGCGGCCGACCGGGTCGAGGCGGTGTGCGAGGGCAGGCGCCTTGCCGAAAGCCATTCCGACGAGGCGCGGCTGCGCACCGCCCTGCAGGACGCGGAACCCGTCGGGCTCCACGTCGTTCTTCGGACGCGCTGAGGTATTCCGTGCAGGAGCATCGTGACAAGAACCGCCAGGAGGGAAGCCACCATGACGAGGGGCGTGCAGGCCGGCTGATTTCCACCGACAGCCTGAAGAGCCTGTACCTGGCCGAACGGTCCCGGCGATCGAATGTCCAGTCGCTCCTGAGCGTGCCGGTCTCGATCATTTCCTTCTCGATCTTCGGCTTCGTCTCGTTCGCGCAGTATCTGGACGTGTCCCGGTGGCGCGAGCCGGTGACCATGGTGATGATCGGCCTTTGCCTGGCGTCGCTCGGCTCGATGTTCGCGGCCATGGCGCGGCTGGTCAGGCTTGACCGGCGCCTCGTCCTGGACGATTTCGACCGGATCGAGGCCGTCAGGGAAGCGAAGTCCGAGATCGACTATTTCCACCGCGCCTATGATGAGGCTCTCGCCAGCAACGTGGATGCCGAGCGGGACCGGAGCAAGGCGTTCGTCCTGCTGATCCTGGCCCTGGTGCTGTTCCTGCTGGCAGTCTTCCTCATGCCGCTGCACCTGGTCGGAACGGGTGTGAACGGCCGGTGAGATCCCCGGGCGGGGCGGCCCGCCCGGGGGCGGCGCCTATTGGGAGGCCGTCTGGGTGATGACGCCGCAGGCGACCCGGTCGCCCGAACTGCCCGCCGGATCTGTCGTGTAGTCGTCCGCCGTCGAATGGACGAGGACCGATGTGCCGCCAGGCTTGACCAGGCTGTTCGAGCCGTCGCGCAGTGTCACCGCGTCGGTCACGATGTCGGCCTGGGCGGCGCCGTCTGACGCGACCCAGATGTTGGGCAGGTCGCCGGCATGAATGCCGCGCGGAGACAGGAAGCCGTGCCCGTGGTTCGTCGGGTTGAAATGGCCCCCGGCGGACTGGAAATCCGGCGGTTCGCAGGTCCCGTTCTGGTGGATGTGGAAACCGTGCATGCCCGGGGCGAGGCCGCTGCCGGCATTGATCCGCGCCTGGATCAGCACTCCGTTGGGGGTTTCCACGAACGCGACGGTGCCGATCTCCTTGTCCTGGGCGGTCTTGAGCGTCGCGGTGCCGAGGGCAGGGGTGGTCGGATTCGGAGGCGTTGCCTGTTGCTGGGCCGCAGCCGGAAGGCCAGTGCCGTTGCAGCCAGCGCGGCGGCGAGAAAGGCGGATTTGCGGAAGCTGCTGATCATCTCTACCTCGTTTCGTGGTCCGAAGGTGTCAAAAGGCCAACCTCCGGGCGCGCCGGATGTTCCAAAATCCGTCCATCGGATCGGGACGGGAAAGGGAGGCCCGATGATGGGCAGGCCGCAAGAGCCGGGCGGCGCATGATGCTTTCGGCCATCGGCAGTAAGATCAGGTCATAAGCGGAAAATGAACGGGCGGTCGACGTACCGCCTGGACATCACTTTCGCTCAGGTCCGCCATTCTTCACCTCCCCAACGGGCTCACCGGAACAGGAGCACGGGAATCCGGCAGTCGCGGATCATCTCGGTGGTCGTGCTGCCGATGATCAGGTTGCGGATGCGGGAGTGGCCGTAGGCGCCCATGACCAGAAGGTCGATACCGTCGGACGCCACTATGCCGGTGATGACCGCTTCCGGCTCGCCCTGGACGATCCGGCACGTGGCCTTGAGCCCGGCGGAGGACAATTCCCCCTCTGCCCAGGCGAGCGCCTTGACCACATCGGCGTCGGCGGGCCGGTCGGAGGCGAGGACCAAGTGGATGTCCAGATCCTTGAAACCAGGAGAGTTCGCCAGGAAGCTGACGGCGCGCCGGGCGCTTTTGCCGCCATCATAGGCGATCAGGACGCGTTCGATGGGCTTGAAGGCGCGGGCGGCCACCAGGCAGGGGCGATCGACCGCGCGGACGACCCGCTCCAGGTTCGATCCCAGGTGGCCTGATGCGAAATCGACACCCTCGCCGCGCTTGCCCATGACGATCAGGTCGGCCTTGGCCGACAGGTCCTGGACCACGTCGACCACGGCGCCGTTACGCAGGCTTGCCGTCGTTTTCGCGACGCCGGCCTCTTTCAGGATCGTGCGGCCTTCGTCGAGGAGATGGCGGCCGACCTGCTGGGCGGTCCGGGAACGGGCATGGTCCTGGTCGACCATCTCGCTCATCAGGTGGTCCAGGGTCTCTATGCCGATGTTGCCGCTGAGGTCCTGGCGCTTGGCCGGCGCGCGTTCCCGGATATCGACCACGTGCAGGAGATCGACGGAAGCGTCCAGGCGGTTGGCGAACCAGGCGGCGTGCTCGCAGACGCTGCGGGCATAGACCGACCCGTCCAGGCATAGCAGGATGCTCTTCATGGCTGGTTTCCTCCGGTTTCTTCTCAGTGGCCGCCGAGTTGCTGCCCGGCTTCCGGCTTGTCGTGGACGCCGAGGCGGTCGAGCAGCGTGCTGCTGGGCTGGTTGAGCCCGATCAGCTCGACGTCGGCGCCCTCCCGGCGGAACCGCAGCACGACCTTGTCGATGGCGCCGACCGCGGTGTAGTCCCACAGGTGGGCGCTGGTCAGGTCGATTTCGACGCGTTCGAGGCTTTCCTGGAAATCGAACCGGGCGATGAAATCGTCGGCCGAGGCGAAGAAGAGCTGGCCGTAGACCTTGTAGGTCCGGGACCGGCCATCCTCCGCCAGGGTGCTTTCGACCGCGACGAAGTGGGCGACCTTGCGGGCGAAGAACAGGGCGCTCAGCAGGACCCCGACCAGGACGCCCTTGGACAGGTCATGGGTGAAGACGGTGGTGAGGGTCGTGGCGATCATCACGATCGACGAACTCACCGGCATGGTGCGCAGCTGGCGGAGCGAGCCCCAATTGAAGGTGCCAATCGACACCATGATCATGACGGCCACCAGCGCCGCCATGGGGATCTGGACGACCCAGGACTGAAGCACCAGGATCAGGAACAGCAGGACCGTGCCGGCGATGAAGCACGACAGCCTGCCGCGCCCTCCGGATTTCACGTTGATGACGGACTGGCCGATCATGGCGCACCCCGCCATGCCGCCGAACAGGCCGGAAGCGATGTTGGCGATGCCCTGGCCGCGTGTCTCGGTATCCTTGTCGCTCTGGGTATCGGTCAGGTCATCGACGATCGAAGCCGTCAGCAGGGATTCCAGCAGTCCCACTACGGTGAGCGTGACGGCGACGGGCAGGATGATAGCCAAGGTTTCAAAATTCAGCGGGACGTCGGGGATCAGGAAGGCCGGGAACGTGCCGGGCAGCTCCCCCATGTCGCCGACGGTCCGGACATCGGCGCCGGTCAGGATGGCGACGGCGGTCAGGGCCACGATCGCGACCAGGGGCGACGGCACCGCGGTGGTGACCAGGGGCAGCAGGTAGATGATGCCCAGCCCGGCCGCGACGATGGCGTACATCTGCCAGTTGGCGCCGGCGAATTCCGGCAGCTGCGCCATGAAGATCAGGATCGCCAGCGCGTTCACGAAGCCGGTCATGACCGAGCGCGAGACGAACCGCATGTAGCGGCCCAGCTTCAGCAGCCCGATGACGATCTGAAGGGCACCGGTCAGCAGGGTGGCGGCGAACAGGTAATCGAGCCCATGGTCCTTGACCAAGTCGATCATCAGGAGGGCCATGGCGCCGGTGGCGGCGGAGATCATGCCCGGCCGTCCGCCGACGATGGATATGGTGACCGCGATGACGAAAGAGGCGTAAAGCCCGACCTTCGGATCGACGCCCGCTATGATCGAGAAGGCGATCGCTTCGGGAATAAGGGCAAGTGCGACGACGATGCCGGCGAGCACGTCGCCCCGCACGTTGCCGAACCACTCCGAACGGAGTTTGGCAATATCGAGAGTCATTGAAACCTGAATGGAACCGGGGACCTTATTTCCGAAAGTGTCGGAGCGGCCCATGAGCGGAAGGCATGATGAAAGCTGCGGCTGCCTGTCCAAGCCAGGCGCCGGGCAAAACGGCTGAAGATCCGGGGATCAGGGCGGCGTATTGCGATGCAGCATGGTCGGTGTGTAACACCGACGGGGCCGCAGCGCAATGGCCGCCTGCTTCAGGGCTGTTCTGCGGTTTCCGTCCGGCCCCGGCCGGTCAGCTCTGCGGAACGGGGGCCGGCGGCCATTTGCCGGCGGCATCGCCCCACAGATCCGCCAAGCGGGCGTCCCGGCCGCAGCGGTAGCGATAGAAGCTGTATTTGAGGTTGTTGGTGTTGTGGAAGTCCTGGTGATAATCCTCGGCCGGGGTGAAGGAATCCGGGTCGAGCGGGATCACCGGCGTCACGACCGGCTTTCCGAGCAGCCTCTCGATCCCCGCCTTGCTGTCCTCGGCCAGCTTTCGCTGTTCCGGCGAGGTGGCGAAGATCGCGGTCCGGTAGCTGTCTCCCCGGTCGCAGAACTGGCCGCCGGCATCGGTCGGATTGATGGTCCGCCAGAAATAGGACACGAGCTGGCCGAAGCTGACCTTGGCCGGATCGTAGGTGATGCGGACCACCTCCAGATGCCCGGTGCCGCCGGCGGAGACCATCTTGTAGGTCGGGTTCGGCGTGTGGCCGCCGGCATATCCGGAGACCGTCTCGACGACGCCTGGCACCTTGTCGAAGTCGGACTCGACGCACCAGAAACAGCCGCCGGCCAGGATGACGCTTTCCGTCGCGGCCGGGGGCATGCCCTGGGCGGCGCATCCGGCTGTCGCTCCCAGCAGGAGGCCAAGTGCCAGCGCCAGCCGGCGCCCGACGGGCGGCATGGTGAAATCGATCTTCATGGCGTTTCCTCCGCCTGGGTGGGTCACACGGCATTGATCTGGCCCGTTGTGCCGGCCGGCACCAGTCACGGTCGGGTGCCGGCCGGTCACATGCCCGTGAAGGGACCGCCGGATTACCCCTCTCAGATCAGCCCCCTTTTCAGATCAGCCCCCTTTCAGATCACCTTGGCGGTGCGCAGCCGGTCGATCCGGTCGGCGGTGTAGCCGAGCGCGGCCAGGATGGCGTCGGTGTGCTGGCCGAGTGCCGGGACGGGGTCCATGCGGGCGTCGCCGTCGCCAGGAAATCCCGGCGGCAGGAGCGCCGGGATGGGCCCCCGCTCCGACCCGACCTCCCGCCAGCGGTTGCGGGCAGCCAGTTGCGGGTGGTCCCGGACTTCGGCCATGTCGTTGACACGGCCGTTGGCGATGCGGGCCTCTTCCAGCAGGGCGATCACCTGTTCGGCGGTCAGGCTGGAGAATACCTCGGCGATGATGCGGCCGAGGTCGTCCCGCGCCGCATGGCGCCGGGAGTTGCTGGAGAAGCGTTCGTCGGCCGCCAGTTCGGGCCGCCGCAGCACCAGCTTGCAGAAGGCTGTCCATTCCCGCTCGTTCTGCAGGCCCAGCAGGACGGTCCGGCCGTCGCCCGCCGGGAACGGGCCGTAGGGATAGATGGTGGCGTGGCTGGCGCCGGCCCGCGCCGGCGGGGGCGCGCCGTCATGGGCGTAGTAGAGCGGATAGCCCATCCACTCCACCAGCGATTCCAGCATGGAGATGTCGATATGCCGGCCCTGGCCGGTGTTCGCCCGGTGGAACAGCGCCGCCAGGATGCTGGAATAGGCGTACATCCCGGCGGCGATGTCCGCCACCGAGGCTCCCGCCTTGGACGGCGTGTCGGGGGTGCCGGTGACCGAGAGGAACCCCGCCTCGCCCTGGATCAGCAGGTCGTAGGCCTTGCGGTCGCGGTAAGGGCCGTCGTTGCCGTAGCCGGAGATGTCGCAGACGATGATGCCCGGCTTCTCCGCGGTCAGCGCATCGTAGGAGATGCCGAGCCGGGACGCCGCTCCGGGAGCCAGGTTCTGGACCACCACGTCGGCCTGCTCCCGGATCAGGCGTTTCAGGATCTCCTGCGCCTCCGCGTCCTTGAGGTCGAGGGTCAGGCTTTCCTTGGAGCGGTTGGTCCAGACGAAGTGCGAGGCAAGCCCCTTGACCCGCTCGTCGTAGCCGCGGGCGAAATCCCCGATGCCCGGCCGCTCCACCTTGATCACGCGGGCGCCGAGGTCGGCGAGCTGGCGGGTCGCGAAGGGGGCGGCGATGGCGTGTTCCAGGGTGACGACGGTGATCCCGGCAAGCGGGCGGAGGGCGGGGGCGGGGCCAGGGCCGGGGTTGGAGGCGCTCATCGGATCACCGCCGTCGCTTCCATGGTGAGCCAGCCTTCGTGGTCCTTCGCCCAGAGACGGAATGTCCTGCCGTCCGGTTCGGGCCTGCCGCACACGAAGAAGGGGTTGATGTCGAAGATAGGGCGGACCGCGCGGAACTCGTACCGGGCGACCTCCGCGTCCGGGAGCCGGTGACGCAACTGGTCGAGCAGCAGGGTGGCGATCAGCGGCCCGTGGACGACCAGGCCGGGATAGCCTTCGGTCTCGGTGACGTAGCGGCGGTCGTAGTGGATGCGATGGCCGTTGAAGGTCAGCGCGGAGTAGCGGAACAGCAGGACGTCGTCGGGCCGCCACGCCCGCTCCCAGGCGGCATCGGACGGCGCTTCCCGGGGGGAGGGGTGGAGTCGCCGGGCTTCGGCGCCTCGCGGTAGACGATGTCGTGGAATTCGGTGATCGCCGGATCGGTGGAAACACCGGCGGAGCCGGCCAAGCCGATCTCGTGCCGCACCTTCACGAAGACCAGGGGACCGGAGCGGCCGGATTTCTCCGTCACGTCGTGGATGGTGGAGACCCGGGTCACGCGGTCGCCGATGCGGACCGGCCGGTGGAACTCGAACTGGCTGCCGGCCCACATGCGCCGCGGCAGCGGCACCGGCGGCAGGAAGCCGCCCCGCCTGGCGTGCCCGTCGGGGCCGATCTCGGACCGGCGGTGCAGCGGCAGGAAATAGAGCCAATGCCACAGGGCGGGCAGGGGAGTGCCGTCGGGCGGTTGGTCCGCCGGCCGGTCGAGCGTGGCGGACAGGGCGGCGTAGGGAGTCGCCGTCACGGTGTCGGACACCGTTTCGCTCCGGCCGATCCAATCGTTGAAATCCATGTCGAAGTCCCCTTGATGCTTTCCGGAGTATATGCCGGCCGGTGCCCGGATCAGAACTCGTCCAGGTTCTCGTGCATTTCCTCGATCGAGGACAAACGCTTTCGGCCTTCGGCGCCGGTCCTGGCGATCACCTGGTTCGCCAGGATGTGGCAAAGCGCCAGCACCGAGACATGGTTGTCCAGCGGCCCGTGCGAGCGGGTGTCGCAGCGCAGGAGCCAGGTGGCTCCCGGATCCGCAGTCATCCCATGATCGGCGACGTATGCGATGCGGGTACCGGCGCGCCGGGCGGCCATGACGATCCGCCCGATTTCCGGCACGCGGCGGCGCAGGCCGAAGACGATCGCGATGTCGTCGGGCGCGAATCCGGCCAGGTACTCGCCCAGCGTCTCGCCGGCCGCCGGCAGCAGACGGACGCCGTCGCGCACCTGGATGAACTGCCAGCGAAGGTATCCCGCCAGGAAGTAGCTGTTGCGGAATCCGACCAGCCAGACCTGCCGGGCCGATGCGACGGCGCCGGCGAGGTCGTCGATCACGGCGGAGTCGATGTGCTGGAAGGTGCCGCCGATATTGTCCGCGCAGGTCTTCAGATGCGCCTGGACGAAATCGGGCCCGGATTCCGGCTGAGCCTGATTCAGAAGGTAGAGCGGCGAACCCCAGGACTTCGCCTCCCGCGCCAGCACGCGCAACTCCTCGTAGTTTCGGAAGCCGAGGCGCTGGACAAAGCGGCTGACCGCCGCGTTGGAGACTTTGGTCAGGCGCGCCAGCTCGGATGCGGAATAGCTGGCGATGTCGCCGGGATATTCGAGCATCAGGTCGGCCAGCCGGCGGTCGGTCGGCGACAGGTCGCCGTAGCAGGAGCGGATCCGTGCGGACAGCGACTGGGGGATGCTTTGGGCTTCCATTCCGCGAAGGTACCGGTATGAAAATCCATTTTCATTAGGAAGGCATTCGTTGACCTGAATTTCAAGGGCGTCGAGGATGCGCGTCGAACGGAACCAGTTGCAACCGACCCTGGAGGCCCGCCATGCGGATCAAGGTGATCAATCCCAACACGACGGCCGGCATGACGGCGAAGATCGGCGAGGCGGCGCGCGCGATCGCCGCGCCGGGAACGGAGATCGTCGCGGTCAATCCCGCCGCCGGCCCGGTATCGATCGAGGGCCATTACGACGAGGCCGTCAGCGTCCTGGGCGTCCTGGATGAGGTCGGGAAAGGCGAGGCCGAAGGGTGCGACGGCTATGTCATCGCCTGCTTCGGGGACCCCGGCCTGCTGGCCGCCCGCGAGATCGCGACCGGGCCGGTCGTCGGCATCGCGGAGGCCGCGATGCATGCGGCGAGCTTCATCTCGACCGGATTCTCCATCGTGACGACGCTGACCCGGACCTGCGTGATCGCCGAGCATCTGGTCGAGCGCTACGGCATGCACCATGCCTGCCGCAAGGTGCGCGGCACCGATATCCCCGTGCTCGACGTGGAAAGCACCGGGGAGGAAGCGGAGGACGGCGGCGGCCCCGTGTTCCGCGCGATCGTCGCGGAGTGCCGCCGGGCCGCGGCCGAGGACCGCTGCGGGGCCATCGTCCTGGGCTGCGCCGGCATGGCCGGCCTGGTGGCCAGGGTGCAGCGCGAGATCGGCATGCCGGTGATCGACGGCGTGGCCGCGGCGGTCGTCCAGGTCGAGGGCCTGGTCAGGCTCGGCCTGGGGACCAGCAAGCATGGCGACCTCGCTTGGCCGCTGCCCAAGGCCTATACGGGAGATCTCGCCCGTTTCGCCCCGGCGGGGAGATAGCCGGCCGGATCGGTCCCCTTCGGTCAGTCCGCCCTCGGTATGCGGACCTTGGAAAGGGTGTCGATCAGCCGCTCCATGTGGTCGGCCAGGGTCGCGATGTAGGGTTTGCGGCTGATCGTGCGCTCTTCCATGTAGAGCGGCCGGTTGATCTCGATCTGAAGCGCGTGGATTCCCATGCGCGGCCGGCCGTAATGCCGGGTGGTGAATCCGCCGGCATAGGGGGTGTTGCGGTTTACCAAGTAGCCTTGGGCGCGGAGCGCGCGTTCGGCGGTCTCGATCAGCAGCGGCGTGCAGGAACTGCCGTAGCAGTCGCCCAGGACGAAATCCACCTTGGACCGGCCCGACGCTCCGTCGGTCGGCACGCCGGTGGAAGGCATGGAGTGGCAGTCGACCAGCACGCAATAGCCGAAGCGCTGGCGCGTCTGGTCGATCAGGCGCTTCAGCGCCGCGTGGTAGGGATGATAGAACCGGTTGACCCGGCACAGCGCCTCGGCGAAGTGCAGCTTGCCGCGATAGATCTCCTCCCCGTTGGCGACCACCCTCGCGATGGTGCCGAGACCGGCGGCGACCCGCGGCGAGCGGGTGTTGACATAGGCCGGCAGGGCATCGGCGAACATGTCCGGGTCAAGCTCGAACGCTTCCCGGTTGGCGTCCAGGAAGGCCCGCGGGAACAGCGCCCGGATCAGCGGCGCTCCGAGCAACGGGGCGGCCAGGAAGATCTCGTCGACGAAGCTGTCCTCCGACTTGCGCAGCGCGAAGCCGTCCAGCTTGGATGCCGCAAGGAATTCAGGCAGGTACAAGGCACCGCTGTGCGGCGAGGCCAGCACCAGCGGGAGCGTCTGGACAGGTGGCGCCAGGATTTCGAAAACCTGTGCCCGGTCCGCGTCGGCGTCGAAGTGGCGATCCATGGTCAATCTTGTGTAGCCGAATCAGACGGTTCTGTCATCTGATGATGGTGGTAACCGGAGCGGGGCGGCCGGACTGTCCGCGAGGTGAAGCTATTTGCGTTTCGATGAACGGGAAGGCTTGCGGGGCCGTCCGCAGTTTGCTAGTCACCGCTCCACCGTAGCGGGGCGATGCCTAGCAGACCGTAAGAATGGGTGCGTCGCTCTGCGGGAGCGCACTACGTTCGACATGGTGGTGCATGTGTGGCTAAGTGGTTGAAATGCTTTGCAGTATAAAAGCTTTGACTGCGCACCGGACACATGAATTAATACTTGCATGCCTCAATCGGCCTTGCTAAGTAAGGAGACACCGGCGGCAGACAAAGCCGGCGGGCAGACGAAGAAAGAGCCAGAAGGCTTAAATCTGTGGGCGTGTAGCTCAGTGGTAGAGCACTGTGTTGACATCGCAGGGGTCGCAAGTTCAATCCTTGCCACGCCCACCATTTCCGGATCTCCGGACAAGCAAAAGAGGCCGGCGCATCAGCGTTCGGCCTCTTTTGCTTGTCCGGGCTGGATCAGATGGCCTCGCCCCCGCTTCTTCACCTTCAGGAAACTACGCCGCCAGCCAGTTTCCCACCAACCCTCGGACACGATCGCCCGGGCCGCCGCCAATGCGATCGGCATGGTCGGAGATCAGCTACGCCGCCTATTGCTGGGGCGAGCCGGAGTTCGCGCCGCCTTGACCAATGAACTGCGGCCTATCCGATCCGGTTATTGCTCTTTCGGCTTTCATCCCTCAAGGCGGGCGACTACGGGTCTGTGATCGGACCCGACATCCGGTCCCGGCGTGATCTTCTTCAGGCGCATGCCCCGTCCGGCAAGGACATGGTCGATCGGCAGGCCTGCCCAGCCTAAGCTGGACGGGAAGGTGCCCCGACGCAGCAGGGGCATGTCCAGCCCGCTTGCTTCAAGGAAGCGGCGAAACTCGGAAGACCACGGCGTCGTGTTGAAGTCGCCAGCGACGGCGACCGGCCCCTCGGTGTTCCGGATAGCCTCCGCCAGAAGCGCCAGCAAGGCGCGCTGAGGACGCAGGCTTCGGTGCTCGATCGCGTGATCGGGGTGGACGCCGATGAGCGTGAAGGGCGATCCCGGCTGGGCGACATGCACCATCAGCAGCCCCTGATCGTCCAGATCCCGGCTGGCCAGCCGGCGCAACGGATGGCGGCTCAGGATCATGATCTGGTCACCCTGGCTGTCCGGGCCGAACGCGCGGTGGCGATAGGCATCGTCGAGACGTTCGAGCAGCCCTTCTCGCCAGTCGGAACTGACCTCAAGGATGACCATCACATCGGCGTCACAGAGAGCGAGCCATTCCAGCGCTTTCGCTTTATCGGGATTGTGGCGCAAGACGTTGAGCGACACGACCGTCGTTCCGGGTCCTTTGCGGTTGCCACCGCTCCGGGCTTCTGCACCAGCCCGGGAATGTTCATGGTGGAGGATGTCGGCCAGGTTAGCGGCCAGCGCGGCACCGAGGATCGCGCTCGGCCCCCGGGTTCCTGCCGCCAGCGTGATCGGCAGCGCAAGAAAGCATCCGGCGGTAACATGCAGGCGGAAATGACTGAGCAGCGAAAGCCGCCAGTCAGCACGCCCGAACAACGAGGCGGCTGTAATAGCCAATGTGCCGCCCGCGACGCACCATGCTGCCGCCTCTACCGCATCCCTGCGGGATACTCGTCCCATCATGATCTCCGGTTGCCGGAACTGTTCAGACAAACCGGCCTCAAGAGAGCGGGTTCCCACGTTGGCCGTAAAGTTGGCTCCAGCCGATATCGTCGGCTGTCGACATCTTCTTTGTTCATGTGTCCGACTCCCTCGATCACAGCCGCGTGTATTCGGACATTTGCCTGGAGTGTCCGCCAGCGGCACCCGATGACGTTCCTGATTCCGGTGATGGCCACGTGCATTCTGAATGATCGCTACGAATAATTTCCAGAAGCGCCGTGGCGATCAGGCTGGCCGTCGAAATTCCTTGGAACTGATTGCTTCCCGCGGGTGTCTATCCTGACAAGACCTTCGGCTGTGACAGCAGAACACAGCCGTGAGAGCCGCGCACCACGGCTGGACCGGAGGCGCCGGTGAACGATCATCAACCGGGAGAATGAAGATGCCTCTTTTGCTTTGGTTGCTGGGTGTACCAGGAGTTCTTGTCCTTATACTGTGGATTACCGGCATCATTGGATTCTGACGATTACTGATCGACAATGTCGATCACGGTCTTCGAGCCGGTATTGCAATGCGCGCTATCGGAGCAGAACGGTTACCTGCATCTACGCAGGCCTGCATGCCACGATCTTCTCGCGCGCTTGGCCATCTGAAGACGCTCTCGGCTGAAGACGCTCTCAGCCGGGAACCCGCCGACCGGCGTCAGCCGTCGGAACACGATACCGTACCCATTTGCCGGACCGGAATACCATGCGCATCGCAATCGTCATTCCGATCTTCAATGATTGGGACTCGTTCGTCATCCTGGTCCGGGAACTGGATCGGGCGCTCGCCGGCGCGAATGCATCGGTCGAGGTGCTGCCGGTGGACGATGGCTCGACCGATCCGGTTCCCTGTCCGGAGAAGCGTCTTGGCGATCTTCAGACCATCGGCCGTGTCGAACTGGTTCGCCTCGTGTGCAACCTTGGACACCAACGGGCCATTGCCACCGCTCTGGCCGAAGTCCATCGGCGCGGCACCTTCGACGTTGTCTGCGTCATGGACGGCGACGGCGAGGACCGGCCGCAAGACCTGCTCTCCCTCATACGCGAGCACTATCGCTATCCCGACCACGTGATCGTTGCCCGTCGGTGCGAACGCTCGGAAGGACTGGTATTCCGGACATTCTACGCCCTCTACAAGGCCACCTTCGCGGCGATCACCGGCAGGCGCATCGATTTCGGCAACTTCTGCCTGATCCCGGCCAAGGCGCTCGAGCGGATCGTTCACTTCCCCGACGTCTGGAACCATCTGGCGGCCGCCCTGGTCAAGTCGCGTCTGCTGATCCGTAAACAGGACCTGCCTCGCGGGACCCGGTATGCCGGCCGCTCGAAGATGAACCTGGTCTCGCTGGTGACCCACGGGCTGAGTGCGGTTTCAGCCTTCAGCGACGCCGCGTTCGTGAGAATGCTCCTGCTGTCCCTGCTCCTGGCCACAGCCTGTGCCGGGGGGTTGCTGACCGTCATGATGGTCCGGCTGCTGACGGACATGGCGATCCCGGGATGGGCGTCCACCGTGTCGGGCATCCTGCTGATCCTGCTGGCGCAGACGGTGATGTTCTCGGTGGTCGCGGTCTTCCTGAACCTCAGCAGCCGATGCTCCCGCAACATGATCCCGGCGACGGATGCCCTGCGCTTCATCCGGGATTGCACCACCCTTGCCAGACGATGAGGAACATGGACACAGCGAGCTTCTCCTATGTCGGCTCCGAACTGGAACTCTTCCGATCCGCGGATCGCTGGAAGGCGTACTGGGGCAGCTGCCTGGGCGACTATGTGACAGGCCGCGTCCTCGAGGTCGGCGCGGGAATCGGTGGAACCACGGAGGTCCTGGTCACCGGACGGGAGATCGAGTGGGTCTGCCTCGAGCCGGATCGCGCCATGAGTGACCGGCTGCGCCAGGCGGTGGACAGGGGCCGGCTGCCGCCGCACTGCCGCGTGCTGACCGGTACGCTGTCAGACCTCGGTGCGGCGGATCAGTTCGATACGATTCTCTATATCGACGTACTCGAGCACATTGAGGACGATCGAGACGAACTGGCCCGCGCTGCGGCACGTCTGGCGCCGGGCGGCCACCTGATCGTGCTGGCGCCGGCTCACCAGTTCCTGTTCACCGCGTTCGACCGGGAAATCGGCCACTATCGGCGCTACGACCGTAAATCACTGCTCGCCCTGGAGCCGCCGGACCTGCATGTGGAAACAGCCTTCTATCTGGACAGCGTCGGCATGCTGGCTTCCCTGGGCAACCGCCTGCTGCTGAGGGCAAGCATGCCGACGGCCGGACAGATCCGTATGTGGGACCAAATGATGGTGCCGTTGTCCCGGCGGATCGATCCCCTGCTGCGCCGGAGCCTCGGCAAGACCGTCGTCGCGATCTGGACGGCACCGTGAGATGGCGGGAATCCCGCCGCAGGCCCGGGTGGTACCATGCGTTGTCCCTTGGCAGCGCGTTCCGGTTCGCGCTGGTCGGGGGCAGCGCCACGCTGGTTTATCTCCTGATCAGCATCGGGCTTGCAGGCGAACGGACCGGCATGGCTCCGACCGCGGCGCATGTGCTGGCGCTCCTCGTGGCCACGGCGTTCTCCTACGCTGGTCATCACCGCTTCACGTTCAGGCTGACCAGCGGGCACGAACGCCATCTGCGGCGTTTCCTGACCTGCTCCGGCATTCTCCTGGCGCTGACCACGGTGCTGAGTCTCGCGCTGACCGATCTGCTGCGTGTCGATCACCACATCGCGGCACTCTCGGTCGCCCTCATCTATCCACCCGCCAGCTACCTCATCAATGCTCTCTGGAGCTTCCGGCTGCGGGAGTGAGCATGCAGCGTCATCGCGCGCGAATGGGGCCGCTCGTGATGACCGGGCCTAGCCTCGCAGACGACGGGATGAGGTGAACCGGTCATGGCGCACCAGGACATCGTCAGGCTGCCGGAGTGGGCCGGCTCCCGCAGCCTCTCCACCCCCGTCATGGCGATTTTCGCCGTCCTGCTGGCTATCGTGGGCGGCGTCATCGCGGAACTGGCGGAGCCCGGGTTCTTCTTTCGCGACGACATGCAGCATTATTTCATGCCGATGTTCCTGGAGATCGGCGGGCAGCTGGCGCAAGGCACCTGGCCGGCGATCAGCCTCAAATCCTGGTTCGGCGGCAATCTCGTCGGGGAGTACCAGTACGCCCTCTACAATCCGGTATCCCTGCTGCTGTACTGGATCATCCACTGGATCGCGGATCCTGCGGCCGCGGCATTCTTCTATTCGGTTTTCCACCTCGCCGTCTGCTCGCTCGGGATCTTCTTCCTGGCCCGGGCAATCGGCCTGCGGGATGATCTGGCCCTCGTGGCGGCCCTGGTGGGCTCGACCAACAACATGCTGGTATACTGGTTCGCCGCATCCTGGATATCGCATCTGGTGGCCTTTGCCTGGTCCGCCTGGGCGATGTTCTTTCTCATCAAGGCGGTGGCACGACCGCGCCACGTGGTCTCGGCCGCCGCAGCGATCTACCTGACCCTGACTTCCGGATTTCCGCAGGCGGCGATCGCGATCGCCGTGTGGGGCAGCGTTCTTGCCGGTGAGCGCTGGTACAGGACCCGTACCTTCATGCCAGTCGTGGCGCTGGGGGTATCGGTCGTGTGCGGCGCGCTCATGTCGCTGCCGGCGATCCTGCCCGTGGCAGCGTTGGTCGCGGACTCGGTACGGCCCCAGGGCATCTCCAACGGGGGTTTCAACACGGCCCTGCTGGGTGATCTCCTGAAATTCTCCTTTCCGTCGCATGTCGGCCTGCTCAACACCTACCCCGGCTTCCGGCCGGTAACGCCGCCGATCTATTTCACTGCCTGGTTCGCCCTGCCGGTTCTCCTGATCGGCCTCGAACGTCGCACCCTGTCCTGGCCGGCCTTGCTGCTGCCCTTCGGAGCAACGCTGTGTTTCGCCGTCCTGGCCCAGGGACCCGATCAGCTCGGCTCATTCCGCTACCCGTTCCGGTACCTTCCCTGGTTTCATCTCTGCCTGGTGCTGACCTGCCTGGTCGTCCTCGACCGGACCATGACGCATGTTCCAAACCGAACCGGGACCGGAACCGGAACCGGCATCTGCCTCGCCCTGGCCACGCTGAGCTTCGTCATGTTCGCTCTATCGATGCAGCAGCAGCCTGACCTCTGGCGCACCCATGCCACGTTCTTCATCCTGCACCTCGGCTTCTCTCTCGTTCTGCCGGTCATGACATGGAGGCACGGGAGAACAGTCGGTGCTTTCCTGATCGCGTCCTCGCTGTGCTTCACGATTGCAACGCATGTCGCCTGGCCCCACAACAACATTCTCGGCAAAATGGCTCTCCCGGAGCGCACGCCGTACGCCGTGAGTGATGAAGTGACGCCAGGGGGGCGATCCCTGCAGTTGACCGGCTATGTGTACCGGGAGAGAACGGACGTCATGGAGGAGGCGACATCCGGCAACGCATTCCTGTTGCAGGGTGGAGAAATGATCAACGGCTATTCGCCCATATCGCCCAGGGGCCTGGCGGAACGCCTGTGCATGGGGCTGTTCGGCTGGACCTGCCCGGATGCCGCCGCCGAACTGTTCCGGCATGACGCGGAAACCGGCCTGGATCTGGCGGACCTGGCCCGCATCGACCGGATCATCGTCAGTCAGGACGATCACCTCAGTGCCTTCCTGGATCATAAACCGGACCAGTGGCTCATGGCAGGGAAAGGGCGCTTCATGACGGAATTCCGGCGTTCCGAGCCGCTTCCATCACAGCAAGGGCACCTGTCATGGCTGCCACCCGGCGTCACGGTGGACCGGACGCTGATCGTTTCCGACATGGAGGAAAGTCATGTCCTGAGGGCCGGCTCCGCCTATCGCGGGGGCGGCTGATCTTCGCCCGCGCGGCCTATCCCGGCTATCGCGCCGAGCTGGATGGCCAGCCGTTGCCGGTCGAGAGCTATCTGGGTGTGCTGGTATCGGTGGTTTTGCCCGAAAATGCATCCGGCGAACTGCGGGTCCGGTTCGAGCCGCCCGGACAGACAGCAGGATGGCTGGCGGCCGGTGGTGGTTCGGGTTTGCTGATAGTCTGGCTCCTGGTGGCCGGTCGGGCGCCGACCGCGGGGCGCCGAAGTTGGATGCGGTGACCGGAATGCCCTGCGTCGGATGGGACGGTCGAGGCTGCGGGTCTGTGCTGAAAACCGCCTGACTGGTCATGGTTCTGCTGGTGGCGACGTTCAGCGTGGCGGAAGCCCAGGGGGAGCGCGCAACGTTGCGCCTTGAGGGCCAGACGGTCCTGCGCCTTTCGGCCCGACGCACGCTGGATGCACGCAGCCGTGTCCGCAACGCCGAGGCGCGCCTGCCGAGCCTGCTCGAAAGGCCGGAGGCCTTGTCGCCGGACCGCGCGCCAAAGCCACCTTCGCCTTGAATGCCGGTGTGTAGTTCCGGCGCGGTCGGCTCCTCATGGTTTCTCCTGTGCGGCACACATACTGGCCGCTTTCAGGCAGAAGCTTCACTTATCTTGCCGTTCAAATTTCCAGAGCCAGCTCCACCCGACCTTAAGCGCTAATCCGGCAATATTTTCTCGATATAATCAAAATAAAAATGCATGATAGATAATTCCAAACTCACTTGCTTAAATAAAACTTGTTGCATTTATTTCATGGATGTGCCATCTATAATAAGATCTTGCTTCTATATGTTCAAACAATCTAGCGTAAGGCGGGAACCATGAGCGCGATAGCCCATATCAAATACTTGGTAGAGAAATACCGAGGCTATTGGACAGTCAGCTCCAGTGGCAAGCACAATGGCGAGTTCGCCAGCCGTGGCGAGGCATGTCATAGCGCATTGAAAGACGGCATCCGGGTCGGCGAATTGGGGCACGACGTCAAGATCGATGCACATGAGAAGAACGGGGATACCCGAACAGTCTGGACGAGTGGACCCGGAAAATAATTCTCTGAACCGCGGTCGGGTTTACCGGAGGCCCCATTTCCGGCGAAGATGGGGCCGTCATGCCGAAGCAGAATATCACCCGAATACTCCCCTGAGGTGCGCGAGCGCGCAGTGCGCATGGTGTTCGAGCACGAAGGGGAGCACGCCTCGCAGTGGATCGCGTTCATCGACGAGCACCGCCCCCCGTCCACCCATCACTTCCATGCCGCCTGGCGGACCGATCCTCATCCGCCACGGCGATCGGGGGTCGCAATACATCGGGGGTCGCAATATGTTGCTACGAAGTACACCGAACGTCTGAGCGAGGCCGGCGTCGAGCCGTCGGTCGGCAGCGTCGGCGACACTACGGAGCTTCAGCTAACGCCAGAGACGGTAAAATGCCTTGGCCGAGACGGTCAACGGCCTCTGCAAGGCCGAAGATGCCCAACCGGGCACATCGCCATGGCGGCATGACTCACCCAGCCGGCCTCCGGAAAACACTGAACGTTTCACTGCGATCACGGTCCGGTGAATGTCTGTCTCGCTGCTTTCACGGCCGGGCGAAGCCTGTCCGCTTCCATCGGTCCTGTTCTCAGAGACATTCAATGAAGCGTGATTTCGGCAGATTTCCGAATGGCATGGATCGGCGGATTACCCGCTCCACCTCGGAGAGAGGATTTGGCCGAGTAGAGAGAGAAAGTCCATTCGACGCCCACGGAGTCGGTCGTCGCGACCAGCCAGGCGCCGCCATCCCGCTCGATCATGTCTGCCAGACGCGCGTCGGTGCGATCCCGTTCCGCCGCGCCGGGCTGAAACAGAAACAACCACAGCACTGCCGCCGATACCGTGTGGCTGTCCCCGTCCTGCGCGGCGAAGTTGGCAACCGCGCTGACGCCGTTCGCGGCAAACCATTTCCCGCGGGCTCGGCGGAGCGGCAGTGCCGGCCCGACGAACTCCTCGAAATCGACCAGCACCTGCGCGATGCTGTCCGACGGCAGGTCCAAGACGAACAACCTGTCACCGAAGCATACCGAGATGCGCACCGTCTTTTCCGGAATGGAACCGCGTATACTGTTCGAGGGCAAGGTCATGCTCCTTTGCCTGATATGACGACCTTCTCTGGCAAACGCCGATTTGCAGTCCTGAGACCGGCTGCGCGTCGGAAGAGCGTGAGTAACTGTATCGCGATCCGATGGGCATGGAACCAAATCGCCGGTCGGGATGTCTATTACCTGGAGGATCGGTTGATTATGCAGATCACCTCAAAATATCACCGAAGGAGCAAAACGCCAGGAAAATCCTCGATCAAATATCAATCTACAGAAGAGTAGGCCAAGTACGAGGTCAGCGTCCATGATGCTGCTCAATAGAGAACGTGAGCCGTGCCTCTTGGGAAACCAAGTCGCTGGTTTAAAATCTGCCTCTGACACTTCGATCGGACCATTGCGGCCCGGGATTGACTTAGCGATAGACTCGTTCTTGGATGTTTTTGCAACCAGTACCATCCACGGTAGTGTTGAGTATCAACAGTGTCGGATCATCCACACGGCATCGGGAATACCGGCAATCATAAAGGAGCAGAGATATGCATCCAATGCTACTCACCACCACTCTGGCCTACCTCTTCTTGCCGGCGCCTGTGCCCAGGACAATGATGCGAATTGTCCCTCCCAAGCAAGACCGACGCCCGGCGCACCGTCCTCGACGACCATGGATCGCAACGAAGGGGCCGATGTTCCCTGTGCACCCGGCACCGATCGGTCCGAATGCATGAGGCCGCCCGCTAATCCGCGGGAATGAGAAACTCGAGGTTCGCGAAAACCGCGGACTGATCCCACCCACCGCATTTCCCCATCAGGTGTCATCGCGCAAGACACGGCGACGATCACGGAAAGTACCGTCGATCCGGCATCGGTATGCCCGGCGCAGTTGTGTGTTGCCGCCAACCTGGTTCCGGGGCGACATAATGCGAAATGCTGGTCGCGTCTCTCCAATCCGCACGAGCCGGCATGTTGGGCTGTCGCCCGGAAATCCCTCATGAACCCTCCTCAACGATCAAGCGGAGTGCAGGTGACTGACCAGGCACAAGGAGCGGGATCCTGCCCGCGCGGCTCCATCAAGCCAACCACTGGGCATTTGGTGGCGCTTGGCCTCCTGCTCATCGGCCTTGCAGCATTGCCGCTGCTGCTGGCTGACACTCCGCCGATCTTCGACTATCCGAATCATCTGGCACGGGTCCACATCCTGGCCCACCTCGAATCGATCCCCGCCTTCGCGGCCAATTTCGCCCCCGACAGCTTGCTTGTGCCGAACGTCCTGTCGGATCTGCTGCTTCTGGCCCTTGAGCCACTGCTCGGGATCGAGGCGGCAGGCAAAGTACTGCTGATCCTGCTGCTGATCCTGATCGTCACAGGGACGCTGGCGCTGGGTGCCGCGGCGGCGGGCGGCTTTTCCATATGGCCTTTGCTAGCAGCCGCACTGGTTTGGAACGAGGTGATGGTCTGGGGATTCCTAAACTATGCACTGGGGTTGGGACTGCTGTTCTGGGGGCTGGCCGCCTGGATCCATCTTGAGCGAGTATCGCGCAGGAATCAGCTTGCGGCGGGTGCCGTATTCGGCCTGATGATGCTTCTGGCGCACATGGTGGCATTCGGTCTTTTCGCCGTCGGCATTGCCGTGCTGGAGCTGGGCCGCACGTGGAAATGTCTGTCCATGGGGGCGGTCTCGGCCGCACGACGCCTTACCGTTTCCGCTTCAGTCTTCGCCCCGGCATTCGCGTTCTACCTGATCGGCAGCCCTGCAAATGGCCTGCCTCTTGACCTTCGGTTCGGTTTTACCGCCTGGCAGAAATTTTCGCCTTTCACGCGCCTGCTGTCCACCGGCAACACGGTCATGGACGTCGCGACCCTGGCGGCGGCCTGTGCTACGATCGTGATTCTTCTGGTGAGCCGGCGCGTTACGCTGCACCGCGGTCTCGGCGAGCTGTCTGCGATCTACCTTTTGCTGGTCCTGGCGCTTCCTTACTCGGCCATGGGGTCCTACTTCCTGGACTCGCGCATCGCCGTTCCCGCCGTCCTCGTTCTGGTCGCCGGCCTGATGCCCGCCCGGCCCGCTCCCCGGCTGGCGCTGGCGTTCGGCGCCGGACTGGTTCTGGTGGTAGGCGCGCGCGGCATCCTGATGGCACAGGACTGGGCGGAGCAGGACCGGAGCTTCGCCGCCGTCAAGCAGTCACTGGATCAATTGCCCGCCGGCGCGATCCTGATCCCGGCGGAGGCGGCGCCCTTCGAGTTGGGTGACTGGTTCACGACCCGGCGCGCCAAGCCCGCGCACGAGCACACGGCCGCGTATGCTACCGTCCACCGGAATGCCGTGGTCGTCAACATCTTCGCCCGGAAGGGTCAGAACCCCCTGGTCTTTACCCCTGCCGACGAGAGCCTGCTGCCCCTCGCCCAGAACCCGATCGCGCGGGCTGAGACCAATGACCAACTGCGCATGTTCGTCCATCGTGTGGACGAGGTGCTGCACAGCGCCCAGGCCACGGCCGTGAGCACAGCCCCGGTATCTACATCATTGTCTTCAACCGCGCCTGCGAAGACTGGCCCCGGTGGCTTCCTGTTCGCGTCGTTGCCTGCGGATCCGACCATGCCCTGATGCGCCTGCTGCCGCCCGGCGAGCGAAGGCCTGGGGACGAGGAGATCGAGACAGCTCGGAGCAGCACATGACGTCGCGACGCAAGGGATTGGGCCGGCAGGTTTCCGCATGCTTTGCCGCCCTGCTGGCGGCCGGCCTGACAGGACTGATCGTCTGGCAACTCCAGAGATCCCTGCCGGGCCCGCTGCTGTGGGATTTCGGCTCCTTCATGGGGTCGGGGCGCGCCGCGGCCGAGGGGCTCGATCCCTATGGGATTTATCCGGGACTGACCTTCCGCGTGGAACTGCCGGGCTTCGAGAGCTGGAACCAGAACCTGAACCCGCCGGTCTCGTTGCTGCTGTTCCAGCCGCTCTCGCAGCTCGATCCGGGGGAGGCTTTCCGACTCTGGTGGGCCGTCACCGTGGTCGCCTACGCGGCGCTCGTCACCCTGCTGGTGCGGCACCACCGGCTCGAGTCGCCGGTGATACCGGCGTTGGCCGCGTTCGCGGCGGCGGGCTTCTGGGACACGTTGGTGCTCGGCCAGATCTATGTACCCCTGGCGCTCGCCGCGACCGGGGCGTGGTTGCTGCTGGAGCGGAACCGCCCGGTGGCGGCGGGGCTGCTGATCGGAATCGTGGTTGCGGTCAAGCCGAACTTCCTGGTCTGGCCCGGCCTGCTTTTCCTGGCAGGCCATTTCCGCGCGGCCCTCGCCGCAGGTGGCTGCGCAGCGGTGCTGACGGCGGTTCCGGCACTGTTGTACGGACCCGGCATCTACCGCCTCTGGTTCGATGTGATTTCGCAGGATGCCAGCCGCGGCGTTTTCCTCACCAACGCCTCGCTGCCCGGGCTGTTCCTGCGCTTCGGGCTCGGCACGGCCGGCCTGCTGGTCAGCCTGGTCCTGCTCGCCGGATTGGCCGCCTGGGCTCTGCGAAGCCGGCCGGATCCCTTGAAGGCCAGCGCCTTGGGACTGCTTGGCGCCCTGCTGGCATCGCCGCTGGCCTGGATCCACTACACCCTGTTTCTGCTGCCCCTGTTCTTCCGGATGCCGCCGAGCCCGGCCCTGATCATCGCCGCTATTCTGCTGATCATCCCGGTACCGGTTCTGCTCGACCGGTTCATGACAGCTCCGGTTTGGCAACAGGCCACCTTTGGATCGGTTTATGCCTGGGCGCTGCTGCTCCTCCTCATCCAGCTGGCGCTCCGTCAGATCCCGGCCGGCATGCACAGCAATGAGGAGTCCGCTGATCTCCAGGCGAGGGGGGATACCCGACGCGGCGATGTCAGGCAACGTGAGAAAATCCTCCCTGGACGACACGAGGAAAGGGTCCCCTGACGACGTAGCGGGGGTGAAGGATGGACGGCACGGAGACAACATGTCGTTCCTCTGGGCGACAGTTATCGCTTGTGTGAAAAGCGACGCTCTGGCCGGATCACCGGCCTGCTAGTCATGGAACCAGCTGCGCGCCACTCCCAGAACAGCGCACAGCAGGCGGATCGAATACGTGGAGCCGTGGGCGGAGATGAAGGCGAGCTTCGCTTTCATCTCCGCCCGGCGCCGCGCGACCGCCTCCGCCGACCCGGCGGCCTGCTGTTCTGTTCCAGCCGCCAAGTCTTCACCTGCGTCGCCGCCACACCGAGCGCCTCGGCGACACTGCTCAGTGTCTCGCCGGGCTCATCCAGCCGGGCAACCGCCGCTGCCTTGAACTCCGCCGTGTACCGGCGGCGCGTCTTCTTCGTCATACCCTTCCTCCAGGTGGTTCGTAAGCTTACCACCCGGTCCGGTCTGGCGAGGCAAGGTCAGACCCGCGGAACAGCCGATTTCCGGATCATCGCCCCGAGGCGTTGCCTCAGGTGGTTGATGAACAATGAGGCTGGATTATCTGGGAATAACAAGGCTGGAGTACGACAAGGCAGGACGCAACGAGGTTCTGCTGTGAGTATAACCTTCGTCATACGTTAATGAAAACTTTCAGAAACTCATTATGTAAAACAATGTCGAGAAAGGCCGATAGCACAGTGAAATCAATCTGACTTTCGTGTGATAATAATCAGATCGCATGTTATCCGGATTTCGTCTTCATTTCCCTTTAACGATTCCCCTACAGTCTTGCTGAAAAGCCAGCATTATCTAGCTCACTCAAGTGAGCAGTATTCGAGAGGAGAATGAGCAGATGTCTAATATTTATATTCGCCCTGGCAATGATATCCAGTCCCTTATCAATAGCGCCAACGCTGGCGACACAGTGATTTTCACGGCTGGATCCCATGGGATCAGCCGAAGTGTCAGTCTTAAATCGGACGTGGTGTATCGGGGCGAGGCGGGAGCATCGCTCAAGTTAAATCACAATGGCACCATGTTTAATGTTTCCAACGTGAAGAACGCGACCATCGAGGGCCTGACCTTCGAAGGCGGCACTACGAAAGGCAGCGGCTGGGCCGGTGCCATCCTCGGAGACAACGCCGATAACCTTACCGTGCGGAACAACACCTTCAAGCACTTGGGTCTTGACGGAGCGGTTTACATATACCAAACCAGCAACCTGAAGGTCGTGAACAATACGTTCAATGACGTTCACCAGGGCGTCTCCTATATCAACAATTCGACGGAAGCCCAGAGTTCCGTCATCATTTCCCAGAATAAATTCTCCGGCATCCAACGCATGGCCATTGAGGTTCAGCAGGCCGAGCAGGCCAAGAAAACCGGCATCTATAATGCGGCCGGTATCAACGGGCTTCATGTCGACGGAAACAGTTTCGACAATTCACAATATCCCGGCGGGGCTCTCAAGGAGCCGATGGTCTCGCTTGTCGGCGGAACCTTTGACGGCTCCCGGACGTCGATCCAGAACAACGACTTCAAGAACATCTACTGGGCGGTCGAAATCGACAACCGAGACACCACGCTGGAGCATAACCGCTTCGAGAATGTCACCTATGGAATAGGCATTTCGGACGCTCCCGGTACGAGCATCGCGAACAACACCTTTATCAAGGTCAACAGTCTCTACGGGGAGGTAGGCGGCTTCGCAAATCACCAGTGGGTGGGAACGAACATCGTCGACGGCAATTCGGTCAGCGGGTGGGCCGGCCACCAGAACACGACCTCGGCTCCGCCGGCGGCTGGACGAGGCGGCAGCACGGGCAGCACGGGCAGCACGGGCAGCACCGGCGGTACGGGCGGCACAAGCGCGCCTGACCCGATTCAGTCCAACGGTCCCGACACGCTGATCCTGCGGATCTCGGAGGATGCCTATCTCGGGCATGCGCAGTTCACGGTGACGGTCAACGGCAAGCAGGTGGGGGGCATCCACACGACCAGCGCCTCCCATGCTTTGGGCCAATGGCAGGATCTGGTCCTGAAGGGCGACTTCGGGTCCGGCACGAAGACCGTGGTCGCGACCTTCCTGAACGACCTTTACGGCGGCAGCGCTAACGCCGACCGGAACCTGTATGTCGACCGAGCCACCTTCAACGGCAAGTCCTACGAAGACGATTGGGTGCTGCATGCCACGGGAAACAAGGCAACCTATACGATCTCCGATGCCTCCGCATCTCAGCCGGTCGGGTCCGTTTTCGGCCAGACCTCGGGCGTGACCGTGGCCAAGGACCAGAGCTACACGTTAGTATCGGGGCAGGACAATCTGACGCTGACCGGCACCGCCGCGATCAACGGCAGCGGGAATTCGGGAAACAACGTAATATTCGGAAACGGCGCCGCCAACACTGTCAGTGGACGGAGCGGCAACGATACCTTGTATGGCAATGGCGGTGCGGACAAACTGTACGGCGGCACGGGTAACGACAAGCTTTTCGGAGGCGATGGTAACGATCTGCTGGTCGGCGGCGATGGCAAGGATGTGCTGACGGGCGCGGCTGGAGCCGATACCTTCGTCCTGGCGGCCACGAGTCACAGCAGGCCCACCGCCAACCTGCGCGATGTCATCATGGACTTCTCCAAGGCTCAGGGTGACAAGATCGACCTGAACGGTATTGACGCCAACGTCCTGGTATCCGGCAACCAGGCATTCAGCTTCATCGGCACCAAGGGCTTCTCCGGCGTCGCCGGGCAATTGAATGTGCTCACCCAGTCCGGAAATACAATCGTGCAGGGGGATGTCAACGGTGACGGAACCGCCGATTTCCAGGTCGAGTTGGCTGGCACGGTGTCACTCGACGTCAGCTGCTTTGCCCTGTAACCCTCTGCCGCGCCCACTGACCTGAACGGCTGGCGGCCTTCGATGCTGGCCGCCAGCCGGTAGGGCGGACGTTCCTTCGCGGCAACCGCTCAACACGGTCGCCTGTGTCCATACTGCACTGACTCATTCAGAAGGTGCAGGGAGCCGGGCGATTTTCCTGAGGTTGGTTTCGGACGGTGCCGTCGAGGATGTTGAGAGTGGCGAACCAGGTCGTCATGCCGTTGCGCTTGTAATCGTGGGTCATGGTCCCGCACTTGCCGGGCTTCAGCGGCAGCCCCGGCTGAGTGCGGTCGAGCGCCTGGATCTGCGTCTTCTCGTCGATGGACAGCACGATCGCATGGCATGGCGGGTTCATGTAGAGGCCGACGATGTCCTCAACCTTGGCGGCGAAGGCCGGGTCATTGAAGCGCTTGAAGGTGCGCAGTAATTGCTCACGGTATTGGCAGGTTATGAGCAGTCAGGTGACGGTGAGGGATCCGCCGACGAGGTCGCGGATGGCGGTCCAGGCGGATTGACCTTGCCGGGCCGCCGTTCCGGTGACGGAGCGATAGCCTGCATGGATGGCCGGTCCCCAGTCGGATCGGAAGCCGTAGGTGACCTTGCGGAAGACCACGGACGGGCAGATTTCCTGCTCGCTGCCGTTGTTGGTCGCCGGCACGCGGCGATCACTCAGTCCGAACAGTTCCGTCAGCATCCGCGAGAGCCGCTCGAAACCGACATGATGGCTATGGTGAAGATAGGCCAGCAGTGCCCGGATGCCGGGACCGAACGGGGTGCCCGCCGCCGAACAGCTCGACCCGTGTGACCACCGATCGGACCTCGGGCAGATCGATGTGGTCGTAGCGGTGACGACACCGCTGGGCGGTCTCGGGCGCCGCCGTCCCGCAATGCGGGCAGGCTTCCGCCAGGCAGCGCTCGGTCCGGTCCGGATCATCGGCCAGCGGGCGCGACACTCCGGGGCGGGAGGACCGCGGTTCGCGCCGGCGTTTGGCGTTCGCCTTGCGGGACGAACCGCCGGGGCCATCCTTGGACGGCGGAATGTGCGAATTGGCCGACGTCTTCCGCGGCTTCCCGACCAGGGCCTCAAGTTCCGCATCCCGCACCGCCAGACGCTCGATCAGCGCCGCCTGCTCGACCAGCAGGGCGTCCTTCTCAGCCTCACTCAGGCGGTAATGCCGCGGCTTCTCCATCCATACGTTGACTCATATTGCGAACCCCAGCGCAACCCTTTTTGCCAATCCCGTGAGCAATCACCTGTGCAGAGCCACTAGTATTGCCATATCCCATCTGACGGGTCGGGCCGAAGCGATTCCAGGAGTTCGGACGTGGCAACCCCATCAAACGCTTGAGGCAAGGAGAGTCAAATCTTTAGTATCCCCCCATGCTAAGCATGCTCAGCAAAAGGGGCTCCCCAGTGAAAGTGTTGCTTTCGGCGTTTGCTTGCGAACCCAACCGCGGTTCAGAATGCGGGGTTGGCTGGAATTGGGCGCTGGGCATTGCCGACAGGGGGCACGCAGTGAGTGTCCTGACACATCCTCGCCACCGCCCGGCGATCGAACAGGAACTGGGGCGTCACTCCGATCGTCGCAATTTGAAGTTCCACTACTTCGATCCGATCGATGCATTGTTCAAGGCAGATTTCTTCGACGGGCACTCGACTGTCGAATCACTGGTGTATTATCCGTTGTGGCAATGGCTGGCGGCACGACATGCCGAGGAATTGCACCGGGCCGAGCGGTTCGATCTGGTCCATCACATCACCTATGGCGGCGTCAGGATCCCGAGCTTCATGGGACGGCTCGGCATCCCGTTCATTCTAGGCCCAATCGGCGGCGGGGAGCGGGCTCCCTTCGCGCTCCGCAAAGGCTATACGGTGCGCGGCTGGCTGGTCGAAGCGGCGAGGGACATCAGCAATGCCTCCATCAGCGTCACCCCGTGGCTGCGTCATACGTACCGTATGGCTGATCAGATCTACCTGAAGACCGGCGACTCGCTTGTCGTAATTCCCAAGGCGTATCGACACAAGGCACTGACCTCGCTTGAGATTGGCCTGCCGCATTCCACCCTCCGCAAGACCGAATATCCGGACACCGATTTCCTGAACATGGCCTTCGTGGCGAGAATGCTGCACTGGAAGGGGCCCCACTTGGCGGTCAGCGCGTTCCATCGGTTCGTCACCGGAGGTGGTCGGGGCAAGCTGACCATGGTCGGTACGGGGCCGGTCAGGGACGCCTGCCAACGCCTCGCCACAAAGCTCGGCATCGCGGACCACGTGGTCTGGATCGATTTCATGCCATGGGACGAGTTGCAGCATTTCTATTGCTCACAGGACGTTCTGCTGTTCCCCAGCCTTCACGATTCCAGCGGCAACGTCATTCTCGAAGCGATCGCTAAGGGGCTGCCAGTGGTGTGTCTGGATCTCGGCGGGCCGGCTGCGATCATGGACGGGGCCTCGGGCATCATCGTGAAGACGGCGGGTGCCTCCCAGGAGACGGTGATCTTCAGACTGGCTGACGCCCTGACGAAGCTGGCGGCGGATCCGGCCGCCCGTGCGGAGCTGGGCCGCGGTGCGGCAAGGCGCGCGTCCGAAATCACTTGGGAAGCAGCTATCGAGAGGGTATACGGCCTGTTCGACCATGTCGGCCGCAACCAGTCCCTTGACGACGCGCCGGTCGCCCCGGAAGAGGTCAAGGACGAAGCGGGACGCCTCCCGGCGACCACCGGTTAGCCCTGTCCGGTACAGGTGGGGGAGAAGGACGTGGCAAGGGACCGGTTTTGCAGCTTGGCCGTAAACCAGCGACGAAGGCACCTTTTCCGCCGGTCTGTTGAAGCCGAGCTTTCCTGGTGACAGGAAATCGATGGAGGCTGCGATGGCCGATGGCGGGCACTTGGGAGACCGTGAGCAGTTCTGGCGGGATCACGTGGCGGGCTGGAAGAGCAGCGGCCTGTCGCTGCGGCTGTACAGCGAGCGTCATGGGCTGAAGGCAGGCACGTTGGGCTACTGGAACTCCCGGCTCAAAGCGCAGGCCGCCGATGCCCTGACATCATCGGCCGGATCGGAGACCGTGGCGACGTTTCTGGCGGTCCATGTCGCCGAACCGGCGGTGAGTGTTTCGGAGCCGTGGGATGACCGGATCGAACTGGTTCTGAAGGGGGGCAGCGTCCTTCGGGTTGGGCGTGGCTTCGACGCCGTGACCCTGGGCCGGCTGCTCGACGTCGTCGAGAGGCGTTCGTGATCGGGCTGCCGGATGGCGTGCGTGTCTATCTGGCGGCGGGTCGGACCGACCTGCGCCGTGGCATCGACGGCCTTGCCGCACAGATTCAGACAGTGCTGCTCCAGGATCCCTTCAGTGGCCATCTTTTCGTTTTCCGAGGGCGTTCGGCGCACACGATCAAGGTTCTAATGTACGACACCACCGGCTTTCTGCTGATGCAGAAACGCCTGACCGAGGGAAAGTTCATCTGGCCAAGCCCGGCGGATGGCATCGTGACGATCAGCCGTGCCCAGATGTCGCTGCTCGTTGACGGTCTGGACTGGCGATCAGCCAAGACAAAACCCATCGCGAAGCCCCTGCTTATCGTCTGAACAGAAGCCTGCATTACTTCTATGTTACTGCTTCTGCCGCTGTTTACCAGGAGGGCCGGCGCGGATACTTTCTTTACATGAAAGATGACCAGCGCGACAGCAATCCTGCGAACCCGAAGGATGATCCGCTCGAGCGGATCGCCGTGCTGGAACGTCGGGTTGCGGTGCTGACGCGCGAGAACGAACGACTGGAGACGTTCCTGGCGGTTCTGCGCCACAGGATCTTCGGCCGTTCCTCGGAGAAGATGAGCCCGGATCAGTTCAGCCTGCTCGACACGGCAGCACCTGCCCCGGCCGATCCTGGCGAGGCGGAACCCTCGGGCGAGGACACGACCGGACGGCACCGCCGCAGCCGCGGGGGTCGGCGTCCTCTGCCCGACAGTCTGCCGCGGGTGACCCGCGAGATCCTGCCCGCCAGCACGCAGTGCCCGTGCTGCAGCCGGGAGATGGCCCGGATCGGCCAGGACGAGAGCAAACAGCTCCACCTCGTGCCGGCCCATGCCGAGGTTCATGTCACGGTCCGGCCCAAGTTCGCCTGCAGGACCTGCGGTGAACTGGCCCAGGCTCCGGCTCCTGACGACCGGCCGATCGAGCGTGGCCTGCCCACCGCCGGCACCATCGCCCAGGTCGTCATCGCCAAGTACCTCAACCACATGCCGCTGCACCGGCAGGCGGCGCACTACGCCCGGTTCGGCGTGCTGCTCGCCACCACCACCCTGTACGGCTGGGTCGAGGCGGCCGCGCGCGATCTGGCGCCGATTGCCGACCGCTTGCTCGAGCTGCTGCTCCGGCGGACCAAGATCCATGCCGACGACACGCCGGTGACCGTTCTCAATCCGGGCCGTTCCGGCACTCACGACGGCCGCTTCTGGGTCTATGCCGACGACACCCGGCCGCGCGGCGGCATCGAACCGTCGATCGCGGTGTTCCGCTTCTCCGCCGGACGCGCTGGCAAGCATCCGGGCCAGCACCTGGCTGGCTTCAAGGGCACCCTGCAGGCCGATGCCTTCTCCGGCTTCGATCACCTGTACCGGGGTGGTGCCATGGTTGAGGCCGGCTGCCTTGGCCACGCCCGCCGCAAGCTGGTCGATCTGGTGCGCGCCAAGGGCTCGCCGGTTGCTGGCGAGGGCGTGAAGCAGATTGCCGCGCTGTACCGCATCGAGCGGCGGATCTACGGGCTGCCGCCCTGATAGCCGAGGGTGCGGATATCCCGGAGCAGGCGCCGGGCGCTGAGTTCCGGGAACGTCTGGAGACGCTCCCGCAGATAAGGTTCAAAGGGACCGACAAGAGTCTGCCGGGGCGGGCGTGGCGTGTAGGCGGGCGGTTCCAGACCCTTGGCGATGTACTTGCGGATGGTCTTGCGATCCAGGCCGGTTCGGCGCGCGATTGCCGACACGCTTAAACCCTGGCGGGCGAGATCAAGAATCATGACGAGTTCCCCAAGTGTGACCACCCACGCTCTCCCTCAATCGACTGAGGGGATTATGAGCCAGGGGCGGCTACACGGCTCCAGGGCGTCTGCTCCGGAACCGTGCCGTTGCGTCAGCCTGGGGAATGTTCATCCGCCACATCTGAGGAGTATTCACCCGGCACTTACAACTGGCAGGCCGCCCGGGCGGTTCCCCGGATGCGGCGCGACCATCTGCCGGGCGACGCGCTGGAAGTCGATTACGCCGGCATGACCCTGATGATCGGGATCGGCGCCGATTTCCGCCCGGCGCAGATCTTCGTCGCCTGCCTGCCGTACTCCGGCTACATCTACGCCGAAGCGACCTGGACGCAGCGGTCGGAGGACTGGCTGGCCTCCCACGTCCGGCTGCTGGAGCACCTGGGCGGTGTTCCGGCCCGCCTGGTGCCCGACAATCTCAAGGTCGGCGTCAGCCACGCCTCGTTCTACGATCCCACCGTCAACCCCGGCTACCACGACTTTGCCCAGCACTACCGGGTCGCCGTCGTCCCGACGCGGGTGCGTCAGCCGAGGGACAAGGCAGCAGTCGAGAATGCCGTTCTGCAGGTCGAGCGGCGCGTGCTGGCGCCGATCCGCGACACCGTCTTCGTCAGCCTCGACGCCGCCAACGCCGCGATCCGGGAGCGTCTGGCCATGCTGAACGCAGCACCGCTGAGCGGCGACAAGGACAGCTGCCGGGCGCGGATCCTGGCCGAGCGGGAGCGTGCCCATCTGCGGCCGCTGCCGGCGGACCGCTTCGTTCCGGGAACCTGGAGCCGCTACAAGCTGGCGCCCGATTACCATGTCGTGATCGACGGCGCCGCCTACTCGGTGCCCTACACCGCGATCGGCAAGACGGTCGATGTCCACGCGACCGCCGCCCTGATCAGCATCTTCCTACGTGGGCGGCGCATCGCCTGCCATCCCCGGGCTTCGGCCGGCAGCCGGACGACGCTGGAAGCTCACCAGCCGGCCTCCCATCGCGCGGTGGCCCGCTACACGCCGGAACACCTTCAGGGCGAGTTCGCCGCGGTCGGCTCGGCGGCAACCCTGCTGTTCGAGCGCATCTTGGCGGCGGCGGAACATCGCGAGCAGGCGGTGCGTGCCGGTCTCGGCCTGCTCCGGCTCGGCGGCGCTCATGGCGCCGACCGGCTGGAACAAGCCTGTCAGGCCGCCCTGGAAGCCAACGTCCGATCCTGGCGCTACGTCCAGCGCTGGCTCACCACCGGCGGTCCGCCGCCAGCCTCATCCGACGGCTTGGGCGAGCACGCCAACCTGCACGGCCCCTCTTACTACCGGAACTGAACAAGGAGACCCGAGAGCATGAAGCATCCGACCCACGAGGCTCTGCGCCGGCTTCGGCTGTACGGCATGGCGCGCGGCCTGGAAGATCTCGAGCGCCAGCCCGAACGCAACCAGCTCAGCTTCGACGACCAGCTTGCCCTGCTGGTCGAGCGCGAGACGGCGGAGCGAGCCAACACCGCCCTGGCCAGCCGGCTGAAGCGGGCCCGGCTGCGCCAGACCGCCTGCCTGGAGGATCTCGACTGGCGCACGCCGCGCGGCCTTGATCGCACGCTGATCCGCGATCTGGCGAGTTGTCGCTGGGTTCGCGAGCACCAGCCGCTGCTGGTGACCGGCCCAACCGGCATCGGCAAGACGTTCCTGGCCTGTGCGCTGGGCAACCAGGCGGCTCGGGAAGGTTACGGCGTCTTCTACACCCGGCTGACGCGCCTGCTCGATGATCTGGCGACCGCCCGGCTCGATGGCTCGCTAGCCCGTGTCCTGCGCCGCCTGGCCCGCCTGGAGGTGCTGATCATCGATGACTGGGCCATGACTGAGCTCACCGCGGCTCAGCGGCTCGACCTGATGGAAGTGATCGACGACCGGCATGACCGTGCCGCCACGGTGCTGGCAACCCAGATCCCCGTGGCGAACTGGCACCGGTCGATCGGAGACCCAACGACTTCATGATGCCTTCCTCCGTGATGGACTGGTGTGTCGAACCAGGGCCCGAAGTTCCGGGATCCGCTCGTCATCGAGCGTGATCTGCCAGGGCATGCCCTTGGCAAGTTGATGGCCGGAAAGCCATCCCCTCTTCAACCATTTGAAGATGGTCTGGCCGGTGATCCCGAGGGCCTCGGCGGCCCCCTGTACCGAGTAGGATCCATCCGGCCAGCGCATCGGATTGGGAGCCATCCCGTTGATCTTGACGGTCGGGATACTCCACCGCTTGCGCAGCATGTGAATCAGCCCGTGTTCGAATGTCGTGCCGCGCGGCGTCAGAAAACCCTCGGCATTGAGGACGGCAGCGATTTCGGCGTCCATCCGGCCCGCCGCGTTGAGGGCGCGCACGCGGCTCTCCAGTTCCTCGACCTGGGCATAATTGTCATAGGCGTGCACCGTGCGCCGAAAATCGTGATCGCTGACCGCTCCGGTCTGCCAGACCAGGCGGACCAGGACGCGACCGGGCGACCGCTTCTGGTCCAGGATGGCTTCTTGCAGGACCAGGCGCACGATGCGTTTGCGATCCGCCGCGGTCGTCGTCGGCGCGTGCCAAACGTCATCGACGCACTCGCCGAGCGCCAGGATCTCGGCCCGGCCGGCATCGTCCAGTGCCAGCGGCTGTTCCCGGCGCCAGCGTTCGTATTCCTCCTCGACCTGTTCGACGGCGCGTAGTCGTTCCTCCCAGCCCCGCTCCAGCGACCGGGCGACCAACCGGTTCTCCGGTTCGACCGTGTCGTACTGGCGGCGGGCGCGTTCCGCCTCATACCGGGCGCGCTCGCGCTTGAGCGCCCATTGCCGCTCCAGCAGGCGGGCCTCCTCTTCGATCTCGCCCAGGGCGGCGACAGCCAACGCCACCTGATCAGGCGCCAGCGCCGCCAGGACCAGGCGCTCGACCTCGGCATCGAGCGGCAGGGCGCGGACTTCCTGGCAGGTTGGATCGCCCCGCTGGCTCTTGTCGGCGCAGCAGCGATAGACCGGGTATTCGCCGTGCGGGCCGGAATACCCCAGGGTCATCCGGCGTCCGCAGCGTCCGCAGACGGCAATGCCCTGGAGCAGGGCCATGCCCTTGCGGGGCACCCCCCGGTGGTTGGCTTCATAGCGGTTGATGTTGTCCGACAGCCGTTTGCGGTTGGCCATGAACTCCTCCCAACTGATGTAGCCGGGGTGTGCGTCGATCAGGCATACCGGCCAATCCTCCGGAGCCCGCGTCACGGTCCCGCTACGCGGCGATCCGGAGCGCCGGCGACCGGGATCCTGCCAGTGCCGGCCGTAGACGTAGGCCCCAGCATACCCCGGGTTCTTCAGGATGCTGCGCATCCGGCTGCCGTCGGCCGGCTGCCACACCACCGTGTGCGGCGCGGGCCCCCGCAACGGCCGCATCGGCAGGTCCAGTCCGGCGCGCCGCAGGGATCGCACAACGGCGTGGGCGCTTCCCAGGTCATGAAACAGGCGAAAGACCAGATGGAGACGCGCCTGCACTTCCTCATCGGGATTGAGGATGATCGCACCGCCCGGTTCCTGTGCCAGACCGGCGGGCAAGGCTTGGCGCAACTCCCCGCGAGCCGCCTTCTGACGCTCGCCCTGATGCAGGCGAACCTTGATCTGGTGCAGTTCCGCCTCGCTCATGATCCCGGACAGCCCGAGCAGCAGCCGGTCGTGATAGGCGCCCGGATCGAACAGGCGCTCGCCGTCGGCGATCAGCACGCCGAACAGGGCGCACAGTTCCACCAGCTGGTACCAGTCCCTGTTGTTCCGGGCCAGACGCGACGCATCCAGGCTGAGTACGAGGCCGGCGTGCCCGAGACCGATCTCGGCGATCAGCCGCTGGAAGCCGTGCCGGCCGTCGCTGGTCGCGCCCGAGCGCCCGAGATCCTCGTCGATCACCTGGACCCGCTCCCGGGGCCAGCCCAGCTGAAGAGCGCGATCGACCAGGCGATACTGCAACTCGGTGCTCTCCTGGTTCTGCCGAACCTGGGCGACCGATGACTGTCGCACATAGATGTAGGCCAGCTTGGCGCGATGCGCCGTGGTGACTCTGTCCTCACCGGGGGTCGTCGCCATCAGCATGAGGCATCTCCGGAGTTGCGGGGTGACTTGCCGCACGTATCCGGACCATCATGGCGGCGTATTCCCTGGCGATCCTCCGCCGCACGTCCGGGGGCAGGGTCAACCACAGCGTTCGGGACGCCGTCGGACAGTCCGGTGGCGGAATGGATCGATGGCTGGTCCGAGGTGCGGGAGCGAGACTGGTCATCGGGGACTTCCTCTCTGGAAATCCTCAACAGCGCCCGCAGACATTCGGCCAGGGGCAGCAGGGTTCGCACGGAAATGCGCGCATCGCCGCGATCGGAAACCGCGTGTGCATCGGTCGAGGCCGGAACAAGGTCGGTCGCTGCCCGCCGCACGTGCCGACGCCGTCCATCGGGCAGGATCACCGTTACCCAGTCCGGACCGCGGCACGACGCTTCGGGAGCGACATCAAGCCGCTGACCGAAAAGAGAATGGCGTCGCTCGGTGATCGAGACTTCAGTGATCAGCCGTTTGAAAACAGCGGCATTCTGTGATAATCGGGGATGCCACTTACGCCGACGCGATCCTCGACCGCGTCGTTCACCGGGCATTGCGCATCGAGCTCACGGGCGAGTCCATGCGCCGGGTACGGGCGGCAGACCAGAAAACAACCAAGCCTGCAACGCCATCGTGACCCCTGGCGCGAACGGCGGTACCAGCATAAGGTGAAAACGATGGATCACGATGCCGCCCGCCCACCCGCCCCATGGGGCGGGTGGGCGAAATCACCGAAAAGGTGGGCGGTTTGAACCGAAACGCCAGGGCGCTTTCGCCGGAATACGCAACACCGCGGACGGCTTACAGTTTGGCTGCCAGTTCGGGCATGGTGATGTCGCCCTTCGCCTTCACCCAGCCGATCAGGAGATCGGCATGGCGCGCCGGCTCCAGCGAGCCGGCCCCCGCCTTGCGCTACGCCAGCCGGATGCTCGTGCTCGGGCTGACGCCGAACCGCCGTGCCGCCGCTCGACACGAGTTCCCGCTCTCGATCGCTCCGATGATCCGGACACGCAAATCAGACGAATAGCCCTGACCCATGATCCACCTCCAAACACGGTGAGTCACGTCCCGGCCCAGAGCGCAACATTGATTCGGGTTTCACGCTCGCCGGTCTAAGCCTCCCGGACCGGTGCCTCACCGGTCCTCCGTTTCGGGGACAGGCCGGGTGTCAATCGGCGTCGGCGGACTCCAGGCGTCTCTGGTCAGCGAGGGCTTCATAGATCTCCGCCATCAGGCGCTTCAGGTCGTACGCATAGCGCCAGTCCGGATAGTGGCTCTGGAACTTTCGCACATCACTGATCCACCAGATGTGATCGCCGGCGCGGTTCTCGGGGACATAGCTCGTCTGCATCTCGTTCCCCGACAGTTCCTCGGCTATCCTGATCGCCATCAGCATGGAGCAGTAAGAATGCCGGCTTCCTCCGATATTGTAGACTTCGCCCGGCCGCGGATTGGCGTAGAAATGGGCGAAAGCGCTGACCAGGTCATGAGCATGGATGTTGTCCCTGACCTGCTTTCCCTTGTAGCCGAAGATCGAATACGGCTTCTTCCTGATGGCACACCGCATCAGATAGGCCAGGAAGCCATGGAGTTGGGCCCCTGAATGGGCTGGCCCGGTCAGGCAGCCGCCGCGGAAGCAGCCGGTCTTCAGCCCGAAATACCGCCCATACTCCTGGACCATCACGTCAGCGGCTACCTTCGACACGCCGAACAGGCTGTGCTTGGACTGGTCGATGCTCATCCCCTCGTCGATACCGTACGCATGATAGGGATGGCTTTCATCGACTTCCCAGCGGTCGTTTAGCTCAACCAGGGGTAGGCGGTTCGGCGTGTCACCATAGACCTTGTTGGTCGAGGTGAAAATGAAGACTGCCTCAGGGCAGTGTTTGCGCGTCGCCTCCAGAAGATTCAGCGTCCCGTTTGCATTCACGGTGAAATCCACCTTCGGTGCCCTAGCCGCCCAATCATGGGACGGCTGAGCCGCAGTATGGACAATCAGGGAGATTTCCGAATTGTAGGTGCAAAAGATCTTCTCCACCGCGGCATCGTCCCGGATATCCACATTGAGGTGGATGTACGCCTTCAGTTCGGAGATTAGTCTTTTCTGGTTCCAGGTGGTCGATGCCTCCGGCCCGAAGAATTCCTGGCGCATATCGTTGTCAATCCCGATGACACGGAAGCCCATCGAATCGAAGTAACGCGCAGCTTCGGATCCAATCAATCCGGCAGCGCCAGAAATCACGACAGTTTTCATTTTTATCTTCCCCTGGAGTTGGAGCAAATTGGAAAATTCAATGGATCAGTCTAAAGGAACAAATAGTAAATTTCAAAAAATTTTTATAAGGTTTTTTAGGCTACCACAATTAGAAGCAACCGATTTATATTTTCTTTTGGGATTTTTATTTTCGACCAAATATTGAATAGGAAATTTCATCTGGCTTTTCTGCGTGCGATTCGAGGATGATTTGTCCCATGGCGACCCGATCACGTATGCCTTCGGCCTTGGGGGCCGAGGCGAACCGCCGCCACCTCATCCTGAAACCGTCCCCTCCGACTGCATGGTGCCGCCTTCCAGGTCAGACCGGCGAGGTTTTCTCTTTCATCGGCAAGACGCCATCTCGGCTCAGACGCAGGGATCCGTACATCCGCGCCAGCATCAGCCCCATGATTCCCATGCCCAGGGCCTGATTCAGGAGTGCCCCTGTCGTGCCGTAGACGATCACCAGCGGAAACAGAACGGCCAGAAGGGCTGCCTGGAAGCACATCGCGCGAAAGCCGCAATCCGGGCGCTCGATAGCGCGCAGGGCTGCAAGCAGTCCCTCGCATAAGCTGAACAGGATGCCGGTTGCCACAAGAAGCAGGAGCCACTCGAACCGGATATGGAACTTGCCGCCGTAGAGGATCTCGATCATGTACCGGCCGGCGCCCAGGAGTACGATCCCGTACCCCACGCCGAGCACCAGGAAGGCGATCAGCATCGTCTTGACCGCACCCCGGAACTGCTGCCCGTCGCGCAGGATGGAAAGGGACGGCAAGGCGACTGAGGCGAGGGCGGCGACGATCTGCAGCAGCGGCATAACCAGCATCGACACGGCCTTGAACGTTGCAACCGCTTCGAAACCCAGCCAGATCGGCATCAGCAAGATATTCATGTTGCCGATGAACCAAGCGAGAGACTGATTACCCAGTGACCACCGACCGTAATTCACGTGAAGGCGCGCGACCTCGCGGAAACCCGGCCGGGTCGGCTGTGATTTGAGCGCCCTGTCCAAGTTCGGGATCATCGCCGTTCCCGCCAGCGCCGCGGCCACGCCGCCGGCCAGGATCGCCCGGAACATGTCAAGTGCATCCCAGGCATCCAGCAGGAACACCAAACCGATCATCAATGCCATGTATACGGCGCCACCCCCGGCGGCGACCTGAGGAATGTCAACGAGATAGCAGATGCGCCGGACCAGCCAGAAGAACAGGACGAACGGCGTCGACAAGGCAAGGGCCAGCAGGGCCTTGCCCATCAGCGGCATCAGGCCCGCCAACAGGCCAGCCCCCAAGCAGATGAACAGGATGCTGGCCAGCGCTGTGAAGGCAGTGTTCCAGCCGAGCGACAAGCCAATGACATAACCCCGCATCGCGGCACGATACCGTCTCCCGCCGAAGACGAGCATCGGTTCGATCACCAGCGAGTTGTGTGCGGCACAGGCGAAGTGAAGCGCGGTGATCGCAACGGAATAGGCCCCGAACTCGGCTTCGGGCAGCTTGCGGGCCAGGATAACAAGAACCATGAAGTTCGATAGCGCAAACAGGGCCTGATCGGAGATGGCCCAAAACCCTTTTCCAAACCAGGATCGAAACGCCGCTGAACGATATTTGCTTAACATTTCACCTCGCCAGCCAATGCGAATAACACCGGAAGCAGCCGACATCAGACCGCGCACCATGTCGGTTCCCGTTGCCCTTTAGTCGGCGAAATATCCTTTGTGGAGATTGGAATAGTAGAGCCTTTCCTCGGCTCCGTATTTCTGCTGTCGGTCCGCATTCACCTTGTTGAGGATCACGCCGCCGACCCGGACGCCTACGGAATCGAGCAGATGCAGTGCCTTGACGACAAGGTGCCGGGGCGTCTTCGCCCAGTTCACGACGAACATGCAAACATCGCAATGGCGCGCGATTTCCGCCGCGTCACTGACGACCATCATGGGGGGCTGTCGACAAAGACGAAGTCGTACCGGCTGGCCGTGTCGGCGAGCAGCGAACGCAGGGACGGCCGGATGAAAAGATCCTGGGGGTTGGTGTCTCTCGTTTCAGTGGCGATGATATAATGAAGGCCGGATTCCGGATTGATCCGCGTCGCCTCCGAAATCGTAGCCAACCCCAAGAGGACTTCCGGCAAGCCGACCGGTTGGCCCTGTGCAGCGTGACTGCCCTTCGGCTCCAGGATGGACTGAACCTGCGGCTGCCGCAGATCGGCTTCGATCAGCAGAACGCGATGCCCGCCCTTCGCCAGCGATGCCGCGAGCGACACGCAGAACGTGGTCTTGCCCTCGCCTGGCAGGCAGGACGTAACGACGACGACGCGGGACGAAGAAAAGACGTACTGCGACATTAGGACGGTCAGGCCCGTCCGCAGCGCCTCGTTGTACCTGGACCTCGGGAAATCGACTACCGTCTGAACAAGGGAGCGCATTCTCTTGCGCGGGAGAAGCGGGATCGAGCTCAATACCTTGAACCCGGTTTCCCGCTCCACGTCCCTTGTGGCGATGAAGCCCCGCTGCATGCGCTCCCTCAGGGCGACCATGACAGCCGCCGCGAAAATGCCGCCGGCCAGTCCCGCCAGCACGAAAAGGATCAGTTTCGGAGACGAGGGCTCGAGCGGAACCGCGGCCGGCGAAAACACGCGCACGCCTGCGCGCGCAAAGCCGACTTGCCCCATGATCTCGCGATGCCGGTTCCTGAGGCCGTCGAAGAAGGCGCGGGAACCCTCCGCCTCCTTCTCCAATTCCTTGGCTTGGCTTTCGACCCGGGCCCGATCCAGGGACAGGTCCGACAGGCGCACGATCTGCTGTTCGAGGCTGCGCTGCTTGTCCGTTGCGATCGCAACCTGGGCTTCCAACTCTCTCACGACGCGCCGCGCCTCCTGGGCTATCTTCTGGCGCGCCTCGCTCAGTTCGGCCCGGAGGTTGATTAAGGTGGGATGCTGGGGACCGTACTGGACCATCAGCTCGGCTTCGCGCCGGCGGAGTTGGGCTTCCTGCTCGCGCAGGTACTGGATGAGCGGGGAGGTGATGAAAGCTGGATCGCCATCACCTGGCCTGCCGGCTGCTGGCGCCGATATCTGGCTGCCGTTCAGCCGCGCCTCCGCCTGGGACCGTTCCATCCGCGCCATCAGCAATTGGGTGTTGAGATCCGCGAACTGCTGGGCGAGCTGTGTAGAACTTTGGGATTCCGTCAATCCTGCCTGTTCGCGAAAGGCGCGGACGGCTGATTCAGCCTTCTGCACTTCCGGAGCCATCGCCGCGATCTGCGCCTCCAAGCGCCGGCCGGCGTCCTGCATCGCCTTGGACCGGGACAGGGCCCGTTCAGCCATGTAGGCCTCGACAAAGGCGTTCGCGATGGTTGCAGCTTTCACCGGATCGCTGGAGGAAAAGGACACGGTCGCGGTATAGGACCGGCTGTCAGCCTCGATCTTAAGCCTGTCCAAGACATTGCGAACCACGGCTGCCTTCTCCATGGCCTCCGGAGGCGGCGAAACGGCCGGGTCGTCGATTGGTGGGGCCTCAGCAGCCGCATCCTCGCGGCCGATGATTGATCCGATCCAGCGCTCGCCCTGTCCGATCAGGCCGTTGACGACTGGAAGCACCGCATCAGCCATCCAATGGGCCTTCCCGAATTCTGGATCAGATTGAAGGTCAAGCTGATCGACCACCTGCTCGGCGAGTGGCAGGGAATTGAACTGGTCGAACTCGGTGCGCACCATGGCCTGGTCGGGTGGTGCCGCGCCAGCGTCAAGGACATAGCCGTCCCGAGTGTCCAGCGCCAACTTCACCTCCGCCACAAAGCTGGGCGGGACCATGCGATAAGCAGCAATCGCACCGGCAACCGACAGGAAGATCGTGAGGATCAGGATCAGCTTCTGGCGGGCGGCCGCCTGTAGCAGGTTGCCCATGCTGACTTCGTCGCCTGTGGTCGGCATGCCGAACCCCGGCGCCTGACGACTGTCGGACTCCAGCAGCACTGAAGAACCACTATGATGCAGCTTGTTCATCGATCGGTTCCCAGCGCGGGTCTGGGTAGGCGGGTCATACATATTCCTGCAGTCGTCCGATCATGATCCGGCATAGTGCGTTGTCCCATCAGGTCCCGACGATGTTCCGTCGGGCCGGGTCTTCGTCGGGTTCGCTTTTCCGCATGTACTTGTGACCAAAACCCACCACAAAATCGCGATGAACTTGAAACCCTGTTGCAGCAAGGGGGTAATCCCTCCTCGACATTATTCACCACCCATGAAGCATTCCCGACAAAGCGATCAGCGACCAGATCAAAGCCGAAACTTGATCTTGACCGGTTTCGCCCCCTTTTATTGCGGCTGGTCAGGCAGTGCGGCCTGGATTTCCATTCGCCCATCGCACCATACTGTATTTCGACAGGGCCACCAAGCCAGCAAGTGATTGATGCTCTTTAGGTGAGTGCCCTTCACGCCGTCTTGTGCCTCAAACGAAAGACACGCTGCCGGACGACTGCCGAAAGGAAGTAACCGAGGAATAGCGAATTCGTGAGCAGGTACCTCTTCCAGAGACGCCGGGGGTCTGAAATCAGCCGCTGCAACCATTCCAAACCCAGGGATTGCATCCAGACAGGCGCATGGTGAATATTGCCAGCCATGAAGTCGAAGGCCGCGCCGATCGCGATCATGGGGCAGTTGACCTCGCCTAGGTGGGATGCCACCCATCGCTCCTGCCTGGGGCAGCCCCGGCCGACGAACACGATCCCGCAACCGCTGCGATTGATTCTATCTATATCCTGGCGCCTCTCCTCGTCGGTCGCATCGCGGAACCGGTCGGGTTGCACGTCCGCTATGCGCAGAGTTGCGAAATCGCGGTTCAGCGCCGCCACCAGTCGGCCGCAGGTTTCCTCGGTACTGCCATAAAGATAGATGGAAACCCCCTCCGTAGCCGCCCGCTCGCACAGGTAGCGCATCAGGTAGGGGCCCGCGACGCGGTCAGGCAATCCGGCCGCGCAGAGCGCATTCAGCGACCAGCGAACAGGTTGACCATCCGGGGTGACCAGGTCCAGCTGCTCGAGCGTGTCCCGGAACCGGGAATCGCGCACGGCTTCCATCAGCCCATGCACGGCCAGGGCGGTGACACCCAGCGACCGCCTCTGGTGTGCTGCCTCCATGATGGTGGCCAGCGCCTGCTCCATGGTGATCATGCTCACGCCAATTCCGAAGATTTGGCCCTTGGGATTGAGGTTAGTGCTGAACATCGATCCAACCCTTTTCGTTCCTTATTGATTGATGCCCCTATGGCCGGACCCTCAGCCGTTGGAATGCAGAGAGGTGCCGGCGCCGATCGACGCCTTATGCCGGTCTCCACGATCTGACCGGCTCCTGTTTCGTTCCGGTAATCCCGCCGGGGTACCGGTTGCCGGGATGCTGACATCAGTCCACCAGCAGGGCCGATTTCATCGGCACGCTCGTCGGCTGGTCATCCAGGAGCCTGTCGAAATACGCGACGGTCCGTTCCAGCCCCTCGCGTAGCTGGATCGTCGGCTGCCAATCCAGCAGTCGCTTGGCCTGCGAGATGTCCGGCCGGCGTTGCATGGGGTCGTCCTGAGGGAGTGGTAGGTATTCGACGGTCGAGCGCGATCCCGTAATTTCCAAAACAAGCTCGGCGAGCTGTCTGATCGTGAATTCACCCGGGTTGCCGATGTTGATAGGACCCGTGATGGTGTCATTCGTGTTCATCAGGCGCATCATTCCTCCGATGAGATCATCGACGTAGCAGAAGGAGCGCGTTTGGTTGCCATTCCCGAAGACCGTGATCTTCTTTCCCTGAAGTGCCTGGACGATGAAGTTCGAAACGACGCGTCCATCGTTCGGATGCATGCGGGGGCCATAGGTGTTGAAGATCCGCATGACCTTCACGGGCACGCCATGCTGCCTGTGATAGTCGAAGAAAATAGTTTCAGCGCACCGTTTTCCTTCGTCGTAGCAGGACCGCAGTCCAATCGGATTGACGTTGCCCCAGTAGGCTTCGGGCTGGGGATGGATCATGGGATCGCCATAGACTTCGCTGGTGGACGCCTGGAGGATCTTGGCACCGGTCCTTTTGGCAAGGCCCAGCATATTGATGGCGCCGTGGACGTTCGTCTTGGTCGTCTGAACCGGATCACGTTGATATTGGATCGGCGAAGCCGGGCAGGCGAGATTATAGATCTCATCAATTTCTACATAAAGTGGAAATGTAATGTCGTGCCGGATTAGTTCAAATCCGGGATGATCCATCAGATGGATTACATTTTGTTTGTGACCCGTGTAGAAGTTATCAATACAAAGTACTTCCTTATTCTGCTCAAGCAGTCGCTCGCAGAGATGTGATCCCAAAAAACCAGCGCCACCGGTCACCATTATTCGCTTATTTTTTCTGCGCATCGACTTTCCCTCGCTTTGTGTTTGATCCGCGTCGATATGGTTGCTACCTCAGGCGGAGTTATGATCAAGGTGATGTAATCGTTCAGAATCTGAATCTATCCTCAATACGCATGGCGAAAAAACACCAGGGATGGAATAGTTATCAATAGAATCCGGATATCTCCCATTACGCTTCTGTTGATGACGTGCTCGCAGTCTACAGAAACTCTTTGATCGAAGGTGGATTTATTCCTGTATCTCACCTGCCATAAACCAGTAATTCCTGGCTTTATCGAAAGTATCAGCTTGGCCTTTTCGCCAAGAGGGTCGATCTCGCATGGGAGATAGGGGCGTGGGCCAACCATGCTCATGGAGCCGGCAATCACGTTGAAAAGCTGAGGAAGCTCATCCAGACTAGTCAGGCGCAGGAAGCGCCCGAACTTGGTCACTCGCGGATCGAGCCTAAGTTTATGGTATTTCTCATATTCCGCCCTCAGCCTTACATCGCATGCGAGAAGGCGCTCCATGACGATGTCGGCATCATGGCACATCGTGCGAAACTTGTAGATTTTGAATGAGGATCCATTCAATCCGCGTCTGTATTGTCCATAAATACAGGGCCCAGCCGATGTGATCTTTATCATGATCGCGATCATGATCATCAATGGAAATAAGAAGGTGATTGCCAGCAGTGACAGGACGATATCAATAAAACGGCTTACGCATCCTGCCAACCACCTCGATTTCGCTTCGTGCCGGATAGAAACGAACCGATCGTTCATCGAATCATCAGATAGGCTTTCAGTCATACCAAGCCACTCCTGATCAAGGGAGAATATCTGAAAAGACCTCGCCGGCCGACAAGAACCATCAACCTTGCCGGTTTCTCTAGCGATGGCATAAGAAAATACTCTCAACGGGATGATTTCATCATTGCTTCACGATGAATCTCACTTTAGCAGCACCCTTCATCGCATGTTGAATGATTTCGATTGGAAATGACTTAGCATGTGCAGCAAGTTTAGTCGACGTCCCATTAGAGATAGGTTATTTGTTTATAGGAATAATTACTAATACTTTTAGAGAAAGTATCTAGCCACCAGAGTTAACAATACACAGATGGGTAATTTTTCAGTTCTTGATAATGCAATGATTGTATATGATACGCTTATATTATTGCTTATACCTTTCGCTATTCTGATTGGTATTCGGCTTTTCAACCAACTTTTGGGTGTGTACTTATGGTTACGAATACTTTTTTTCAGTGGGCAATGCATTGATACCTGAGCGAAGAGTATTCGTGCGGCGCGAAATATGAATCTCCAAAATCATTGATCAGGCCGGCGACGGCGTGACGTTGTGGAGTCTATGCCACTGTGACCTCCCCACCCTCAAGGGACGGGCTAAGTACCCAGAGGGTGCCCAGCCCGAACTTCCGATGGGGTCAACCACCCAACGCGGCTTCCCGTCACTCGGCCGGCATGGCTGACCATGACTGCGTCTGGGCTGCGAAGAAGTCGGTCACCGCCTCTATCACGCGCAACTGCTCGCAACTGGTCATGTCCGTGTAGAGCGGTAGTCGGAGAAGGCAATCAGCCGCCCTTTGGGTCACCGGAAGCGGCATGGGCGTCCTGCAGTGCCGCACGCCCATGGGGGCGGAATGCAGCGGCACGAAATGGGTCGTCGCCTGGATGCCCTGTCGCTTGAGGCAGGCTATCAACTGGGTACGGACATCGGACGTTGGTAACATGACGTGGAAGAAATGGAAATTGCTGCGCTGGTCTTCCGGGATTACAGGTAGGCGAAGCCACCCCTCGTCGGCCAGAGGAGCCAGGTGCGAAAGATAATTCTGGTAGAGGCAACCACGCCGTTGCGTGATGCTGTCGAGCATTTCAAGTTGGGGGGCCAGAACCGCAGCCGCAGCCTCGCTCATCGTCGCCGAGGATCCGAGCGTGACCCAGGTGTATTTTCTCACCTGACCCATGAAGAACTGGCGCCGGTTGGTTCCCTTATCCTTATAGAGCTGGGCGCGGTCCTCGAAATCCGGATTGTTGACCAAGAGGGCGCCGCCCTCGCCCGAGGTGATGTTCTTGGTGTGGTGGAAGCTGAACGCTCCCAGATCACCGATGCTGCCCAGTGCCCGGCTCCGGTAGAAGGACCCTACGGCCTGCGCCGCATCCTCGATCATGGTGATGCCGTGCCGCTGCGCGAGGGCGGTGATGCGATCCATGTCCGACGAGACGCCCGCATAGTGGACTGCGCAGATCGCCTTAGTGCGCGACGTGATGGCCTGCTCGATCAGGTCCTCGTCGATGGTCAGCGTGTCGGACCGGATATCTACAAATACCGGAATGCCCCCTGCAAGGATGACGGCATTGGCCGTCGAGCAGAAGGTGTAGGACGGCATTATCACCTCGTCGCCCAGCCCGATCCCACTAATGCGCATTGCCACCTCCAGCGCGGCCGTGCAGGATGGGGTCAAGATGGCTTGGCGGATGCCGAGGGAGTTCCGCAACGCGGTGAGGCACCGGGCGGCTGCGGGTCCATCGGTTTCGATAGCGCCTGCGGCGACGCTGGACAAGCTCGCCGTCTCGCCTCCCGTCAGACAAACACGGTGATTGGGAATGGCGGGCAGCATGGGAGCCGTTTCGACATTCCCGGGCAATTTACTATCAACTGAAAGTACCGCAGCAGGGACATCATTGACTGGGACGCTTTCTTGGATGTCCGTTGTGTCCATTTACTACTCCATATCTCACTGCGGAAATCGACCGATTTTGCCGGCCGCGCGGTATAGTGGTGCGACGTACGAAGGCAAATACGATAAATGAGAAATGACTGTCGAAGAGCGTCCTTTTTGGTTGATTTATTGTCAAGATAAGCAATCCAGGCGCTGGCTCCATACAAGGTGCTAGAATTTTATCAACACTCATCTACCTTCTTTTGAGTTTTGCACAGCACTTGGCGGGGAGATTTACACGGTCTGGACCTCCGGAAAAGAAAAGATCGTTTTCACAATCCAAAACTATTATGCCATTGGAAAAAGATTTCCGTCACGCTCGATGGTATATCATACCGGAGTATTGTATTCGCCTGGGCCGCCGCCGAGGCCGGCTGCATGCAAGTGGTATCCATGACCCAATAGCATGAGGAGCGAAGGGCTGCTTTATACTGATGATATGAACGCCTATAAACGGGAGAGCCAGTCATAGAGTATATTCAGGATTTTGTCATAGTAAACATCGAGATCAATCAAGTATTTTGAACTCAGTGTTTTGCCAGTTAACACATTTTAATACCGACCCAGACTACCAAACTTGGTATTTTGAATAAAAACTAAGTAAAAATTATATAAACAATGTTTAATTCTATAATGTAAATGACATAATAACTTGTCAGCGCTATGAGTGTTCTGGAAGTTACTCCTGCAGCCTGAGAATTTCAGTCTGAAGCACCTAATTTTCTGCTAATGATGTTATCAATGTTCCGGCGCAGTGGGAGGGGCCGGGAACCCTGGATCGCCGGATGTCCAATGGAGTAGCCAAACACCTTACCTCTGGCGCACCGCACCATGCAGCGGCAGCACGGAACCGGCGGCATTCCCGATGCGGCTCACGGCTGGAGTGGCGCTGAGAAGGCCGGCAATCTCCAGGGAATAGGCGAACCGCAGCACGATCCCCCATAGGAAATAGTAGGGGATGATGATAAAGGGCTTTTCGAGCCCATCCTCACCCAGGGCGAGGATCCACACCATAAGGAAGAATGCCATGCACAGGATCAGGCGCTGGCGCCATACATGCCAGCCCATGGCCTTTGTCGCCTGCATCGAGAGCCACCAGACGCGGATCATCTGCGTATGCATCCAGATCCATGCAACGAAACCGACGAGGCCGAGCCTCGCCACGACCGACATGTAGGAATTGTGGGGTTCGCGGACGTCGACGGACATTTCCGCGCCAACAGGCGCATATCCGAACTCCACCAGCGGCATGCCGTATCCAAGGCCGAAGAGCAGGGTCCCGGGGCTGCTGACCAGCCTTTCGAGAATGTGCGCCCACCAGCCAAGCCGCATGGATACCCCTTCGGCCGCAGCCTCCACCGCCACATCCTTCGCGGACCCGAACATGCTCATGAAGTGGTTGACGAAAAAGTCCAGGCTGAGCCGCTCGCCGAAACGAGTTTCCAGTTGGAAGCCCAGAAGCAGCGGGACAGCCCCCGCGATCGCGAGTATCGGCCACCAACGGGCGGCGCCGTAGAGGCTTTTCCGCTGGGTCAGGAACAGCAGTACCAGGACGCCAAGGATCTGCAGATAGACCGTCCTGGTGTGCAGCACAACGATCGCGAAGATCAGGATGCCTCCCGACAGGATGTCGATCACTGCCGCGGGCGCCCGGAAATGGTTCCGGAACAGCAGCAGGAAGACCGCCCCCCATATTAGGATCATCCCGCCCTGCTCCCGCGTGAAGGAGAACAGCAGCGAGACGGTCTGTCCCGATCCGCCGGTCAGTTGCGGCCCCATCTCCGCCAGCGTATCGGCGAGCGGCGTCATCAAGCGGTAGGCCGTGGCGACCATAAGGGTGACAGCGATCCATTTCAGGACCAGTTCCATGCGTTCCTGGTTGGCCGTCAAGGCGAAGGCCAGGATGAGGAACATGGATTCGATGACCTGCGACGCGTCCCGGAATGCCCAGATCCCATGCTCCAGGAAGCCCATTACCGCACGGGTTAGCCCGTACCCCCACCAGATCCCGAGCGGCGCCAGGAGTGCCAGCCTGCCCAGACGCGATAGCACGGTGAAGTGGTTCACCGTCAAGATAAGTACCGCCAGCAAAAGCTCGGCGAGGGGTATGCCGTTACCTGGTGGCAGCCTCACCTGCATGAAACCGTAGCCGAACAGCATATGGCATGCAATGAACGTCATCAGGATGTGGATCTTGAGATTGGCCGGTTTCATGTTTTCGCCCAGGAACGAGGAGACCGGTCTCGAAAGCGCGAGCCATCCGAACGGATGCGACTGGGCGAAGTTGATCCGCCGCTGACCTCGTTCCTAGATGCGCGAAAGAAGCAATACCAAATCTGTGTTCAGGATAGAGAATCGTATGCAGGACCGTCTTGGGTCCAGTTCGCCTCTGCCAGATGTTCAGTCTCGGCATTTGACGTAGCGGATCGGGGTCGAACCGTTGCGGCTCCCTTGTCCATGCCTATCAGATGCACTCATAGGGGGTGAGGCCCTTCAGGTCCCTGAGCCGGCGGGCGAAGTTGTAGGCGGTGAAGAAGTCGGCGAAGTAACCTCGAAGCTGGTCGTGGGTGTCGTAGTTGTTCCGGGAACAGGCGAATTCGAAGGCATGGGTGCGGAAAACCTCGCCGCCCAGCAGCGCCAGCTTGCCCCCTCCGCGGCACCGGTCCGCAAGGGGCGTTCTGTTGCGTTCGGCTGATTTTCGCTGCAAACCTCCGCCTGCGGGCCGGAGGGCGGCCAGCGGTCCGCGGGAGGGCAGATTGGGGAGAAGCGCGTGAGATCACCGAGGCGCGTGCAGGGCGACCCTCCGTTCCTGCTTTCGACATCACCGCCGACCCGGAACCAGGAGCGGCTTGCCGTCTGCGTGCTCGTGGTCCTGCTCGCCGAACTGCTGGTCACGGCGCCGTTCGCGCGTATCCCGCTGGCCGGCACCGAGATCCTGCTGCCGGCCTATGGGGCCGCGATACTGCTGATCGAGCTGATAACCTCGGCCCTGCTGCTGGCGCTGTTCTCGGTCCAGCAGTCGCGAGCCGTCCTAGTCCTGGCGATCGGCTATCTCTTCTCAGGCCTGATGGTGATCCCGTGGACGCTTACTTTTCCAGGCGTGTTCGAGGTGTTCGGCCTGGACGCGGGGCTGCAGGTCACCGCGTCGATCGCCGCCCTGCGCCGCCTGGGATTTCCCCTTTTCGTGCTCGCCTACGCGCTGCTGAAGGATGGCGGGGCGCCGGTTCGCGGGTCTCGCGGCTCGGTACGGGGCGCGATCGCCGGAAGCGTCGCCGGCGCGGTCGCCGCGGCCTGCGGCCTGACCTGGGTGATCCTGGCCAACGACGATTCGTTGCCGACCTTCATGCGGAATGCGAGGAACGTCACCGATGCATGGCAGTATGTTCCGGGCACGGCGGTGGTTCTCTACCTGGCGGCGCTCGCCGTCCTGTTCGTCCGCCGGCGATCGGTGCTAGACCTCTGGCTGATGGTCGTGATCTGCACGCTGCTTATCGAGATCATCCTGCTCTCCTACATCAGCGCCGGAATCCGCCTGAGCGTGGGGTGGTGGGGAGGGCGGTCCTACGGGCTGGCTTCCGCCAGCATGGTCCTGCTCGTCCTGCTTTCGGAGTCGACGACCCTCTATGCAAGGGTCGCCCGCTCGGTTTCCGCTGAGCGCCGCGCGCGCGCGACGCGGCTTACCGCGATGGAGGCCTTGTCGGCCCTGATCGCCCACGAGATCAACCAGCCCCTGGCGAGCATGGTCACGAATGCGGGTGCCGGGCTCCGCTGGCTCGAAAAGAAGGACCCGGACATTGCGGAGGCCCGGGCGGCGCTGAATCGCATCGTGAGCGACGGCCATCGCGCCGGCACCGTGATCGAAAGCATCCGGACGATGTTCAAGAAGGATGCCCGCGATCGCGTGCCGCTGGACGTCAACCATCTGATCGACGATGTTCTGCGGCGCGGGCAGGACGATGCCCGGCTCGGCCGCATATCCGTCGAAACGGACCTGGAACCTGGACTGCCGACCGTGACCGGCAACCCGATCCAGCTTCAGCAGGTATTGTCCAACCTGGTCGCGAACGCGATCGACGCCATGTGCTCCGTGACAGGCCGGCCGCGTGTGCTGCGGATCACCTCCCGGATGCACGACCCGGGGGAAATCGCGGTATCCGTGGAGGATTCCGGACCCGGCATCGATCCGGAGCACCGGGCCAGGATCTTCGAGCCGTTCTTCACGACGAAACCCGACGGAATGGGCATGGGGCTGATGTTCTGCAGATTGATCATCGAGGCTGGGGGCGGGAGGCTCTGGGCGACCGACAATGTCCCGCAGGGCGCGGTCTTCCGGTTCACGCTCCCGAGCAGCGACGATCACCTCCGGCCGGTCGGGGGACCGGGCCGATGAGCCTGCCGCAGTCCGTCGTCTTCGTCGTCGATGACGATCCCTCCGTCCGGGAGTCGATCCGGAGCCTGCTGCGTTCGGTCGGTCATTCGGTGCAGGCGTTCGACACGACGCAGGCGTTCATGCTCGGCGAGCGGCTCGACGTCCCCGGCTGCCTGATCCTCGACGTCAGGCTGCCGGGCTCCAGCGGGCTGGAGTTGCAGCGCGAGCTGGCCGGATCGGGAATCAGCATTCCGATCGTCTTCATAACCGGGCACGGCGATATCCCGATGTCGGTGGCGGCGATGAAGGCGGGCGCGCTCGAGTTCCTCACCAAACCCTTCCGGGACCAGGATCTGCTCGACGCGGTCCACAGGGGCATCGAGCTGGACCGGGGGCGCCGGGAGGAGCTGGCCATGCTCGCGGAGTTACGGGAACGCTTCGCGACGCTGACGCCGCGGGAGCAGGAAATCATGGCGCTGGTCGCCGCCGGCCTGATGAACAAGCAGATCGCCGGCGAGCTTCAGCTCAGCGAGGTCACGGTGAAGGTCCATCGTGCCCAGGTCATGCGCAAGATGCAGGCGAGGTCCCTGCCGGACCTGGTGCGCTTCGCGGACAAGCTGGGCGCCGTTACCGCAAAGCCCTAGTCCGCCGATACCAGAGTATAATTGCTCAAATCCGCCGATTGTCCCCATGATTCGCCTCGACGCGGGAACGCCTTCGTCGGGGAAGGACCGGGAAAGGGACGGAATGTCCGCAAACCTGCTGATTGCGGTCGTCGACGACGACGACTCGGCTCGGGAGGCCGCGGTCAGCCTCGTCAGGGCGATGGGGTTCACGGCATCGGGGTTCCGGAGCGCCGCCGAGTTCCTGAATTCCGGGGAAGCGGCGCGGACCGCCTGCCTGATCGCGGATGTGCGGATGCCCGGCATGGGCGGGCTGGACCTGTACCGCCAACTGGTCGCGTCGGGCACTCCGGTGCCGACCGTCCTGGTCACCGCCTTTCCCGAGGAGGCGACCCGCGCCCGCGCGTTGAGGGCGGGGGTCGGAAGCTATCTGGCCAAACCGTTCGAACCGGACGAACTGCTCGACTGCATCCGCTCGGGCTATGCCCGGGGCGCAGGGGAGCCGGGCTGATCCGGACCGCGGGCGATCTTCAGAAAACAGATCCTGCATGGGAGACATAGAGATGACCGACACGAAGCTTCACCTGCTCACGCCCCACAATTGCCAGCTGATCTTCATCGACCACCAGCCGCAGATGGCGTTCGGGGTGCAGTCGATCGACCGACAGGTCCTGAAGAGCAACACCGTGGCCCTGGCCAAGGCCGCGAAGATCTTCAACATTCCGACCACGATCACCACCGTGGAGACCGAAAGCTTCTCGGGCTTCACCTATCCCGAACTGCTGGACGTCTTCCCCGGCAAGAAGCTGCTGGAGCGGACCTCCATGAATTCCTGGGACGACCAGAAGGTCCGCGACGCCTTGGCCGCGAACGGCCAGAGGAAGGTCGTCGTCTCCGGCCTCTGGACCGAGGTGTGCAACAATTCGTTCGCCCTCTCGGCCATGCTGGAAGGCGGGTACGAGATCTACATGGTGGCCGACGCGTCCGGCGGCACCTCGAAGGAGGCGCACGACTATTCCATGCAGCGCATGATCCAGGTCGGCGTCGTGCCCGTGACCTGGCAGCAGGTGCTGCTCGAATGGCAGCGCGACTGGGCGCGCCGGGATACTTACGACGCGGTCATGGCCCTGGTCCGGGAGCATTCCGGCGCCTACGGCATGGGCGTCGACTATGCCTATACCATGGTCCACAAGGCGCCGCAGCGCACCAGGGAGCCGAACGAGACCCTGGCGCCGATCGCCGCCGGGTGACCGGCCCCGCAGGATCGGGCTGCGCGCGCCGCCGTGCGCGCAGCCCGGGCTGGACAGGACCGGCAGGAGTCCGGAGCAGTTCGACCCCGCTGCTTTGTCTCCGGCAAAAGCCGGCTCCGGAGTGCCCTGGACTGCATCCGCTTCGCTTTCCGACGGAGGATATCCCATGACGGCCGCCGTCGAACGGACCCCGGCTCCAGCCTCCGCCGGCGGCGCCTGGAGCCCGTTCAAGCACGGGACCTTCCGGGCGCTCTGGATCGCGACCGTCGCGTCCAACATCGGCACCTGGATGCACGATGTCGGCGCGGGCTGGTTCATGACTTCGCTGTCGCCCAGCCCCTTCATGGTGGCGCTGGTCCAGGCCGCGACCACGCTGCCGATGTTCCTGTTCGCGCTACCGTCGGGAGTCCTCGCCGACATCGTTGATCGTCGCCGGTTCCTGATCGCCGCCCAGCTCTGGGGCCTTGCCGCCGCGATGACCCTTGGCACGCTGGCGCTGCTCGGGCTGGTCACTCCCGCCATCCTGCTCGTCGCGACCTTCGCGCTCGGCACCGGTGCCGCCATGAACGCGCCGGCGTTCCAGGCGATCGTGCCCGAACTGGTCCCGAAGGAGGAAATGTCCTCGGCGGTGGCGCTGAACAGCATGGGCATCAATGTCAGCCGGGCGATCGGTCCGGCGCTCGCCGGCGCGATCCTGTCCTTCGCCGGCCCCGCGGTCGTCTTCCTTCTGAACGCGCTCTCCTTCCTCGGGGTGCTGATCGTGCTCCTGGCCTGGAAGCGCGAGGCGACGCCGAACCGCTTGCCGCCCGAGCATTTCGTCCCGGCGGTGCGCGCGGGCCTGCGCTATGTCCGCGAAGCGCCGGCCCTGCGCGCCGTCCTGGTCCGCGCCGTCGCCTTCTTCGCCTTCGGCAGCGCCGCCTGGGCGCTCCTGCCCATCGTCACCCGCAACGAACTGGGGGAGGGGCCCGGAGGCTACGGCATCCTGCTCGCCTGCATCGGCGTCGGCGCCGTTACGGGCGCGCTGCTGCTGCCCCGCTTTCGCGCCCGTCTCTCGGCGGACCGGCTGACGGTGCTCGCCACCTGGGCATTCGCGGCGGCGACGCTGGCGCTGGCCTTTGTCAGGACCTTCGAACTGGTGGCCGTCGCCATGCTGGTCGCGGGGTTTTCCTGGATAGCGATGCTGTCGACACTGAATGTCGGGGCGCAGCAGGCGACCGCCGGCTGGGTGAAGGCCCGAGCGCTGTCGGTCTTCCTCGTGGTCTTCTTCGGCTCGATGGCCGGGGGCAGCGCCGTCTGGGGGCAGGTCGCGACCCTGGCCGGCACGCCGACGGCCCTGGCGCTCGCGGCGGTGGGCCTTGTGCTCGGCTCGGCGGCGGCGCTGCGCTACTCGCTGGCCGGAGGCGCGGGGCTCGACCTGGCACCTTCGATGCACTGGCCGGCGCCGATGGTCGACCATGACCCCGAGCCGGACCGCGGGCCGGTCATGGTCACCGTGGAGTACCGGATCGATCCGGCCGACGGAGCCGCCTTCGCGGCGGCCATGGCGGACCTGGGGCGGGCGAGGCGGCGGTCCGGCGCCCTGTCCTGGGGAGTGTTCGAGGACGCCGCCGCGCAGGGGCGGTTCCTGGAGTACTTCATCCTCCAGTCCTGGCTCGAGCACCTGCGCCAGCACGAGCGGGTCAGCCGGACCGACCAGGCCCTCCAGGAGCGGGCGCGCGCGTTCCACCACGGTGCCGAGCCGCCGCGCGTCTCGCATTTCCTCGCGCCCGCGGCGGGCGGGGCGTCATGAGGCCTATCGGGAGGAAGCGACCACCCGTCCCGGGTTGAGGATGCCGGACGGGTCGAGCGCCGACTTCAGCCGCAGCATGGTCGCGATCTCCGCCTCCGACCGGGTGAAGCCGAGCCATTGGCGCTTCAGGACGCCGATCCCGTGTTCGGCCGACACCGAACCGGAGAAATCGCGCACCATGCCGTAGAGAAGGCCGTCGACGCGCTCGTAGACAGCCTTCTCCACCGGGGCGTCGAAGCCGACGACGACATGGATGTTGGCGTCGCCGAGATGCCCGTAGATCAGGACGGCGGCCTCGGGCACCGCTCCCGAGAGGGCGGTTTCCAGGACCCGGACCGCATCGATCATGCGGCTGATCGGGATCGACACGTCGTAGCCCTTGGAACTCCGGAAGAGGGTCGAGTATTCGGCCGGAGCCTCGTCGCGGATCGCCCAAAGGCGGCGGGACTGGTCGATGCTCTCGGCGATCACCGCGTCGTTCAGCCAGCCCTGCTCCAGGGCGTCGGCCAGGAAGCCCTCCAGGCGCTCGCGCAGGTCGGCATCGGTGACGGCGGGGTCGTCGCCGAAGACGTCGATCAGGACGGCGGGAGTAGCACTCTCGGCAAGGGGCGATCGGTAGTGCGGCCCGCGTGCGGTGATCGCCGACAGGTAGCCGGGCCACATCGCCTCGAAGGCGGCGAGGCTCGAACCGAGCCGCTGGCGCGCCGTCGACAGGGCCGTGATCAGGGATGAATCGTCGGCGACGGCCAGCCACGCCGTCGCCCGGGCCCTGGGCGCCGGCTGCAGGCGGAGAACCGCCCGCGTGACGACGCCGAGCGCCCCCTCGGCGCCGATGAACAGCTGCTTCAGGTCGAAGCCGGTGTTGTTCTTCAGCATCCCGCTCATGTCGCTGAGCACCGTCCCGTCGGCCAGGACGGCTTCGAGGCCCAGCACCTGCAGGCGGGTCATGCCATAGCGTACGACCCGGATGCCGCCGGCATTCGTCGCGATCGTGCCGCCGATCGTGCAGGAGCCGCGGGCACCGATATCGACGGCATAGAACAGGCCGGCGTCGGCGGCGGCGGCTTGGACCGCCGCGAGCGTCGTTCCGGCTTTCACCGTCATGGCCATGGCTGCCTGGTCGATCGCTTCGACCCCGGTCATCCGGTCCAGCGACAGCGCCACTTCGCCTTCGCGGGCCGAAGCACCCCCGGCCAGTCCGGTCAAACCGCCCTGGACGACCACGGGCTGTCCGGCGGCGGAGCAGAGCCTGAGTGCCGCCGAGACCTGTTCGGTCGTTCGGGGGCGAAGGACGGCACGGGGCCTGCTCCCTTGCAGGCCGCTCCAGTCGCTGGCGTGCCGCTCCCGGTCGGGCATGTCGGTCGAGACCGCGGTCGGGCCGAGGACGTCCACCAGGGCATCTAGAAGAGTGCTGAATGCGGCGTCGGACGGCATCGGCAGGCTTCCTCCGGTCTTTTCTTGATGTTCCAGCCGCGAGGCATGGCCGTGTCAAGCGGCCGGTCTTCGAGACATAACAGCGGTCCGGCCTGTTGTTCACCATTGAGCGTTCAAGCCGATGGAGAGACTATAAATGACCAGCGAAACCGAAGCCGCAGCCAAGGACCAGCAGCGCCTGAAGGGCGACACGTCCATCCCGCAGGGCGGCGGGGAATCCGGCAAGCAGGATACCACGACGGCGCCCGCGAAAGGGGGGAGCCGGGCCCCGGATGGGGATTCAGACCCCAACCTCAAGCCGGCCAAGCCGGGCGACAGCTGACCCGTCAGTTCGAGCCCTCCGGGGCCTCCCGGTAGGTGACGACCGCTTTGCCGTCCTGGGACAGCAGGATCATGTCGCCGCTTTCGGGATGGCTCCAATAACGTTCCGGCATGTCAAGGCTCCGGCGGAGCATAGGCGGGCCGTAAGCCCGCTGGAGCGTTTTTTCGATGCCGGCATAGGCGGTCGCGTCTGCGACCAATTCTACCCCTCTCAGCAGCGTGTCGTCGTCGAAGCAGAACAGCACCTTGTCGAACCGGCTGCCTTGAAACTGTACGGGGCCGGGCATCTCCAGCAGGCAGCCGAAGCCCTGGCCGTTGAGGATGGCGTCGTATCGGGATGCCCGCTGCACCTCGTCCACCGTCATCCCCCACCTGGTGAATTCCCAGTGTGCCAAGCTTGTGGCCGGCCCGAAGACCAGTGCTACGAAGAAGGCAAAAGACCCACGCATCACACGCCTCCGCTGGACAGTGTCGATGGTCTCTTCTTCAGAACACCTGGCCGTGATGATCGTGTCCCGGGATGTGGGGAATGTTCTCCGTTCCTTGATCGAGTTCTGAAACAATCAGGCTGTCACGGCCAAGCAACTCGACCGGAGGATTATCGCTGACATGAGCGGAGCTTTCCAGCGTCGAGTGTCGACTCGCGAAGGACTGCCGATATCCAATACCGGCGGCCGGCCGGTTCGTGAAACCCGGTCCGGAACGATGAGATTTCAGTCCCCGAAATCGCGGGCGAACACCAGGATGGAATTAGCGGGGATCGTGACGGCGGCCGACCAGGAAAGCCCGTTCAGGCCCGGTCCGTCCGCCCGGACCGATCCGCCGTTGCCGGCCGCCGCAGGGTTCACCCAGTTCTCGTAGAGGTCGCTGTTGAAGACCTCGAACCACTGCCCCGGCGCCGGCATCGGAATCCGGTAGCCGTACTGGGTCGCCTCGTTCAGGCTCGCCACCACCACCACATCGCGGCCCAGGCCCTCGGCCCATCTCTGGAAGACCAGCACGCGGGAGCCGTTCTCCATGGAAACCGTGCGGATCCCTTCGCCCCGCAGTGCGGGGTGCTTCCGCCGCAGCCATGCCAGTTCGCGCGTGAACCGGTGGAAGTCGATCATGGTCTTGTCGTTGCCCAGGCCGTCCCAGAAGAGAAGCGCGTCCCGGTGGTTCGGCGGATCGTCGGCCCAGCGTTTGTCCTCGTAGAATTCCTGCCCCATGAAGAGCATGGGAATGCCGGGCGCCGTCAGGACGAGGCCGGTCGCCACCCGCGACCGGCTGGTCGCGTACCAGGTCCGGGTCTGCCGGCCGCCGCCCACGGCCAGCGAAGGGATCCGGGCGTTGCGGTCGCGGTAGACCTCGTCGTGGCTTTCGACGTACTGGACGGCGCGCCAGGCGTCCCGGAAACCGGGCGCGCGGAGATGGTCCACGACCGGCTGCCAGTCGACGAAGGCGCCCTGTCCGCCGGCCGCCTGCTCGATGACGCCGCGGATCGCGGTGCGCAGCCCGTCGTGCCAGTTGGCATGGAAGCCGGCGCCGCCCTGGTCCTGCGGACGGACGACCGCGGGTTCCGGTCCCCAGTATTCCGCGATGTTGATGGCGGAAGGATCCTGATGGGTAAGCGTCTCGTTCAGGTGCTGGCAGAACAGCCAGCCGGAGCCGGCATTCTGCCGGTCGATCACGGTCACCTGGTCGTAGCGGAAGCCGTCCACATGGTACTCGTCGAGGAAGAACCGGGCGTTGTCGATCAGGAACTGGCGCACGTCGCCTTTCCAGAAGGCGAACACCGGACCGGTATGGTCCTGCTCCGTGAAATAGAGGCTGTCGTTGGGGTCCGTGCCGCCGGCGCGGTCGAAGAAATAGATCGATTCCGGCTGGGACCTGACATCGCCGGACGCGTGGTTGTAGACCACGTCGAGCAGGACCGCGATGCCGTAATGATGGCAGATATCCACCAGTGCCTTGAGTTGGTTGATGCCGACCGCGAGAACCGCGCGGGTCAGCGGCGCCTTTCCTTTCCCGGCCAGCAGCCGGTTCGCCAGGCCGAGATACCGGTCAAGCTCGGCGTCCCCGACCTGATAGTCCATCTCGGGCGAGAACAGGTCGGAGCCGTTGTATCCCATGCTGCGCGACGTGCTGTATTCGACGATGGGCAGCGGTTCGATCGCGTTGATGCCCAGGTCCGCCAAGTATTCGACCCGGTCCAGGACATCGAGGAACTTCGCGACCCGGTTCGGGCGGTCCGGGCCGTACCAGGTCCCCACATGGAGCTGGTAGATGATCAGGTCGCGGAAATCCGGCGTGCGCCAGCTCCAGTCCTGCCAGGGGAAGCTGCCGGCCGAGCGGAGGATGCAGTCGGGGTTGGGCCAGGCGACCGTCAGCTCGCGGGCATAGGGATCGCGCTTGAAGCCTTCGGTGCCGTCGCCGGTGACGTAAAACTTGTACTTGTCGCCGTCCCGCGCATCGGGCGCGAACCCGGTCCAGCGGCCGTCGCCGTGCTTCGCCAGGAGCGAGGAATCGTCCCGGGCCCAGCCGTTGAAATCGCCGCAGACATGGACCTTCCTCGCGCGCGGCGCCCAGACGCGGAACGTGGCGCCGCCTTGGACCAGGTTCGCCCCCATGGGCGTCGCCGGGGTGATGTGCTGCTGGGATGCGGGCATCGGATCAATCATACCCCCCGAACATGAACAGCTTGATCTGCTCGTCCGTGTGATTGTACAGGGCATGCAGCTGGCCGGTCTTGCAGATGGCGAGGTCGCCCGCCTCCATCTGGCGCAGCTCGAAAGCGCGTTCCCGGTCGGGAAACTTGCACCAGTCGCCCACCAGCATCAGCGCGCTGCCTTCCATCAGCAGGAACACTTCCTGGTTATCGCGGTGACGGTGGATGCCGATGCCGCACCGGGCGTTGAGCAGGTGCAGGTCCATGTAGTCGACGGCCATGAAGCGCTCCAGCTCCGGGCCGGCGGGCTTGGGTCCCGCTGCCTGCCGGCCGTTCCAGGCGTCGGCGCCGAAGTTCCATGAGTTCAGCTCGCGGCCCAGCTCCGGCTCCCAGCGGTTGCCCAGCACCGATCTGCGCCTGTCCTCAAGGGAGAAATAGTTCGACAGCAGATTGCGGTATTCGAGGAAGCCCACGCCGCCATGCGGGTGGCGGCTCTGTCCGACCTGCAGGTAATTCCGCCATCCGCGAAACAGCATGTTGAACTTGTAAGTATAATTGTTGCCGCCGTTGTTGTCCCAGACCTGCAGGGAGTCGTTCGCCCAGGCGACCTCCACCGTCACCGGAAGCACCGGATGCATGGTGTGGTCCGTCGCGCGCTGGATCATGTCGACCGGGGACGGATCGTTGGTCTGCGCGATCGGCCGGTTCGCCTGGTCGCGCTCCCCGCTGATCGCCGGTCCGTGGAAGGCCGATCGCTCGCCGCGGACGATGGTGGCATCGGCGACGATCGCCCCGAGATCAAACGCGGCGCGGCCCTTGTCGCCCAGCCGGTCTTGCAGGTCGCGACCCGGATAGGCCCAGATCTCGACCTCGTACCGGTCGGTGCGCGGGTTGTAGGGCAGCATGACGGGAAAGGGCGTGGCATTGCCGCTGACCCTGATCCAGGCGCGGATGTTGGATTTCAGCGGGGAGCCCGCCTCGGCCGCCTTCGCGGCCAGCCGCGTGAAGGGGCTTGCGGAGTAGGAGAGCTTGAGGAAGCTGCCATCCCAGGGATCGGCGCTGGCGTAACCCCGGGCGAGCCAGCAATCCTCCAGGTTGAAATCCGCGACGTTCTGTTTCTGGAAGTCCTGTTTCTCGTCCTGCTGCCGCGGGTCGAGCAAGCCCGAGTTCGGCGGCCTCGGGCCGTAAAGCGCCAGATCCCTGAATGGGAACAGGAAGTCCAGGCTGCCGGCATCGTAATGCTCGCGGTCGGCCGCCAGCTCCGCCTTCGCCCAGGTGTCCATCATCCTCAGGATCGGGTTCTGGTCCTGGTAGTCGGGACCCCGTCCCGGGGACACCGCGATGTTGTTCCGGATCTCGGCTTCGATAATCTGCATGGACGTCATCCTGTGCCGGGTCGGGTGCTCTGATTCAGGCGCTCTGATACAGAAATGCGACGAACCGCAAGGTCTGGGTCGCATGGGTGTTCTTGATGCCGTGTACGCCGCCGCTCTTGGTGAAGATCACGGAGCCCGCCTTGACGTCGAGCGGCCGTACCGGCTTGGGATCCAGCCCGAACACGTGCCGCTGTTCGATCGGGTGATCGTCCGGCAGGTCGGGATGGTCGGCAGCGCCCATGTAGGCGATGCCTTCGCCTTCGTACACGAAGTAAAGCTCCTCGCTGCCGATATGCTGGTGCGTGCCTTCCACCACCCCGGGCGGCACCGCCACCTCGTGGAAGAAGACCATGGAGGAGGAGAACTCGTCCTGAAGCAGCCACCTCATCTCCAGGATGTTGTCGGGCCGGGCGAACGGGTTGTCGGAGGACATCATGGCGTTGCGATAGCGGACCGGCGCCACTTTCTTGATATCCGGTATGAAGAAGCCCCGGCGGAAGTTCAGCGTGTAGGTCCCCTTCAGGATGGTGTTCCTGTCGCTGCTGGGCTCGTCCGTGTTGGGGACCTGGAGATTGCGGAAGTAGAAGTCGTCCCTGGCCACCTCGGTGTCCGGCAGGAAGTAGCCGGAGGTCTCGGTGACGTCGTCCTCCAGGAACTCCAGGTCGACCTCGCGGATCAGCTTCACGTCCGCCGTCTTCGCCGACAGCTTGGGCACTTTCGTGATCGCCCCGTTGCGGCCCATCTGGGTCAGCACCTCGATGTCGTGATGGTCGCCCTCGCCGGGTTCGAGGGTATTCCACAGTTCGACCTGATAGGCGTCGACCCATGGACAGTAATAGAGCCGGATGACCGGATCGTTCTCGTTCAGGAACTGCGCCTGGGTCAGGTCGCGCTGCTCGTGGTCGAGCCACAGGCGGATGCGCGCCCGCACCGCCGCACCGCCCAACCGCCCCTTCACCCGCATCGCCTCGACCAGCCGCGCCGACCGGTACTCGACCCGCAGGAAGTTGGTGTAAAGCATCGAGTCCTTGTAGACCTCGCCCTTCAGGACGGTGATCTCCGCCTTGGTCCGGACCTCCTGCACATTGTACCGGTACCGTTCGGACCGGGTCGCGTTCAAGTATTGGTCGTGGTAGATGCGGTCGGGAAAGAACACGACCTGGAAGACGCTCGCGTCCACGCTGTTGAAGATGTCCTGGAACCGGAAATCCATGGCCGTTCCTCGTTCCGTCCTGGTTAAACCGCCTGCTTGAGAATGTCCGCGACGCGGAACGAATTCGCCTGGATCGTCAGCGTCGGGTTGGCGCCGCCCGACGTCGGCATGAAACAGCCGTCGGTGACGTAGAGATTGTCGATGTCCCAGACGCGGCAGTCGGGATCCAGCACCGACGTGGCGCGGTCGGTGCCGAAGCGCGCGCCGCCCAGGATGTGGTTCGCGATGCGGACGCCCTGGCCATAGACGCTGCCTTCCCCGATGACGCCCCTGTTCCACGGGATGCCCGTGCCCTCCCGCTTCGTTCCGGGAATTCCCGCCAGCAGGATGTCCTCGCACACGCGGGCCAGGGTGTTCATCACGTGGCCGTCGTGGGGATGCCAGTCCTTGACGACCCAGGCGCTCTTGCGGTTCCACTTGTCGCGCAAGTCGCTCAGCCGGATGCGGTTCTTCCGCCAGGGAACCTGGTTGGCCATGAAGCTGACGCTCAGCCGCGTGCCGAAATCGGCATCCATCCAGCCGAGCATGCCCTCGCCGGTCTTGTCGGGGTCGTTGTCGAAGCCCTCCCACCAGGTATCGAGGTCGTTGGCACCGTCCGTCCGCGCCAGGGTGACGGGCAGGGACTGGTCCGACGTGTTGTTGTAGATGGCGGCGCCGGCCCACATGTTGTTGCTGCGCAGGAAGTCGAGCCGGCTCGTCCAATCCGTTGCGTAGTCGCTGTCCAGCGACTGCGTCTTGTCGAAGCGCCTGCCGTCCGGGATGCTGACCTCCGCGCCGCCGAAGCAGTGGGTCAGGAAGTATCGGCCGAGGGGGGTGCCGTCCTCGTCGTGGCGCAGGAGCTTGCCCAGCCCGGTGGGGTCCTCTTCCGCCGACAGCATCAGCAGCCGAACGGATTCGATCGCCGAACAGGCGACCACCACGATTTTTCCCCCGACGCTTTTCGGGAACCCGCTGGCGTCGCGGTAATGCACCTTGGTGATGCGCTTGCCGCTCGCCTCCAGGTGAGTGACGGTGCAGTTGGCCCGCAGGTCGATCCGGCCGGGATGAGTCCGCATCGCGGGGCGAAGCAGCGAAACCCAGGTGTTCGACTTGTAGCCCAGCGGATCGCCGTAGCGGTTGACGTAGCCCGTCTTGACCCATCCCGGCGTCGGCCGCCCGCTGGGGGCATGGGCTTCGGTGATGACGGCAAGGGGCGTGCGATAGACCTGGGCGCCTATGCTCTTCATCCCGTCCAGGGCGAACTGGCTGATCGGGTTCGGGGAGAGCGGCGTCTGGTAGCAGTTCTTCGGGAACTTCTTCTCCTGGGCCGGCGCCCCGGTCTGCACATCGTCGACGGTGCCGTTGATGCCGACCAGCGTCTCCGCCTTCTCGTAATAGGGCAGCAGGTCGTCGTAGCCGATGGGCCAGTCCCGGATATCGACGTCGGGATCGGCGTAGGGATCGTTAGGCAGCCCGGCGGGGCGGTCGGCCGATGCCAGCATGAAGTCCCGTTCCGGGAAACGAAGGGAAACGGCGCCGTAGAGCTGGGTTCCGCCGCCGACGACCTGGGCGGTGTAACCCTCGACCGTGACGCGGGGATCCTGCTCGTCATGCCCGGACCACAGGTGCGGCTCGTCGTTCAGGTCGGGCTCGATGTGGCTGGAATAGAAAGGCCGGTTCGTGTTGCCGGCGCCGTCCCAGTTGATCCGCTTCTCCGGCCCCGCGTTCAGCAGTTCGTCCCGCTTGAAGTCGCTGAAGCCGCCGGCCGGGTTGTCCTCCTGCGTCCTGAGTTTCGGGCCTTTCTCGAGGACCAGGATGCGCAATGCCCGGTTCTCCAAACCCGCCAGTTCCGACGCGATCGGCGCCCCGCCGGCGCCGCTGCCGATGATGACGATATCGTATTCCTCAGCCACGACCCGGCCCTCCTAGCCCACATACTCGTTGTTGGTCCCGAGCGGCTTTTCGATCGCCTTGCGCCAGTCGAAGACGCCGTTGCCCCCGGGATCGCGGAAGCGCTCCTCCAGGAAACGCCAGCCCACGGCCATCGCATTGCCGCCGTACTTCGGATGGGAGAAGGCGCCGAGGAAGGTATGCCGCCGAACCATGCGCAAGAAATGCGAGGGATTGTCGTAGACCGACAGGTCCCAGCCCGGCACCTGGCCCCACATTTCCCCGTAGAGCCTGGTGAAAGCTTCCTTGGTTACATTGTCCGGCTCCGAATAGGGCTCCCGCAGGCGCAGGATCTTCTCGATTTCGCGCAGGCAGATCGCGTAGTCGATCCGGTTATGCCGTTCTTCCCGGGCCAGCACCTTGTCGATGAAGTTGACGACGCCCACGGCTTGGTCCAGTTCATAGACATCCCTGGGCAGCGGGTTGCCGGGGGAGCGAAGGAACTCTTCCGCGGCCGGGGTCCGGAACGGCAGGATATGCTGCACGAACCGGCTCAGGATCCGGCGCTCGTGGGCCTGCAGGACGATCGGCCTGGTTGTTTCCTCCGTGAAGAAGCGCGACCAGGTCCGCCCGTCGCCGTCCTTCTCGGTCTGCGGGTTGACGCGATCCTGGTGGTAGGCGCCGCCGACCTGGAACAGGTATCTGTGACAAGTTCGCTTAGGAACCCTGATCGTTACATACCAGTACAGGGAGTCCGGGATCTCACGCAGGGGGATCCGGTCGTAAAGAGCCCTGAACGTTCCGATCAATCCGACGGAGTCGGGCCGGGCCTCGTCCATTTCCCGGCGCCAGACCAGGGTGACCTGGTTGAATCCGGGCTCCCGGTCGGACTCGATGGCTGGAAAACGCCAGCCTTCGCTGAAGCGTCCGCGCGGATCTCCGGCCAAGTGACCGTTGTAGGAGTGCCGGAGGTCGTTGTTGAGCCGCGCCAGATGTTTCGCGCACAGGTCAAGGACATGATCGTCGTCGGTCGGTTCGACAATGGTGGCAAACGTCATGATCCCTCCGGGATGGAAAGACGTTAGAGTTTCAAGTCAAGCGTTCATACGAAAATTCGTGGGCCGGCTAGAACGAAGCGGCACCCGACGCCGGCACGTCTGCTCGTCGGCTGCTGCTTCGCTTGAGCTGATCTGCAGTCCTGATCGGATTTTTATTGGTCAGAATGAGCTTATAGTTAAAATTACTACTCCGATATCTGTTATAAGTAGCCATGAATTCGGTTATATGTACCAAAGTGGAGAGGCCTATATTCAAGGAGACCGGCGATCCGGCTGATTTACGGGACCGCTACCTGCTCATTGGTGACACGCCGAAAGCGGAATAGGATGCCGGTTCGGCCGTGCGGTACCCTGATGGCGACCACGGCGCGACGCTTCCATTGAGTACTCGGTGCAGCAAGAGAGATTTCGTGATGAAATGCCCTGCCTGCGGCCATCAAGACCAATGCGGGGATTTCTATTGTCGCCATTGCGGGACGGCTCTGAGAGCCCGGAGCCGGGATGGGGAAGCGTTGCGGCCGCAAGGGCAGCGCCGGCAGATGACGGCTCTGTTCTGCGACATTGTCGGCTCGACCGCCCTGTCGGAGCAGTTGGATCCGGAGGACATGTGCAACGTCATCCGGGCTTATCGTGACGTCAGCACCGGTGTCGTCGAGCGGTTCGACGGCTGGATCGCCCGGCATCTTGGTGACGGCATCCTGATTTATTTCGGCTATCCGGCCGTTCAGGAGAACGATGCGGAGCGGGCGGTCCGGACCGGACTGGCCCTGGTCCGGGCCGTCGCCGGACTTGTGCTGCCGTCGAGACCCGGCCTGCGCGTCCGCGTCGGGATCGCGACGGGCCTGGTCGTCGTGGACGACCTGGCCGACCGGTCCGTTCTGGAGGAGCGGATGGTCATCGGCGGTCCGCTCAACCTGGCGGCCCGCCTGCAGACGCTCGCCGAGCCGAATTCGGTGGTGATCGCGGAGACGACGCGCCGGCTGATCGGCGGGCTGTTCGACTGCACCGACATGGGCGACCAGGAGTTGAGGGGCTTCGCCAAGCCCGTCCGGGTCTGGCGGGTGGACGGCGAAAGGAACGTGGCAAGCCGCTTCGCCGCCCTGCACGACACGGGATCGACTCCGATGATCGGCCGCGAGGAGGAGTTCGCGCTGCTGGCGGACCGCTGGCACCGGTCGGCGGCGGGCGACGGTCAGGTGGTGCTGCTCGGCGGAGAGCCCGGCATCGGCAAGTCGCGCATGCTCCATGAACTCTCGCGCCATCTCGGCATCCCGCCCGACGGCCGGCTCGACTTCTCCTGCAGCCCGCAGTTCCGGCACACCGCGTTCTTTCCCGTGATCGAGGCTCTTGAGCGGGAGGCGGGGCTCGCGGCGGACGACCGGCCGGAGCGCAGGATCGACAAGCTGAGGGCCATGCTCGCCCGGTCGGGCTGCCTCGTCGACGAGGTGCTACAGCCGATCGCATCCCTGCTGTCGATCCCGTTCGACGACCGCGGCCGGCCGGTCATCCAGGACTCCGGCCAACGCAGGGAACTGATGCTCGACGCCCTGGCGGCCCACTTCGGCGGACTGGCTTCCCGCCGGCCCATGTTGCTGCAGGTCGAGGATGCGCACGCCGCAGACCCGAGCACTCTGGAGTTGCTGACGCTGATCATGAATCGCGCCCGATCGCTGCGGCTGATGTTGATCGTCACGTTCCGGCTGGACTTCAACCCGCCCTGGACGGCGGACGACCGGTCCCACTGCACCAGCATCGTGCTGAAGCGGTTCACGCCGGAGCAGTCCGCGATGCTGGTGACCAGCGTCGCGCAGCGCGGGGCGCTCCCCGATCGCGTGATCGGCCGGATCATCGGCCGGGCCGACGGCGTTCCCCTCTTCATCGAGGAACTGACGAGGGCGGTGCTGGAATCCAGCGTCCCCGAAAATGGCTGGGGCGGGCCGTCCGACCTGCCGGCCACGACGATTCCCGCCACCCTGCACGATCTGCTGATGGCCCGCCTCGACCGGCTGGCGCCGGGCAAGGAGGTGGCGCAGATCGGTGCCGTGATCGGACGGGAGTTCTCCCACGACCTGCTGGCCGCGGTGTCCGACCTGGACGACCGCGCCCTGAGCGATGCCCTGGACCAGCTCACCGGAGGAGGGCTCCTGCTGTCCCACGGGACTCCGCCCAAGGCGACATACAGCTTCAAGCACGCGCTGATCCAGGAGACCGCCTACCAGGCGCTGTTGCGCGGCAAGCGGCGGCAGCTGCACGGCCGCATCGTCCGAACCCTCGTCGGGCGCTTTCCGGATACCGTCCGGAACAGGCCCGAACTGGTCGCCCGTCATTACGAGGAGGCCGGCCAGTTCCTGGAAGCCGCCCAACACCGGCTTATCGCCGGACAAAGGGCGTTGGCCCAGTCCGGCAGCCTCGAGGCCGTCGAGCAGGTGAACGAAGGGCTGCGCCTTCTCGCCAGGCTGCCCGAGGGGATCGGGCGGGATCGGCTCGAGATCCCGCTTCAGATCACGCTGGGGGCGGCCCTCGCCGCCACGAAGGGGCTGGCCGCGCCGGAGGTGGGCGGCGCCTATGTCCGGGCCCGCCAGCTGTGCGAGCAGATCGGTGAAAGGACCCAGCTCCTCACGGCGCTCTACGGCCAGACGGAGTTTCATCTCGGCCGCGCCGAGTTGAGGCATGCGCTCGCCATCGCCAAGGAACTGCTGGCCGAGGCCGAGCAGCAGCGGGAAACGTCGGCCCGGCTGACGGGGCACACCGCCGTCGGCGTCATCTCCTTCTATCTTGGGCAGCTCGAGGCCGCGGGCGGTCATCTGGAACAGGCGATAGCGCTCCACGACCTGCCGCAGAGCCGGAACCTGCCCCTGGTGCAGCCGTACAACCACCGCATCAAATGCCTCGGCTTCCTGTCCTGGAACCTGTTCAGCCGGGGCTATCCCGACAAGGCCGTCGAACGGCAGAAGGAGGCCCTCACCCGGGCCAGGCTCCTGTCGCACCCGGCCACCCTGGCTTTCGCGCTCGAACAGGCCAGCGACTTCTCCGCCTATGCGGGCGCTCCGGAACAGGTGGCCGACCTGACCGGGGAGCTGATCGGGCTGGCGTCCGACTGCGGCTTCGCCTCGGCGCTGGCCGCGGGGAGGATCCTCCGGGGATGGGCGCTGGTTCATCTGGGGCGGACCGCCGAAGGCATGCCGATCATGCAGGAGGGCATGGCCGCATACCGGGCGACCCGCGGCGAACTCGGCATTCCCTTCCATCTCGCCCTGTTCGCCGAAGCCTTGAGCAAGGCGGGGCGGGCGTCAGAAGGGCTGGTGCTCATCGACGAGGCGATCGAGCGGGCGGAGCGGTGGGAACTCGGGTCGCAGGCGGAACTGCAGTGGCGCCGGGGCGAACTGCTGATCGCGGTCGACCAGGGAGCGGCGGCCGAAGCGGCCCTGCGCCGGGGACTGGACATTGCGCGCGGGCAGAACGCCCGGATGCGCGAACTCCGGGCCGCCACCAGCCTCGCCCGCCTGTGGCAGCGCAGGGGGCGGCGCCGGGAGGCGCGGGAGCTTCTGGAGCCGATCTATTCGTGGTTCGGGGAAGGGCTGGATACCCGCGACCTGAAGAACGCCCGTGCGGTTCTGTCCTGGACATGACGGCGCCCGATGCCAACCCGCACGGGATCGAATTCGATCAGGGGCCGCGGCAAACGGGGTATGACCTCACCTCGGGCGAGACCGGACGGCCCAGGTGCGGTTATGCTATGCGGATTACCGGTCTTGTCCGGCTGATTGAAGAGGTGTCATCATGGGATTGCTGTTCGCGCTCGTCCTTATTGGTGTTCCCACCGTGGTCGCGTTTCTGGATATGATGAGATCGGAGAAGTCCGAAGCGGCTCATCGCTGAGTCCGCGCCGACCGGGCCGGCGTCTGCCGCCGCGGTAGACGCCGGCCCGGGTCGCGGCCGTCCAGATCCCTGTTCCGCTCGCGCAGATCCTCGGTCATGACGCCGCCGAAAACGCTCCAGGCTGCAAAAGGCACGCCCAGGGCGGCGGCGACCCCGTCCACCCTGGATGCCCGCTCCACATAGCCGGCGGCTCCGGCGACCAGCACGGCGCTGCCGACGGCGGCTCCCGTCAGGCTGCGCTCGCCGAAGAAGATCTTGGCCCATCCGCTCATGATGGCGATGTCGAGCGCGCACAGCGCCAGAGCGGCATCGCGCTCGGGGCTGGGCGCCGACCGCATGAGCCTGTACGCGCCGACGCCCAACAGGGTGCTCAGCACAGGCCAGGCCGCCCCGAACACCGGGTCGGGCGGCTTGTATGCGGGCTTCTCCAGGCTGTCGTACCAGTCCCGAATGCCTGGATGGGTGGGATCGGGGCTGTAGCGCCGGCTGAAAAGCCCGCTCAGCGCCAGCGCGCCGCCCACGGCGAGGGCCGCCGTTCCGGGTGAGAAGGTCCGTCGCGTGCCCATGATGAGACTCCTGAAGTCTTGGTCCGGCGAGGGCAACAGACCCCTCCGGTTTTGGTTCCGGCCGGTGCTATGCCTGCCCGGAAACCTTCCGGGGCAGCGCCGGATCGGGACCGCCGGGCCCGGCGGATGGCGACGGGCTTCCGGAGGGCCGCGCCGCCAGGAAGATGCCGCGCAGGTCGATGCTCGACCGCTGGCCGATATGTCCCCAGTTCTCGGTCAGCCAGGCGTCGGCCGCGTTTTGGCCGAGCGACTTGAGATGGAGCAGGAAGTCCAGCTCGGCGTTCATCTTGCTGGTGGCGCCAAGCGCGCGCATGCGTTCCTCGTCGCCGATCATGTGGATGTTCATCCGCTTCAGCCGGCTGCTCGATCCACCTTCCACGTCTTCCTCGATCAACCGCTGGACGAAGGCGATGGCTCGCATCTCCGCCATGAGCGACGCGTTGAAGCTGATCTCGTTGACCCGGTTCATGATCTCGATGCTTGTGCGAGGGGTGCCCTTGCGCACCAGCGGATTGATCTGGACGACCGCGACGTCGCGGCTGTCGCAGTGATAGATCAGCGGCCAGATCACCGGGTTGCCCATGTAGCCGCCGTCCCAATAGGGCGCGCCGTCGATCTCGATCGCCTGGAACGTGAAGGGCAGGCAGGCCGAGGCGAGCAGCACGTCCAGCGTGACCTCGTGCCGCCAGAAGACGCGCGCCCGGCCGGTCTCCACGTTGGTCGCCGCGATGAACAGCTTGATGCCGGAACACCCCTGGATGTCCGCCTCGTCGATCAGCTCGCTCAGCACCGTGCGAAGCGGATTGAGGCCCAGCGGATTGCTCTGGTAGGGCGACAGCAGGTGCTGGAACCATGTCAGGACCCTGGTGGACGGCGCATGGTCCAGGTTCCACCGGCCGAGCAGACGGTCCACGAGGCTGCGCCGGATCGGGTTGAAGTGCGACAGCTCGGAGGTCCTGCGCCAGAACCGGTCGAGGGTCGCCCTGGCCCCCGCCCGACCGCCCCGCGTCCAGCCCTGGGCCAGGGCCGCCGCGTTCATGGCGCCGGCACTGGTCCCGCTGACCCCTTCGATGACCAGGCGCTGTTCGTCCAGCAGGCGGTCCAGCACGCCCCAGGTGAAGGCGCCGTGGCTGCCTCCGCCCTGAAGCGCCAGGTTGATGGTCTTGGTGCCGTGTCCCTCGATCTTCATGCGGATCTCCCCTTGCGCCGGGATAATCCTATGCTGCGCCGCCAAAAGGCAAGTCAACGCCGCGTGCCGAAGCCGGCGAGGACGACGTCGCCCTCGATCGCGGCGATGGTGTCCGCGTGGACGTCCCGCGGGAAATCGCCCGGCAACTCCGGCCCGAGGGAGCGCGCGACGGCCTGCGCCTCCCGGACCAGCCGCAGGATCGCGAGCCGCGACATGGCGCCGTCGGTGCCGGGCGCATAGCCCATGCTCAGCGCGTCGAAGGGCAGGGCGGCTCCCCTGGAACCCAGGTTCCGGGCGATCGGCAGCATGGCGTCCACCATGTGCGCCCGGGCCCGCTCGACCGCCCAGTCGCCGCCGTCGCGATAATGGTTGTCCAGCAGGCACAGGACCGTCCAGTACTCGAGATTGCCCAGCCAGGCGATGCGCAGCGCCGTCTCGTCCATGATCTGACCGGGATGCCCGATGAACGCCGTCGGATCGACCGCGACGTCGAAGGCCGGGTAGCGCGGATCGTTGCCGGGCAGGTCCCAGACGTTCGCGGTCCCGCCCGCGACCGCCGCCAGTCCCTCGTGCCGGCCCGTGAAGAGCTTGCGGAAGAAAAGGTAGTGGTCGATCTCCCCCTCGTCCTTGATCGCTTCGAAGTCGGCGGTCCAGCGGTCGAAATCGACATGCTTCGGGGCGGAGGCGGACTGCTTCAGTTCTCCGACCAAAGCGATGATCTGCTCGTACAGGCTGCCGATATGGTTGGGACGCCTCTTGCCGCCGAGCGCCGCGAACACCTCGTCGATGAACCGGGCATCCTCCGGGCTGGCCTTGGTCCTGTCGAGGGCATCGGGGGGCGCCTCGGTATAGACATACTTCGCCAGGCTGTGCCGGCTGAGCGGCTCCAGATGGAAGGCGAAGGGATAAATGGCCGGTTCATAGGGGAAATCCTGCCGCTCCAGGTGGGGGCAGGACCCGATCGCGACCAGGAACCGGTTGACCGCGCCCAGGTGCTGCATCTCCTGCACGGCGACGCCGAGCAGGTCGTCGGCATTGGGGGCGCCGTATCCGGCGATGGCGGCATAGGCCGGCTTGAGCGAGAAGGCGGCGTACAGGTACTGGACCATCAGGGCATGCTCGACTTCGGCGGCTTCGCGCAGGAGCCGGACGAGTTCCAGCCACGGATCGGCGAATTCCCGGATGATCGGGCGGATACCGGCGTCCCCGGGGCGTGGCACGGACAAGGCGGTGCCGGGACTCAAGGTGGCCGCGGCGAGCGGGCCGCTGCGGCCGGCCAGGACGGAAGCGGCCGGCAGGGCCACTGCCTGGACCGCGACCGTTCGCAGGAACGTGCGTCTGGTGGTGTTGGACAGGCCGTCGATGGATTGGACCGCGCCTGCCTTCGGGCGCGCGTGCTTGCCGTGATCGAGCATGGTCGGCTCCTATCGAGAAATGGCCGGGTCAGGAAGCATCCCGGCGATCCGATGTGTTGGCCGAGGCTATAAAGATGAGACCTGCTTCACAGTGACCCGGTTCACATGTTTTTCATGAAATGCCAGCGTATTGGTGCAGCACCAAAAGAGAAAACTTCATTATTTGTGTATTGAAAAGGTTTGTTTATACGCTGTATTACTGCGGAGGCGCGGTATACATCCATGTGAAGCGGTCTTGCGATCCGATGGAAGCCCGGTGGGTTGATCGATTCGCATGCGCTGCCATAAGGTACGGAAACCACCGGGGTAAACCGCCCGTGAGGCCCCGCCGCGGGGCCGGAAGTTCCGTGGAGGGAGTCGAGGGATGGATGGCGAGCCGATCGGGGCCGAACCGCAGGGCCGGGAATGCGACGTCGTGGTGATCGGCGGCGGGCAGTCCGGCCTGGCCGTCGGGTATTTCCTGCGCCGGACGGGATTGTCCTTCGTCATCCTCGACGGCGAGGACGGGGCGGGCGGCGCTTGGCGGCATGGCTGGGAGTCGCTGCGTCTGTTCTCTCCGGCGCAGTGGAGTTCGCTGCCCGGATGGCCGATGCCCCCGGCGGAGGAGGAGTATCCGCGCCGCGGCCACGTGATCGAATACCTGACGCGCTACGAGGCCCGCTACGGCTTTCCCATCGTCCGTCCCGTGACGGTCGAGACCGTGGTCCAGGCCGGCGAGAGGCTTCTGGTCCGTACCGACCGCGGCGACTGGCGGGCGCGGGCGGTGGTGAGCGCCACCGGAACCTGGCGCCGGCCGTTCGTTCCGGACTATCCCGGACGGCGGGAATTCAAGGGCCGGCAGGTGCATTCGGCGGAGTACCGCAGCCCGGACGATTTCGCCGGCCAGACCGTTCTGATCGTGGGCGGCGGCAATTCGGGCGCGCAGATCCTGGCGGAAGTCTCGAAGGTGGCACGGACCCTCTGGGTGACGATCGAGCCGCCGTCGTTCCTGCCCGACGATGTGGACGGGCGGGTCCTGTTCGATCGCGCCACCGAGCGCTGGCGTGCCGGGCAGGAAGGAAGGACGGCGGAGACCCCCAGAGGCGGCCTGGGCGACATCGTCATGGTGCCGCCGGTGCGCGAGGCGCGGAGCCGCGGCGTCCTGACGTCGGTGCGGCCCTTCGTGCGGTTCACCGAAACCGGCGTGGTATGGGACGATGGAACCGGGACGCAGGCGGATGCCGTGATCTGGTGCACGGGATTCGCGCCGGCACTGGATCCGCTGAGGGGACTCGGCGTCGTCGAGGAGGATGGCAGGGTCCGGGTCGACGGCACGCGGTCCACGGCCGAATCGCGTCTTTGGCTGGTCGGCTATGGCGAGTGGACCGGGACCGCCTCGGCGACGCTGATCGGCGTCATGCGGACTGCACGCGAGACGGCGAAGCAGATCGAAGCCACGCTCGAGCGGCATGTGACTGAAGGATCTTTCGATCCCTCGTAAAATCGTTAGAAATTCATAACAATATATGTTCGCATTGCGGTGATTTTATTTACTTGCCTGGAACAGGATCCGCAGCCCGGCTTGCCCGGCGTTATCAAATCTTCAAGACCTGGGCAGCACACTCGCTGAAGATTTTTCCGCGAGTAGTTCCATGTCCTTTTTAGATGTCCTTTTTTCACTCGCCGAGAGCGCCGGCCTGCTCGGCCTGATACTCACCGCCTATACCAATGCCTTGAGGCGGGTCGATAAGCGGCCACGATTGCGGACCCTGACCTGTGGTCTTCTATTCGGCGGCGGCGCCGTGCTTTCGATGATGGCGCCGATTCAGATCATTCCCGGAGTGTTCATCGATGCGCGGAGCATCATGCTCGGCCTCGCCGCTCCCTTCGGCGGAATCCCCGCCGCGGTCCTGGCCGGGACCATAGCCGGGGCATACCGCTGTTTCTGGAACGGGGGAGTCGGGGCGGTCGCCGGGACGGCCGGCATCATGCTGTGTTCCCTGGCCGGCATCGCCTTCGTCCTGATGTTCCGAAGATCCCTCGGCCGGCTCAGGACGGGGCACTTCCTGATCCTCGGGACCATGGCGTCATCCCAGGTTCTGAGCGCCTTCCTGCTGCCGTCCTGGGCCGACGCGATCCACACGGTCTCGACCGCCGGGTTGCCGCTGGCGATCATGACGGTCGTCGGGATCCTGCTGTTCGGCACCATGCTCTCCCGCGAGCGGGAGCGGATCGACAGCATCCACGCCCTCCGGACGAGCGAGGCCCGGCACCGGGCCATCTTCGATACCGCCGTCGACGCGATCACCATCATCGACCACGAGGGCAGGCTCGTCGCGTTCAACCCCGCCGCGGAGCGCATGTTCGGCTATGCCGCGGCTGACGTGATCGGGCAGAACGTCTGCATCCTGATCCCCGAGCCGGACCGGTCGGCCCATGACGCCCATCTCGCCCGCCACAGGAAAACGGGGGAGCGGCGAATCATAGGCATCGGGCGCGAGGTGCAGGGGCGGCGCCGGGACGGCGGCGTCTTTCCGCTCGACCTCTCGATCGCCGAATGGGAGAGCGGCGACGGGCAGCGTCACTTCACCGGAATCATGCGGGACATTTCGGAGCGCAAGCGCACGGCCGCGGAGCTGCAACGGGCCAAGGACGCCGCCGAAGCCGCCAGCCAGGCCAAGAGCGAGTTCCTTGCCGGTTTGAGCCACGAATTGCGAAGCCCGCTCAACGCCATCATCGGTTTCGCCGACATGACCCGGAACGAGGTGTCGGGACCGCTCGGCGATCCGAGCTACCGGGAATGGGCGAACGATATCTGCGACAGCGGCCAGCACCTGCTGGAACTGATCAACGAGATCCTCGACCACGCCAAGGCCGAGGCCGGCAAGCTGACCCTTCAGGAGGAGGATGTCGACCTGCTCAAGGCCGTCGATTTCTGCACCCGGATGCTGGAGCCGCGGGCCAAGCGGGCCGGCCTGACCCTCTCGTCCAAAGTGGCGGCCGAGGTGCGCTTCATCCGGGCGGACGAGAAGCGGCTGCGCCAGATCCTGCTCAACCTGATCTCCAACGCGGTCAAATACACGCCGAGCGGCGGGCAGGTCGACGTCGTGGCCGACCTGGACGCTTTCGGAGGATTGGTCCTGTCGGTCGTGGACACCGGCATCGGCGTCGCCGAGGACAACCTGATCCGCATGTTCGAGTCTTTCTGGCGCGCCGACGACGCGGGAGCCCGGGATGTCGAGGGGACCGGGCTGGGCCTGCCGCTGACCCGCCGGCTGGTCGAGCTGCACGGCGGCGTCATCCAGCTCAGCAGCGTGGTGGGCAGGGGAACCACCGCGACCGTCCGCTTTCCGCGCGACCGGATCCTGCGCCGGCCGTCCAGGCAGCCCACCCGGTCCGGCGCCGTCGAACCGCTGGACATATTGCTGGTCGAGGACGATGCCCTGATCCGCGTGGCCACCATGTCCACCCTGGAGGATCAGGGGCACCGGGTCAAGGGTGCCGCCAACGCCAACGAGGCCCTGGTGATCCTGCGGGGAGACCAGCCTCTGGATCTGCTGTTCAGCGACATCGTCATGCCACCCGGCATGAACGGGGCGGAATTGGCCCGCTTGGCGCAACGCCTGCGCCCCGGCCTGGCGATCCTGCTTACCTCCGGGTTCGCCGGCCATGCGGTCGCCAGCGAGGACGGCACCGACCGGGGCTACGCCATGATCGCCAAGCCCTATTCCGGCGCCGAGCTGAACCGGAAGATCCTGGCCGCGATGCAGGAAGGGGCAGGTGACGGCTGTCCGGAGCGGTCTTCCCGGTCCGCCACCGGCGGGTTCGGTCCCGAGCGTCCGATGCCGGCGGCCTATGGGGCGATCAGGTAGCCGATCCGGGCATCGCCTGGAGCGGCACCGCCGGTACTGGGAAAAGGCGGCGCAGGCCTGTTTCTGGCGGATCCCGACGGACGACGCTCGCCTGCGCGAGTTCTACAGCGCCGCCCCTGTGGCCAACGCTCCGGCTTTCGGGCGGCTCTTCAGAACATATCCGCCAGCCACGGCCGGGGGCCTGCGAACAGGGTCGTGGCGGTGGCGAGCGCCTCGGGCGAGGCGCGGAGGCGGCCGAGGCCGGCCAGGATGCCGGGGCTGAGATGGCCGGTATAGAGCGTCGCCAGGGCGTCGACGCCGAGTTCGATGTCGGCAGCCCCGGTGCCGGCCTCGCCGGTCCGCTCGACCGAGGCCTCCCCGTCGGCGACTTCCAGCCGGTAGCGGCCGGCATTGCCGGGCAGCAGGGGATCGGCCACGTCGAGGGTCAGTTCGGCTTGGACCCCAACGGGCCAGCCCCGGGCGGCCAGGGCGCCGGCCACGTCGGTGATGCGCACCATCCACTGTTCCCACCCGGCGACGGCGCCGCCGACATCGGGCAGCAGGTGGAGCAGCAGATCCTCCGGGCCGCCGCCCCAGGTGACGGTATTGGCCTGCGAGTGCCAGCCCGCGAGGAAGCCCAGGATCGTCCGCCCGGCGCGGGGAGTGAGGGCGACCCAGTCCTCCACATGGAGCGTCCGGTCGGGGGCCCGGGGGCCCAGCGTCAGGTATCCCTCGGGGCCGTCGTCGCCCGGGATCTGGAAGGTGTCGAGCGGCTTCTCGGCGGTGCCGCGCACCCGCTGCCACATCAGTTCGCAGCGTTCCAGCAATCCGTTCGTCCGTTGCGCCCGCTCCCGCTGAAGCCCGGCCAGGACCGCGCGGTCCGCCGGGAAGGCCAGTTGCGGCGCCGGGTCGGGGCGGAGGCCGCGCAGGATGCCGAACGGGATGCGATAGGTGAAGCGATCGCCGGCCATGCCGTAGCCGGCCTTGGAATACAGCGGCAGGGTCGCGGGATAGAGGGTCGAGATCGGCATGCCGTCGGCGCGGGCCTCCTCCAGCATGGCCGCCATCATCCGGCCGCCGGTGCCGCGCCCGCGCTCGCCCGGCTCCACCGCGACCGCCGCGATGCCCCGGCAGGGGACGGCGCGCCCGCCGAAATACTGGGCCATGTCGAGCAGCGCCAGGGTGCCCACGGCGCCGCCCGACCGCCGCATCACCCGGAAGTTCTGGTCGCCGATGATAGACATGTAGAACCGGACGCCGTCCGCCGTGGAGGCGAAGGCATGCCGGAACAGCATCGTCATCCGGTCCAGATCGGCCGGCTCGAAGGGGGAATAGACGGGAGGGCTGGACATGGGTTCATGGTGTACCCCAGTGCCGCTCCTGCGGGCAAGCGGGCGGTTCGACCGGTCAGCCGGTCTCCCGCGCGCTGAAAGCCGCCAGGAAGCGGTCGCGGAACCGCTCCATCGGCAGGGGCGGCCGTTCCGGTGCCGGAATCATGCCGGGGGTGAAGCCCCATTCCTCGAAAGGGGCGAGCAGTTCCGGGTCCCGGCTGATGACATGGACCGGGACCGAGCGCGACGCGCCGTCGCCGGTGATCAGCGGTGCCGGCTGATGGTCGCCCAGGACGATGATCAGCGCATCGTCGGAAACATATCGGGTTATATAGTCGCGCAGCACTTTCAGGGTGTAATCGACCGAGTCGGCATAGTTGCGGGTCATGCCGCTCCAGGCCGGCTGGTCCGTCGGGGGCGGCGCCGCCATGCCGTTGAAGACCGAGCCGTCGCCGATGCCGTCCCAGTCGTCCAGAAGCGGGGGCAGGGGCTCCCACGGGCCGTGGCTGCTGATCAGGGCATATTCGATGAACAGGGGCCGGTCGCGCTGGCGCAGCTTCTGCCGGTGGATGAAGTCGAGCGTGTACTGGTCGGGGATCGCGGCCCAGCCGAAGGGCGGCCCGGCATAGCCCATGTCGTCGGTGCTCCAGATCCGGTCGAAGCCCCAGAACGCGCCCTCCGGCCAGGCCCGCGACAGGGCCGGCATGACGGCCATGGTCTCGTAGCCGGCGCGCCTGAAGTAATGGGCCAGCGACTGGCGGCCGCTCTCCAGCATAAGGTTGTAGAGCCCCTGGTCGCCGAGCCGCGCGCCGCTGAGGAAGGTGCCGTGGGCGAGCCAGGACTGCCCGCCCCGGATCGGCGATTCGATCAGCCCGGACCGCACGCCGAAACCCTGCCCGGCAAGGGCGCGGTCGAAGTCCGCCAAGGTCGGTTCGATCACGGAACGGTAGCGCGGATCGGCCAGCACCGTCTCGCCATAGGATTCGAAGAACATGACATAGACGTCCCGCCGTCCCAGGTGCGCCAGCACGGCATCGTCGGAAAGGCCGGCGAACGGGTCGTTCCTGAACCCGTCGAGATGCGCCGCCCGCAACACCGACGCCTGGGCGGCCTGTGCGACCTGCCACCGCAGCAGCGCAGTGGCCCCCTGGTCGAGCGGGGCATAGGGGGCCAAGCCGAACAGCGTCGGAAGCGCCAGCGCGGCCAGGGCCCCGGCGAACAGCCGCCGGTTCGGCCGCCGTTCCAGGAATCTCGCGGCGGTCCGGATCGCCAGCAGGTTCAGGAAGAACAGCCCGGCCAGGATGGCCGGCACCGCCACGCCGGCGGCGGCCAGTTCCGGCATGGTCGCGGACCCGGCCAGCACCTCCAGGATCGCCGGCAGCAGCATCAGGTCGAGCGACAGGTTGACAGGCCGGCCGATCAGCATGTGGCTGGAGATGTCGGCGAGGCGGAGCGCCGCCAGGACAAGAGCCGCCAGCGCGAGCCCCACGCACAAGCCCCGGCTGGCCCGGCCCCCGGCGGCTGACGCCAGCGCCAGCAGGCCGAAGATCGCGGCGACTTCGAGGGACGGGCTCACATGGTTGGGGCCGAACAGGTCACCGGTCCAGTTGGGCATGTTCAGCACCAGGCTGAGATAGGCCCAGGCGAGTAGGAACCCGAAGGTTGAAATAAATGTTTTCGAGACAGATGCTCTGGAATCAGGGGCCATCAGCGCTTTCACCGAACCGTCGCCAGGGAGTGTAGATGGCCGCGCGATTGAGTCAAATCCACGGCAAGCGCGAGGGGTGAGAGATGGACTTCGCGGAGGATTTCCGGACCATCACGCCGCTGTCGGAAATGGCGTTCCGGCTCGTGATGGCGTCCTTCTGCGGCATGGTGCTGGGCATCGACCGCGAGATCCGCGGCAAGTCGGCCGGGTTGCGGACGCACATGCTGGTGGCGCTCAGCTCGGCCGGGACTACGCTTGTCACCCTGGAGATATTCGAGATGCTGAAGGCCGCGGGCCACTCCGACATGGACCCGCTGAGGATCGTCCAGGGGTTGGCCCAGGCGATCGGCTTCATCAGCGCCGGCGTCATCATCCAGGCCCGGCGGGACGTTCACGGCCTCACCACCGCGGTCAACATCTGGCTGTGCAGCGCCATCGGCGTCGGCGCGGGAGCCGGGCTCCACGCCCTGGCTTTGATGGTCACGCTCTTCGCCGCGGTGATCCTGACCGGGTTGCATTTCGTGGAGAAATGGGTGTTCCACCGGAACCGGCCCGATAAGGGCGATTGACGGAGATCAACGCGGAGCGCCGGCCGCGCCGTCAGGATGGCGGCATGTCGAACAACCCCTTCATCCTCAAGGTGGCGCTGGCGCTGGTCGTCAAGGTCGCGGTCATCGTGGCGGCGCTGTACCTTTTCTGGCCGGCCCCAAAGCCGTCGCCCGTGCTCCCGCGTACGGGTTGGGACATGCCGGCCGCCCCCGTCCCGGCCGCCCCCGTCCCGGCCGCCCCCGTCCCGGCCGGATGATGCGGGGCGCCGGCTTGCAAGCCGGTCTTCGGGAACCAATTGCCTCCGCAGATGTCCTATGGGACCGAAACGGAGGATTTTGAATGACATACGCCAAAGCAACCGCATCCGGCGGCACGGACCTGCCCTCGATACAAGAAGCCATCGCCGTTTTCGGCAGCACCGAGGCGCTGCAGGCGGCGGTCGACGAGCTGACCCTTTCCGGGGTCGACGGCGCGGCCATCAGCCTGATGTCCAGCGACGCGACGGTGATTGAAAAGCTCGGCCATACGTACCGGACCGTCGATGAGGCGAAGGACGACCCGAACGCGCCGCGCCAGTCCTATGTCGCCCCCGAGGAGGTCGGCAACGGGGTGGGCGCCGCCATGGCCGCCCCCGCCTATGTCGGCGCGCTGGCCGCCGCCGGGGCCATCGTCGCGACCGGCGGCACCGCCCTGGTGGCGGGACTGGGCGCCGCGGCGGCCGGCGTCGGCGGCGGCGCGCTGGGGTCCGTCATGTCGCAGTGGATCGGCGACAAGCGCAACGACTGGCTCCAGGAGCACCTGGACAAGGGCGGCATCCTGATGTGGGTCAAGCTGGACGGACCGGGAAGCGCGGGCTCCGCCGACGAGGCCAAGGTGACCGGCATCCTGCGCAAGCACGCCAGCCGCCCGGTCGAGGTCCATAGGGTCGCCAAGGCCGATCCGGCGCCGGCCTCGACCGGCACGGGCGCGTGATCCGGCGCCACCACCGATAACCGCATACCTTTCCTCCGCGCGCTCGGGTAAAAGCGGGTGCCGACACGACACCTGCCCAGCCCGAGTCCGCGGAGGAACCAAGTGGAACACAGCACCACCGGCGACTATCACATCCAGACCGCCCTGCCGCGCCTGAACGCCCTGGCGCCCGCCTTCGAGGCCGAGACCACCCATGGGCGGCTTGCGCTGGAGGACTACCGCGGGACCTGGGTCGTCCTGTTCTCCCATCCGGCCGATTTCACGCCGGTCTGCACCACCGAGTTCATCGAATTCGCCCGCATGGCCCCGGCGCTGAAGGAGCGCAACACCGAGCTGCTGGGCCTGTCCATCGACAGCATCTACAGCCATCTCGCCTGGGTCCAGGCGATCCGCGACAAGTTCGGCGTCGAGATCCCGTTCCCGGTGATCGCCGACGGCAATCGCGAGGTCGCGTCGCTCTATGGGATGATCAACCCGGAGGAAAGCTCCACCGAGACCAGCCGCTGCCTGTTCGTCATCGACGACAAGGGCGTGCTGCGCGCCATGATCTATTATCCGCTGACCACCGGCCGCAACACGGACGAGATCCTGCGGCTGATCGATGCGCTCCAGACCACCGACCGGCACAGGGTCGCCACCCCGGCCAACTGGCGGCCCGGCGAGTCCGTGATCGTCCCGCCGCCGCGCACCGTCGAGGACGCCGAGGCGCGCAAGGGCCTGGGCTACGAGTGCACGGACTGGTGGTTCTGCAAGACCACCGTGCCCGGTCCCGGCTCGAAGGGCTGAGCGGGCGTCGGCTCATGGCCTGCATCAACCCCGACGGCACCCTGACGGAGGTCGCGCGCCGCGTGCTGGGGGCCATGGCGGGTCTCGGCGCAGCGTTCACGGCGCCGGAGGAGGTAGCGGCCGCGGCCGGGGTGCCTCTTCACCGGGTCCGTGCGACCGTGCGGGAGACCGGCAGGGCGAAGCTGATCGAGAGCGACGGGGCGGGATGGCGGCTGACCGACCTGGGGCGGGAAGTGCTGGACCTCGGCGAGGGGAGCGGGCCCGCGTGAGGCCGCCCTACGCGACGGTCTCGATCGTCGTCCTGTGCATCCTCTCCTTCATGGTCCAGGGGGTTCTGGCCGCGCCCGCGGCGTGGAACTTCGTGCTGGGCTTCTCGATGATACCGGCCGTGGTCACCGGCGCCCGCCTGCTGCCGCCGGACGTACCGTCGCTGGGCGGCGCCTTCAGCCTGCTGTCGTCCATGTTCCTGCACGCCGACATTTGGCACCTGGCCGGCAACATGCTGTTCCTGTGGCTGTTCGGCGACAGCATCGAGTTCGCCCTGGGCCATGTGCGCTATGGCCTGTTCTACCTGCTGTGCGGGCTGGGCGGGGCGGGCGCCGAGATCCTGCACGATCCCGGCTCGCTCGATCCGGTCGTCGGGGCGAGCGGCGCGATCTCGGGCCTGCTGGCCGCCGCCGTCATGCTTCATCCCCGGGGATGGCTGACCCTGGTCCTGCCGCGAAGGCGGATCCGCCTCCCCGTGCCGGTCTATGTGGCGCTCGGCGGCTGGCTCGGCATCCAGGGCGTGGAAGCCATGGCCGGAGACCTGGAGGCCCTGGTCGCCTGGTGGTCGCATCTGGGCGGTTTCGTCACCGGAATGATCCTGATCCTGCCTTTCCGGCGTTTTCGCGGGCGATTCGGAGCCTGGCGTTGACGTACGTCATTGCCCCCGGGGCATCGCCGCGCTGATGTGTGGCCGGATATCCCGCGGCGGAACGAGCCAGGACGATGGACCAGCACACCGTATTGACCATGATCGACGCGGGCCTGCAGCAATGCGGGGTCGATTTCGGCCGCGACGGCGGGCTGTTCGCCAGCCTGTTCATGGCCGGCCTGGTCGGCGGCTGGTCCCACTGCGCCGGGATGTGCGGCCCGTTCGTGCTGGCCCAGGTCGCGGCGCGGCTCGAAGGGGTTCCCGCCAGCCGCATGACCGAGTTCCACCGGCTGACCGGCGCCGCGGTCCTGCCGTATCATTTCGGGCGTGCAACGACATATGCGGGGATCGGCGCGGCGGCGGCGCTGCTGGCCGGCGGCATCGGCGCCGTGCCGGGCCTGCGCTGGGTCACCGGAGCGCTGCTGGTCTTCGCGGCGTTGTTCTTCCTGGGCCAGGCGCTGGACGGGCTGCTCGGTCGGATGCCGGCATCCGGCCGGGGCTCCGGCGGCGGGGTGCGGCGCTGGTGGGCCGACCATGTCAGCGGACTGGCCAAGCCGCTGTTCGGACGGCCGACCGGCTGGCGCGGCTACGGCCTCGGGCTGGCGCTGGGCTTCATCCCGTGCGGGCTGCTCTATGGCGCCGTCGCGGCTGCGGCGGCCAGCGGCAGCTCCGCGGCCGGCGCCTTCGGCATGGCGGCCTTCGCCGCCGGCACGGTGCCGAGCCTCCTGGCAGTCGGGCTGGCCGGGCATGCGGCCGGGCGGAACTTTCGCGGCGTGGTCGCCCGGGTGGCTCCGCTGATCATGGCTGCCAACGCCGGCGTGCTCGGCTATATGGCTTGGCTCATGGTCGCCTGACGCCTTTCGGCACCTGATCCGATTCAAAGCATACGGCGATGGAGTGTGAACCGCTTCGCATCCGCGGCATATCCGTTGGTGCTACGGTTGTTGGCACTGGCATAACCATGCGGCATTAAGACCGATCAAATGCCGCACTTTTTTGTTGCGTCATATTCCGGCAACGCGCAACTTTCCTGCCCTGTGGCACATTTATGTGCGCTGCGGCTATAATGGTTCGATAGTCTACTATTTACGACTATGAAACAATTGCTACATCAAGCTGTTCGCAAGGGTAAGCGGCAACAAGTCGCAGGACCGCAGCGCAACATAAAGCGAACGCCGCGGCGTCACTCAAACGGTGTATGTGAGGGGAATCTTGCTCTACCAGCTCTATGATCTCCACCACGCGGCCTGGTATCCTGTACGCCTCATGGCAGAGGCCACCCAGACCGCGTTCCAGAATCCGTTCATGCCGGCCTCTTACACTCGGATGGGGCGCACCATCGCCGCCGGTGCCGAGCTGATCGAACGGACGACGCGGCGGTTCGGCAAGCCGGAATTCGGCCTCCCGACCACCAAGGTCGACGGCGTCGAGGTGGCGGTCCGGGAAGTTCCCGTGCTCCGCAAGCCGTTCTGCGACCTGATCCATTTCGTGCGAGACACCGACAAGGTGCATCCCCCCGTGCTGGTCGTGGCGCCGATGTCCGGCCATCACGCCACGCTGCTGCGCGGCACGGTCCAGGCGTTGCTGCCGGAGCACGACGTCTACATCACGGACTGGCTCGACGCGCGCAAGATCCCGCTGTCGCGCGGCAAGTTCGACCTGGACGACTATATCAGCTACCTGATCGAGTTCATGGGGCACCTGGGTCCGCACACCCATGTGATGGCGGTCTGCCAGCCGACCGTGCCGGTGCTGTGCGCGGTCTCCCTGATGGCCCAGAACGACGATCCGAACCAGCCCGCCAGCATGATCCTGATGGGCGGCCCGATCGACACCACGGCGGCGCCGACGGTCGTGACCGAACTGGCCGAGAACAAGCCGCTGAGCTGGTTCGAGCGCAACGTCATCCAGACCGTCCCGGCCTATTATCCCGGCGGCCTGCGCCAGGTCTATCCCGGCTTCATCCAGCTCACCGGCTTCATGTCCATGAACCTGGACCGCCATGTGGGCGAGCACGTCAAGCTGTACCAGCACCTGATCCAGGGCGACGGCGACAGCGCCGAGCAGCACCGCAAGTTCTATGACGAGTACCTGTCGGTGATGGATCTCCCGGCGGAGTTCTACCTCCAGACCGTCGAGAACGTGTTCCAGAAGCACTCGCTGCCCAAGGGCACCATGCAGTGGCAGGGCCAGCGGGTCGATCCCTCTGCGATCCGGCACACCGCGATGATGACGGTCGAAGGCGAACTGGACGACATCTCGGCTCCCGGCCAGACCCGTGCCGCGCACCAGATCGTCTCGAGCCTGCCGGCCGAGAAGCGCGGCGACTACCTGCAGAAGGGCGTCGGCCACTACGGCATCTTCAACGGCCGCCGCTGGCGCGAGCAGATCGTGCCGAAGGTCCGCGACTTCATGCTGACCCACGACACCTCCGGCCGCTTCGCGCCGCCGGCGCAGCAGCAGGTCGCGGCGGAGTAGGAAGAAGGAGGGGCGACGGCTCGCCGCCCCTCCGGCAGCAATGCCTTACAGCCTGCGGCCGCCCTGGCGGTCGAACAGGTGGACCTCCCCAGGCGTGATGGCGAAGTGCAGCGTGTCGCCGGTCGCCACACGGGCACTGCCGGGCAGGCGGGCCAGCAGCGGATCGCCGCTGGACGTCAGGCGGGCATGGACCACGGTATCGGCCCCCAGCGCCTCGACCAGTTCCACCCGCACGGCGATGTCGCCGATGCCCCGGCCGCTCTCCAGCGTCAGGTGTTCCGGCCGGATGCCCAGGGTGACCTCCCGGCCCGCGGCGCCGGACATCCCCATTTCCTCCGACAGCGGCACGGCATGGCCGCCGTTCAGCTCGACCCCGGCCGGCGTCAGCTTGGCCGGCAGGAAGTTCATCGCGGGCGACCCGATGAACCCCGCGACGAAGGTGCTGGCCGGCCGGTGATAGACCTCCATCGGCGTGCCGATCTGCTCGGCGATGCCGCCGTTCATCACCATCATGCGGTCTGCCAGGGTCATCGCCTCCACCTGGTCGTGGGTGACGTACAGGCTGGTGATCCCAAGCCGGTCCTGCAGCCGATTGATCTCCACCCGCATCTGGGTGCGCAGCTTGGCATCCAGGTTGGACAGCGGCTCATCGAACAGGAACACCTTGGGCTCGCGCACGATTGCGCGGCCCATGGCGACGCGCTGGCGCTGCCCGCCGGAGAGCTGGCGCGGGCGCCGGTCCAGGAAGGGGCGAAGCTCCAGGATGTCGGCCGCCTTGTGAACCCGCTCCTCGATCCCCGACTTGGACATGCCGCGGATCTTCAGCCCGTAGGCCATGTTGTCGTAGACGGTCATGTGCGGGTAGAGCGCATAGTTCTGGAACACCATGGCGATGTCCCGGTCCTTGGGTTCCAGGTCGTTGACGACCCGGCCGCCGATCGAGACCTCGCCCGCGCTGATCGTCTCCAGCCCGGCGACCATGCGCAGCAGGGTGGACTTGCCGCAGCCCGACGGCCCGAGCATGACCAGGAACTCGCCGTCGCCGACCGCGCAGTCGATCCCCTTGATCGCCTCGAAACCGCCCGCATAGGTCTTCCGCACGCCGCGGATACCGACTTCAGACATTTTGCTTCACTTCTCCGAATCGACCAGGCCCTTGACGAACCAGCGCTGCATGAAGACCACGACGGCGATCGGCGGAAGCATGGCGAGGATCGTGATCGCCATGATCAGGTTCCACTGCGTGTCCGCGTCGACGAACGAGATCATCTTCCGCAATCCGATGATGATCGTGTTCATGTTGTTGTCGTTGGTGATGAGCAGCGGCCACAGGTACTGGGTCCAGCCATAGATGAACAGGATGACGAACAGCGCCGCGATGTTGGTGTAGGAAAGCGGCAGCAGGATATCCTTGAAGAACCGCATCGGCCCGGCGCCGTCGATGCGCGCGGCTTCGATCAACTCGTCCGGTATGGTCATGAAGAACTGCCGGAACAGGAAGGTCGCCGTGGCCGACGCCATCAGCGGCAGCGTCAGGCCGGTGTAGGTGTCGATCAGGCCCAGGTCCACGATCACCTGGTATGTGGGCAGGATCCGCACCTCGACCGGCAGCATCAGCGTGATGAAGATCATCCAGAAGAACAGCATCCGGCCGGGAAAGCTGAAGAACACGATCGCGTAGGCCGACAGGATCGAGATGATGATCTTGCCCACCGCGATGGCGAGCGCCACGACCAGCGTGTTCAGCAGCAGCCGGCCGACGCCGACGCCGCCGATGGTCCCGATGCCGCCGAAGGCGCCGCCGTAGTTCTCCAGGAAGTGAGGGCCCGGAACCAGCGGCATGGGCGGGGCCATGATCTCCGGCGTGGTCAGGGTCGAGGCGACGAAGGTGTAGTAGATCGGGAAGGCGACGATCAGGATGCCGATGATCAGGATGAAATGGGCGAGCAGAACGCCCAGAGGACGCCTTTCAATCATTGTAGGGCTCGATCATGCGTAATGCACCCTGCGCTCGACATACTTGAACTGGACGACGGTCAGCGCGATGACGATCACCATCAGGATCACCGACTGGGCGGAGGAGGCCCCGAGGTTCAGGTTCACGAAGCCGTCGTTGTAGACCTTGTAGACCAGGGTCTCGGTCGCCCGCGCCGGTCCGCCGCCGGTCACCGCGTGGATGATGCCGAAGGTGTCGAAGAAGGCGTAGACGGTGTTGACCACCAGCAGGAAGAAGGAGGTCGGCGACAGCAGCGGGAACACGATGGTCCAGAATCGCCGGGCCGGGCCGGCGCCGTCTATCGCGGCGGCCTCGATCAGGGATTTCGGGATCGCCTGGAGCCCGGCCAGGAAGAACAGGAAATTGTAGCTGATCTGCTTCCAGGCGGCGGCGCCCACCACCATCGCCATGGCCTGGTTTCCGTTCAGCAGAGGGTTCCAGTCGACCCCGGCGCGCTGGAGCATCACCGCCAGGGTCCCCATGGCCGGGCTGAACAGGAACAGCCACAGCATGCCGGCGATGGCGGGGGCGACGGCGTAGGGCCAGATCAGCAGGGTCTGGTAGATGCCCTTGCCCTTGACCACCCGGTCGGCCATGACCGCCAGCAGCAGCGCCGCCACCAGCGCCACGACGGCGACCGACAGGCTGAAGACGACCGTCACTTTCAGCGAGTTGATGTAGTTGGGATCGGACAGCACCAGCTCGAAATTGGCCAGCCCCACGAAGCGGCTGCTGAAGCCGAAAGGGTCGTCCCGGTAGAGCGATTGGCGGACCGCCTGGAAGGCCGGCCAGAAGAAGAACACCAGCGTGATGGCGATCTGGGGTGCCAGCAGCAGGTACGGCAGCAGCCGGTTGGGAAAGACGACGCGTCTTGACATGAAGATCCGTGAAAAGGGCGAGCGGAGCCGCGCCGTAGGTCGGCCTCGGCCCGGAGGGACGACGCCGACGCCATGCCGGAATGTCGGGGCATGGCGTCGGCGTTCGCCTTCGGCGAAGGCCGACCTACGGTGCGGGAATGGCCGCCGGGTTTACTGGTAGGCCTTGGCCGCTTCCTTGATCGCCTCGTTCGAGCGCCGGACGGCATTGTCCAGTGCGGTCTTGGCGTCCTGCCTGCCGTTCAGGAGGGCCTCGATCTCCTCGTTCTGGATGTCGCGGACCTGCGGCATGTTCACGAGGCGGATGCCCTTCGAGTTCTCGGTCGGCTCCTTGCCCATCATCTGCTGGATCGGGATCTCCCGGCCGGGATTCTTCTCGTAGAACCCCTCCTTCTTGGTCGCCTCATAGGCGGCCATGGTGGCCGGCAGGTAGCCCGACACCTGATGCAGCCTGGACTGGACTTCCGTCTTCGACAGGTAGGTGAAGAACTGGGCGACGCCCTTGTAGTCGGCGGCCGGCTTGCCGGCGAAGACCCACAGGGACGCGCCGCCGGGGACGGTGTTCTGCGGGGCTCCCGCCGCTTCCGTATAATAGGGCAGGTTGCCGGTGCCGAAATCCAGGCCGGCCTTGACCATATCGCCGATGCCGCCCGACGATTCCGGCAGCATGGCGCATTCGCCGTTCAGGAACTTGGCCTTGGCCTCCGATGTGCGCCCGCCGTACTGGAATGTGCCGTCCTTCTGCAGGTCGGCCAGGGTCTGGAAATGCCGGATGTTGAGCGGACCGTTGATCTTCAGCTCCGGCGTCAGGCTGGTCAGGCCGTTCTGGTCGGTGGCGTAGGGAAGGTTGTTCCAGGCGCTGAAGTTCTCCAGGTGGATCCAGGTCGGCCAGGTCGTGGTCATGCCGCAGGACTGGCCCGACGCCTTGATCTTCTTGGCCGCCTCGAACACTTCCGGCCAGGTCTCGGGCGGCGCCTCGGGATCGAGGCCGGCCTTCCGGAAGCTCGCCTTGTTGTAGTACAGGATCGGCGACGAGCTGTTGAACGGGAAGGACAGCATGGTGCCGTCGGCGGCGCTGTAGTACGAGACGATGCCCGCCAGGTATTTGGACTTGTCGAAGCTCTCGCCGCCTTCCTTCATCACCTCGGCGACCGGCTTGATCGCGCTGCGGGCACCCATCATGACGCCCGTGCCGACGTCGAACACCTGGATGATGTGGGGCGGCTGCCGGGCGCGGAAGGCCGCGATGCCGGCGTTCAGGGTCTCCGGATAGGTCCCCTTGTAGACGGGGACGACCTTGTACTCGCTCTGCGTGGCGTTGAATTCCTTCGCGAGGTTCTCGACCGTCTCGTTGTTGGCGCCCGACATTGCGTGCCACCACTGGATCTCGGTCTGGGCCTGCGCGGGGGCCGTGGTGGCGGCTGCCATGGCAAAAAGGGCGAACGCCGAAACGGCGATCGTCGCGTGGATGCGCTGCATTTGTCTCGTCTCCCTATTGTACGGTGGCCAATGCTTAGGCCGCCGCCATGTCTCCGGAGTGACGGTTCGATTAAGCTTCGATGACCATCCGCCGGTTGATGCACATTCTAATCTTCTTTTTAGGGTTATGCCAAGTCGCTGCGCACGCGCCGCACCGCGCGGCGCCATCCGTCGTACAGGCGCGCGCGGTCGGCGGACGACATGGCGGGCTCGAACAGCCTTTCCCGCTGCCAGGCGGCGGCGACACTGTCGAGGGAGGCGTACACTCCCGTACGCAGGCCCGCGAGGTAGGCGGCTCCAAGCGCCGTCGTCTCGGTCACGATCGGCCGCTCGACCGGCAGTTCCAGGATGTCGGCCAGGAACTGCATCAGCCAGTCGTTCCGCACCATCCCGCCGTCCACGCGCAGCGCGCTGGGCCGGGTGCCGCCGTCGGCCGCCATGCATTCCATCAGGTCGCGGGTCTGGTAGCAGACCGCCTCCAGCGCCGCCCGCACGATGTGGCTGATCCCGGTGTCCCGCGTCAGCCCGATCAGGGCGCCGCGGGCGTCGGGATCCCAGTAGGGAGCTCCCAGACCGGTGAAGGCCGGCACCATGTAGACGCCCTGGGTGTCGGGCAGATCGCTGGCGTGCCGTTCGGAAGCCGCGGCGTCGGCGATCACCCTGATCCCGTCGCGCAGCCACTGCACCGCGGCGCCGGCGACGAAGATCGAGCCCTCCACCGCGTAGATGGGCTTGCCCTCCAGCCGGTAGGCGGTGGTGGTCAGCAGCCGGTTGGTCGAGCGCACAGGCTTGTCGCCCACGTTGAGCAGCGCGAAGCAGCCGGTGCCGTAGGTGCTCTTGATCATGCCCGGCTCGAAGCAGGCCTGGCCGACCGTGGCCGCCTGCTGGTCGCCGGCCATCCCGGTGATCGGCACGGGACCGCCGATGAAGTCGGCCTCCGCCGTGCCGAAATCGGCGCTGTTGTCGAGCACGCGCGGCAGCAGCGACCGAGGCACGCCGAACAGGCGCAGCAACTCGTCGTCCCAGTCCTGGGTGCGGATGTCGAACAGCAGGGTGCGCGAGGCGTTGCTGGCGTCGGTCGCGTGGACGGCGCCGCCGGTCAGGCGGAACAGCAGGAAACTGTCGATTGTGCCGAAGCACAGCTCGCCGCGCTCGGCCCGCGCGCGGGCGCCGGGCACGTGGTCGAGCAGCCAGCCCAGCTTGGTCGCGGAGAAATAGGGGTCGATCAGCAGGCCGGTGCGCTCCGCCACCAGCGCCTCGGCGCCCTCGGCGTGGAGCCGGCGGCAGGTCTCCGCCGTGCGGCGGTCCTGCCAGACGATCGCGTTGTGCAGGCCCTCCCCGGTCGCCCGGTCCCACAGGGCGGTCGTCTCCCGCTGGTTGGTGATGCCGATCGCCGAGATGCCGGCCGCGGTCAGGCCCGCCTCCTCCAGCGCTGTGCGGCAGACCACCGTGGTGTCGCGCCAGATATCCTCCAGGTCGTGCTCGACCCAGCCGTCGTGGGGATAGAACTGGCGAAGCTCGCGCTGCGCCGTGGCGACCGGCGATCCTGCGCTGTCGAACACGATCGCCCTGGTCGAAGTCGTTCCCTGATCGATGGCAAGCACATGCACCGCCTTTTGCGCCATCATTCTCTCCCTTGAATTGTTGTTGTTGTTGGCAGTCGGGCGCCCAGCTTCGCTGACATCGACTGTGGATTAGCCCGCTCCGAGGTGTCAATGGCGCGCAAATGCGAGTTCGTCCCGCGGACCCGAGTCGATTTGGCCATTGGAAACCCTTGCGCTAGTATCCGCGCCCCTGCCACCTCCGAGGCCATGATGGTTGATGAAAAGCCCGCGAATCCTGAACTGGAAGACCTCATCCGTCACCTGCAGGAGATGCGACAGGTCGATTTCCGCGGGTACAAGCGGACCAGCCTTCAGCGTCGCATCCGGCAGCGGATGGAGGAGGTCGAATGCCCGGATTTCGTGACCTACCGTGCGCTGATCGACAGCGATCCCAAGGAGGTCACGAACCTCCTCAACACGGTGCTGATCAACGTGACGTCCTTCTTTCGCGACGCGGACGCCTGGAAGGTGCTGCGCGAGGAGGTGATCCCGCAGATCATCGAGCACAAGAAGGACAAGGGTCCGATCCGGATCTGGAGCGTGGGCTGCGCCTCCGGGCCGGAGCCCTATTCCGCCGCCATGCTGTTCGCCGAGGCCCTGGGCGTCGAGAATTTCTGCCGGTCCGTAAAGATCTATGCCAATGATCTCGATGAGGATGCACTGAGGATTGCACGGCTCGCCACTTATGACCCACGCGACATCGAGGGCGTGCCGCAGCACCTGCTGGAGAAGTATTTCGAGCGGACCTCCAACCGCTATGTTTTCCATCGCGAACTGCGGAAATGCGTGATTTTCGGACGCCACAACATCGTGCAGGACGCCCCGATTTCCCGTATCGACCTGCTGATCTGCCGCAACCTGCTGATCTATCTGGATACCAGGGCCCAGGCTGCGGTCCTGCCCCGGCTGCATTACGCGCTGAATACCGGCGGGTTCCTGTTTCTCGGCAAGGCCGAAACCCAGCTCGCCCGATCCAAGATGTTCGAATCGGTCAACCTGAAGAGCCGGATTTTCAAGAAGGTCGGCCAGGAGTGGCAGCGCAGCCTGGGCGGCAGCCTGAGCATCGCGACGGAGAACAACCCGGTCCGCAGGGTCAACCAGAATCGATTGCTGGAGGCGATCGTGGAGGGCAGCGCCACGGCCTATGTGGCGATCAGCCCGCAGGGCCATGTCATGCTCGCCAACACCATGGCCCGGCGCCTGCTGGAGATCGGGCCCGGCGATATCGGCAAGCCTTTCCAGGACTTGGCCGTGTCCTACCGTCCGACCGAACTGCGCAGCCGCATCGACGAGGTGCAGACCACGAACCGACCCCTGCGCCTGGACAATCAGAATTATCATCGCCCGCCGGCCGACCCGATCTGGCTGACGATCGACATCCAGCCGATCCATGGTGACGATGGCCAGCTCATGGCCACCCTGCTCGGGTTCAACGACACCACGCGGTCCCATATACTCCAGCGTGAGCTGCAGGTGACCCAGGAAACGCTGGAGACCACCGTCGAGGAGCTTCAGTCGGCCAACGAGGAGCTGGAGACCACCAACGAGGAGCTTCAGTCGACCAACGAGGAGTTGGAGACCACCAACGAGGAGCTGCGCTCGACCAACGAGGAGCTGGAGACCACCAACGAGGAGATGCGCCGCCAGTCCGAGGAGACCTCCGAGTATCGTCTCTATGCCGATGCGATCCTGCGCAGCATGGACAACGGGATCATCGTTCTCGACCAGGACCTGAGGGTGAAGTCGTGGAACCGCTGGAACGAGAATACCTGGGGCCTGCGGAGCGAGGAGGTCATCGGCCAACGCCTGAGCAGCCTGGACATCGGGGTGCCGCTGTTCAAGGTGAACGCCGAGATGCAGCGGGTCATGAGCCAGGAATCGTCGGCGGAGCCGATCGAGTTCAAGGCCATCGACCGGCGCGGCCGCACGCTGGAGTGCCGGGTCCGCGTGCTGCCATTGATGTACAATTCCAAGGATCTTCGTGGAATCGTCCTGCTGATCGACGACATCACCGAACTGAGCCGGGTGCAGGACTTCAACGCCTATCTCGGCCGTCTCGTCGGCGAGTCGCTGAACGAGGTCTATATCCTGTCACCCGATACCCTCCACTTCCAACTGGTCAACAAGGGTGCCGGGCAGAAACTGGGCTATCCGCTGGACCAGCTCAAGCAGATGGCCCTGCCGGAGCTGATGCCCGAGGTATCCGCCCGGAAGCTGCGCGAGCTGCTGGCGCCGCTGATCTCGAAGGAACGGGAGGAGATCGTGTTCGAGACCATTCTCGAGGCGCGGGACCGCGGTCCCTATCCGGTCGAGATCTGCATGCAGTACCTTCACCGGGAGGAGCCGCCCGTCCTGATAGCCATGGTCCATGACACGACGGAGCGCCAGCAGCTCGAACTGGCCGACGGTGGCCGGGAGCAGGGCGGAATGGCGTGACCTAGTCCGCTTCGGGCGCGATTGCGGCGGCGGGCGACTGGTTGGACAGGACGGCCCGCAGCAGGTCGGCATGGCTTTGGGCTTCCCCGGCGGCGGCCGTCCACTTCGCGGCCGCATTGTGGTGGCCATGCGCCATGGCGTTCTCCGCCATGCGCTCGAACAGTCTGACGCGTTCGTGATGGGTGCGGAGCGCCATCCCGAGGGCCTGTTCGAAGGCCTCGCCCTGGGCCTCGGCCAGGGTCGCCGGACTGTACGCGTGGCCGATATGGCAGCGGAACCGCAGCAGGGGGCCGTCCCTGACCTCCATCATCGCCCCGCCGCAGTCGGGACAGGTGATCAGGGCGGGACGGCCCGACATGGAATTGTTACTGGTTTCCTCGGTCATGGAGATCATTTCCTGCTCGGCGATGTGAGCTTCCAATTCGATGTCCGCCGGTATGGGCGGCTGCGGTCCCGCGGGTTCCAGGGTCAGCCGGGTGACGAGATCCGCAAGCCGGTCCAGGGGAAGGCGGTAATCGACCGCGACCTTCTGCATGGCGTGGCGCGGCATGTCCGGCCAAGCGGCATCGTCCGGGTCCTGGACGGCGGCGATGCCTCCGCAACGCTTGACCGCGAGCAGCCCGGCCGTGCCGTCGTCCAGCGTGCCGGTCAGCACCAATCCCACGACACGCGAACCATAAGCCACCGCCGCCGAGCGGAACAGCGGATCGGCCGCCGGTCGCGTCCGGTTCTCCTTCGGCCCCTTCCGGACGAGCATGTGGCCGCGCTTGACCAGGAGATGCCGGTCGGGCGGGGCGACATAGATGTGGCCGGGGCGGATCGCCTCGCCATCCGCCGGATGAAGCACCGGCAGGGATGAGGTGCGACCCAGGATCGCCGGCAGCATGCTCCTGGCGCTGGGACTGACATGCTGGACGATGAAGATGGCGGCCCCGAGATCGTCCGGCAGGCCGGCGCACAGGGTCTGCAGGGCGCTCACGCCGCCGGCCGATGCGGCGATCACGACGATGTCCCGACAATGGGTCTTTCGCATATGATATCGCCTTGGTGCGGGTGCTTCGCGGCACGCCGCGGGCTGAACAAGCCGTTTCCTGCGGGCTGGGGCTGTCAGGCCACTTGCATAATCCCATATTCTTCGCGCCGCGTCGCCATGAATGGCGGCGTCGGCTGTTGTCTCGTACCATGAAGCGTCGTGACATCATCGTCGTGGGAGCCTCCGCCGGCGGCCTCGGAGCGCTCCAGACCTTAATCGGGGGACTGCCGCACGATCTCGCCGCGGCCGTTTTCGTCGTCCTGCATATCGGTGCGCGGCGCAGCGCCGCGTCGACGATCCTGAATTCATCCGGCCCGCTGCCGGTCGCCAAGGCGGTCGATGGCGGGGAGATCCGCAACGGGCATATCCATGTGGCGCCGCCCGACCACCATCTGTTGCTCGAACCGGGCTGCATGCGGCTGACGCGCGGCCCACGGGAGAACCGAACCCGCCCGGCGGCCGATCCGCTGTTCCGAACGGCGGCGGAGGCGTATGGATCGAGGGTCATCGGAATTATCCTGTCCGGAACCTTGGGCGATGGCACCGCCGGTTTCAGCGCGATCAGGCGGTGCGGCGGCGCTACCGTTGTGCAAGACCCGGACGAGGCCGAGTATCCCGGCATGCCAAGGAACGCGCTGCGCTATGTCGGCGCCGACCATTGCCTTCCGGTCGCGGCGATTCCCGATCTTGTCGCCCGGCTGTCGAGCGGTTGCCCGGCCGGAACATTGAAAGGCGCCAAGGATCGTTCCGAAAGACTTCGGGAGCCAGAAAAGGATAATGAGGTGACAGGCAAATATGAAATGAACCAGCCGGTTGCATTGACATGTCCCAGTTGCGGCGGTTCGCTGAAGGAAACCATGGTCGGGCAGTTGCCCTATTATACCTGTCATATCGGTCATCGTTTCGCGATCGCCGACATGGATGCCAGCCAAGTCGAGAAGCTTGAGGAGTCGTTTGAGATCGCATTGCGCACCTTGAACGAGCGTGCCGGGTTGTGCCGGCGCATGGCCGAAATGGCACTGGGCAATGGGCACACCCTTTCCTCCCAACGTTGGGATGATGCGCGGGCGGAAGCCGAAGAAAAGGCGAATGTGCTGAAGCGCTTTCTCGAACATGATTGGATCAGCCAGCCGAGTGCGGAAGATGCTTGATCAAAAGAAACAGGCGAAACATGCAAGAATTAATGTAAAACTTTCTAATTTGCGTTCGGAAATCGCATTGCCGCTGTAATTGCGACTCAATCCGATTGCGATGGCTGAGTACAGTCATTAGATATTAAGCCAGACCGTACTTGGGGTTAAATCATGAAGACACTTCAGCAACAGTCTGAAGAGCTTATGGAACTCCGCCTTCGCCAAGCGACCGCCGATCAGGAAAACGAGCAACTCCAAACCGCGCTCGAAGATTCGGCAAGGCGCATAGATGTGCTTGCCCGCGAGAATTCGGAACTGCAGGCGGAACGGACGGTACTGACCGCCGAGAACGCACATTTGCGCCATCTTCTGGCCCAGAGCCACGCCCGTTTCATGGAGGCCCGGGTATCGGCCGGGCGGAACGCTCCCAGCGTCCGGACGGGGCTGGAAGGCGACATATCGATCCTGCATGAGGAACTGCAGGTTTCGCTGGAGGAGCTTCAGGTCACCACGGAGGAACTTGAAACCGCCAATGCCGCCCTGCGGGAGGCCAACCAGACGCTGGAAAGCCAAGTGGCGGACCGAACCGCCAACCTGAACCTTGCCGTCGCCGAGCGCGATGCCTTGCTTGACCGCAAGGATCTGCTGATCCGCGAAGTGGACCACCGGGTCAAGAACAGCCTGCAGATGGTCATGGGCCTGCTTCGGATCCAGGCGCGGAAGGTCGCCGATGCCGCCACCCGGCAGGCCCTGCAGACCGCCGTGATGCGTATCCAGGCGATCGCCCAGGTCCACAGCATGCTTTATGCCCGGAACGCCGGTGGAACCGTCGCCTTCCGTGAGTACCTGGGGGAGATCTGCGCCTTCCTCGGCGAGACGCTGGGCGTGGACGGCCGCCGGCGGAAGCTGACGGTCGATGCCGATGCCGTCGAAGTTTCGACCGACCTCGCGATCCCGCTGGCCCTGGTTACCGCCGAACTGGTCACCAACGCCTTCCGCCACGCCTTCGGCGATGGCCCCGGCAGGGTCCGGGTATGCTTCCGCCGCGCCGAGGGGAACGGTCTGGAACTCATGGTCGCCGACGACGGCCGCGGTCTACCCCAGGAATTCGACTGGTCCCGAGGCGATGGCCTGGGATTGCAGGTGGTCAAGGCGATGGCCGAGCAGGTCGGCGCCCGGCTCGACATCGCCCGGCAGGACGGCACCCGCTTCATCCTGAAGATGCCGGACAATTGAGATGGGTTGGGCGCGAACGACACGACAGAAAGTCTTGCGGCGGCGCCTAGGATCTGATTATCGTTGCGCCGTATCCAACTTCGAGAGAGGTGGGATGCCGACTCGTGAAGAGATGGTGGCAAGTGGGCAGCGAATTACGACGCTGTTTTAGAATCACGCGAATCCTGCCGGCGAACGCCCGGCGAATGCCAAGCTCCTCGAACATCTCGAGGAATTGAAGGGCATGCAGTCGCTGCAGAGCCGTAAACTTAAGCGGAGGGTTGCCCTTGGATGGTTCCTGGCGAAGCACCGGCATGTAGCAAGGCCTCGGATTTTCCGAGGCCTTTGCTTTATCGGGGCTGCTTTATCGGGTTCAGGGCTTCAGACCGCGGCGCCTGCCCACAGCATGTAGTTGGTGTCCAGGTCGCGCCGGCTGAGCGAGAACTCGTCGCGCAGCGGATTATAGACCACGCCGGTGATGTCGCGCACCGTCACCCCGTGGGGACGCAACCCGGCCGCCAGTTCCGAGGGCTTCAGGAACTTGCGCCAGTCGTGGGTGCCGCGGGGCAGCCAGCGGAGCACGTATTCGGCTCCGACGATCGCCAGCGCGAAAGACTTCGGCGTGCGATTGATGGTCGCAAGGAACAGCATGCTCCCCGGATCACCGCCCGGTTTCATCAGGGTGCAGAGAGAGCGCAGGAACAGAGGCACGTCGGCCACGTGTTCGACCACCTCCAGCGCCAGCACCACGTCGAACCGTTCGCCGGACAGGGCCAGATCCTCCGCCGTGGTGTGGCGGTAATCGACGGTCACGCCGGACTCCGCCGCGTGCTGCGCCGCGACGTTCACGTTCCGCTCGGCCGCGTCGATGCCGACGACTTCGGCTCCCAGCCGGGCCAGCGGTTCGGCCAGCAGGCCGCCGCCGCAGCCGATGTCGACGAAACGCAGTCCAGCGAGGGGCTGCGGGGCGGTGGGGTCGCGGCCGAACCGGGCGCACACCGCGTCGCGGATATAGCCGATTCGGACGGGATTGTACTTGTGCAGCGGCTTGAACTTGCCGCGCGGGTCCCACCACTGCGCCGCGATGGCGCTGAAACGGGCGATCTCCCCGGCATCGACCGTGCCTGACCGGGCGGCTGCTGAAACGCGGGAAGTTGCTGAGGCGGTGCTTGTGGCAGACATGGGTATGTTCCTGGGTGCCGGTTGCTGCCGGATGCGACTGGAAGTCAGTCGGGGCAAGCTTGCTTCGCTTCCCCCGAGATAGTATGGATACCCCGCCTTGCTGCGGCAATGGAACCGCCTGTTCGCCGGTGCCCGATCAAGCCGGTCCCTGATCGATCCGGGCTGATCGGTCCGGATGCGTGATCATCAGATCCGTTTTGAACTGGGGCAGGGCCGCCGGGCAGCGGGCAGACTGGTCAGGTGGTGGGGCTTCAAGGCAATGGCGCGGATCGTTTTGAAATTCGGCGGCACATCGGTCGGCGACATCGACCGCATCAAGAATGTGGCGCGCAAGGTTAAGGCGGAAGTCGACGCCGGCCATCAGGTCGCGGTCGTCGTTTCGGCCATGTCGGGCGTCACCAACAAGCTGGTGGAATACTGCGCCGGCATCAGCCCGCTGCACGACGCGCGGGAATACGACGCCGTCGTCGCCTCGGGCGAGCAGGTGACCAGCGGGCTGACCGCCCTGGCGCTCCAGGAACTGGGCATCGCCGCGCGCTCTTGGCAGGGCTGGCAGATCCCGATCCGGACCGACGACGTGCATGCCAAGGCGCGCATCTGCTCGATCGAGACGGAAGAGCTGGAGCGCCGGCTGTCCTCCGGCGAGGTCGCCGTGGTCGCGGGCTTCCAGGGCATGTCGCCGAACGGCCGGATCGCGACGCTTGGCCGCGGCGGCTCCGACACCTCGGCGGTGGCGCTGGCCGCCGCCCTGAAGGCCGACCGCTGCGACATCTACACCGACGTGGACGGCGTCTACACGACCGATCCCCGCATCGTGTCCAAGGCGCGCAAGCTGTCCAAGATCACCTACGAGGAAATGCTGGAGATGGCGTCCCTGGGCGCCAAGGTGCTCCAGACCCGCTCGGTCGAGATGGCCATGAAGCACGGCGTGCGGGTGCAGGTGCTTTCCAGCTTCGAAAAGGCAGCCGGCAGCGAGCTGCCCGGTACTCTGGTTGTGGACGAGGACGAAATCGTGGAACAGGAACTGGTCAGCGGCATCGCCTACAGCCGTGACGAAGCGAAGATCACCCTGATCGGCGTGGCCGACCGGCCCGGCGTCGCCGCCGGCCTGTTCGGCCCGCTGGCCGACTCGTCGGTCAACGTCGACATGATCGTGCAGAACGTGTCGGAGGACGGTGCCAGCACCGACATCACCTTCACGGTGTCGAAGGCCGACCTGGAGCGGGCGCGCAACGTGCTGGAAGCCGCCAAGGGCGAGCTTCAGTACCGCCGCCTGCTGGCCGACAGCAACGTCGTCAAGGTGTCGGTGATCGGCGTCGGCATGCGCAGCCATGCCGGCGTCGCCCAGCGGATGTTCAAGTCGCTGGCGGAGAAGGGGATCAACATCCAGGTCATCTCGACGTCGGAGATCAAGGTCAGCGTGCTGATCGCGGAGGAGTACACCGAGTTGGCGCTCCGCGCTCTCCACACCGCCTATGGGCTGGACGCCGCCTGATCCGCGCCCGGCCTTGGCCCCGACCTGGTCCCGCCGACCCGAGCTGCCAACCTGTGCCGCCGACCGTGAGAGGGTGAGCCCGATGAAGGCCCTGCCATGACCCAAGCTCCCGCCCCGATGCCGGCCGAAGACACGACGCGCGCTGCCCGCGCCCGACTCGACCGCTTGTGGAGCCGGGGGCGGGCGTTCCTGGGTACCGACCTCGCGGTGATGGGGGGAGCCATGACGTGGGTCTCCGAACGGCGCTTGGTGGCCGCCATCTCCAACGGCGGCGCCTTCGGCGTGATCGCGTCGGGCTCCATGGTGCCGGATCAGCTCGACGCCGAGATCCTGGGCACCAGGGAGCTGACCGACCGGCCGTTCGGCGTCAACCTGATCACCCTGCACCCGCGCCTGGAAGAGCTGATCGACGTCTGCGCCGACCATCGGGTCGGGCATGTGGTGCTGGCCGGCGGGCTGCCGTCCTCGGCCTCGATCCGGCGGATCAAGGAGCGGGGCGCCAAAGTGGTGTGCTTCGCTCCCGCCGCCTCGATCGCCCGCAAGCTGGTCAAGAGCGGCACCGACGCGATCATGATCGAGGGGATGGAGGCGGGCGGCCATATCGGGCCGGTATCCACCTCGGTGCTGGCGCAGGAGGTCCTGCCGGTGGTCAGCGACGTGCCGGTTTTCGTTGCCGGCGGCATCGGCCGGGGCGAGGCCATCCTGTCCTACCTGGAGATGGGGGCGGCCGGGGTCCAGCTCGGCACGCGGTTCGTCTGCGCCACGGAATCGATCGCCCATCCGCGCTACAAGCAGGCCTTCATCAATGCCGCGGCTCGCGACGCCGTGCCGTCCGTGCAGATCGACCCCCGCTTTCCGGTGACTCCCGTCCGCGCCCTGACCAATGAGGGGACCCGCCGTTTCCAGACCTTCCAGGCGGAGGTGATCGGGCGGTTCAACCGGGGCGAAGTGAGCCAGAAGGAAGCCCAGCTCGAGATCGAGCATTTCTGGGCCGGCGCCCTGAGGCGCGCCGTGATCGAGGGCGACGTGGAGAACGGCTCCCTGATGGCGGGCCAGAGCGTCGGCATGGTCACCCGCGAGCAACCGGCCGCCGGGATCCTGCAGGAATTGATCGAGCAAGCCGTCCGCGCGCTGGAGGCGCGCTCCGGTGCCTTCGGGAAACCGGAGAGGCGCGACGCGATCATTCCCGGGGCGGCGGAATAGATGACTGAGGCTCCGGGGCAGGGTACCCCGGCGCGGGACGCACCGGGTCCGGACCATTCCATGGGCGGTGCCATGGGCGGTGGAACCCGGGACGCCAGGACACAGGACTACGGAACTTACGGGACGGAACAGGGAGCGACCATGCCCGGTATAACGTCTCGGCGCCTGCTGGCGCGGCTGCGCGACGTGATGGCCGGCTCCGGCTCGGCGCAGCACAGGCTGGACAAGATCGTCACGCTGATCGGGGCGGAGATGGGGGCGGACGTCTGCTCCTGCTACGTCATGCGCGCCGGCGACATCCTGGAGCTGTTCGCCACCGTCGGCCTGAACCAGTCGGCCGTCCACAAGACCCGGCTGCGGGTCGGGGAGGGGCTGGTCGGCGACATCGCGGCCCATGCCCGGCCGGTGGCGCTGGCCAACGCGCCGTCCCACCCCAACTTCGCCTATCGCCCGGAGACGGGAGAGGAGGCGTTCCTGTCGCTGATGGGCGTGCCGATCCTGCGCGGCGGACGGGTGCGCGGCGTGCTGGTGATCCAGCACAAGGACAAGCGCGTCTATTTCGAGGAGGAGGTCGAGACCCTCCAGACCATCGCCATGGTGGTGGCCGAGCTGACCGCCGGCGGCGAACTGGTCAGCCAGCAGGAGATCTCCGCGGTCGCCGACGCGGCACTGCTGCCGACCCGACTCGACGGCGTCAGCCTCAACCGCGGGCTCGCCATGGGGCTGGCGGTGCTGCACCGGCCGCAGCTGACCATCCGCCAGATGGTCGCCGAGGATCCGGACGTGGAGACCGAGCGGTTCCGCAAGGCGCTGGAGGGGATGCACACCGCACTGGACGACTTGCTGCGCGTCTCCAGCGTCGAAGGCGGTGAGCACCACGACATCCTGGAGACCTACCGGATGTTCGCCGAGGACCGCGGATGGCTGTCGCGCATCCGCGAGGCGATCCGGAACGGCCTGACCGCGGAGGCGGCGGTCCAGCGCGTGCAGAACGACACCCGCGCGCGCATGAGCCAGATGCACGATCCCTACTTCCGGGAGCGGCTGCTCGACCTGGACGACCTGACCAACCGGCTGCTCCAGCACCTGGCGGGCAAGGAATCGCTGGCCTCGGCCAACCTGCCGGACGATGTCATCCTGGTCGCCCGCTCCATGGGACCGGCCGAACTTCTCGACTACGACCGGCGCCGGCTCAGGGCCCTGGTGCTGGAGGAAGGGTCGGCGTCGAGTCACGTGGCGATCGTCGCCCGGGCGCTCGACATCCCGGTGGTCGGCCAATGCACCGACGTGCTGACCCGGATCGAACCGCTCGACCAGCTGATCGTCGACGGAGATAACGCCCAGGTGCTGGTCCGTCCGGCCGAGGACATCCAGGACGCCTTCCACAACAGCATGACGGTGCGCGCCCAGCGCAAGCGTCTCTATGCCGAGACGATCCACCAGCCGGCTGTGTCGCTGGACGGCGTCGAGGTCTCGATCAACCTGAACTGCGGGCTGCTGATCGACCTGCAGCATCTCGACGATACCGGAGCCGACGGGGTCGGGCTCTACCGGACCGAGATCCCCTTCATGATCCGGTCGGAATATCCCGGAGTGGAAGCCCAGACCGAGCTGTACGGGCGGGTGCTGGAACTGACCGGCGACCGGCCGATCGTGTTCCGCACGCTCGACGTCGGCGGCGACAAGAGCCTGCCCTACTTCGTCGACCAGGAGCAGGAGAACCCGGCGCTGGGCTGGCGCGCCATCCGCATCGGGCTGGACCGTCCCGCCATGCTGCGCCAGCAGCTTCGGGCGTTGCTGCGCGCCTCGGGCGGGCGGGACGTGCGGGTCATGTTCCCGATGATCAGCGAATGCGCCGAGTTCGAGGACGCCCGCGCCGTGCTGGACCTGGAGATGGACCGGCTGGTCAAGCGCGGCGGCGTTCCGCCGGCCCGCGTTATGGTCGGGGCGATGCTGGAGGTGCCCGCCCTGATCTGGCACCTGCCGGCGCTGCTGCCGCAGCTGGACTTCATCTCCGTCGGGTCGAACGACCTGATGCAGTACATGTTCGCGGCCGACCGCGGCAATCCGCGGATCAACACCCGGTACGACCCGCTGTCGCCGCCGATGCTGACCATGTTCCGCCATCTCGTCGGCCTGTGCGAAGGCGCCGGCGTTCCGATCAGCGTGTGCGGCGAAATGGCCGGCCGGCCGCTCGACGCCATGGCCCTGCTCGGCGTCGGCTTCCGCAGCCTGTCCATGTCGCCGCCGGCGGTCGGTCCGGTCAAGACCATGCTGCGCAGCCTGAACGTGTCGCAAATACGCGAGTATATAGAAACCCTCTATCCGGTGCGCGATCACAGCCTGCGGGAAAAGCTGCGTTCATTTGCGATAGATCATGGGATCATGATCTAATTCATTGCATTCCGCTCGGAAAGTTTGTTACAACTTCGGCGACAGTAGCGTGGCGGTTTGCGTGACTTCGCCTGCCGCCTGTTCATAGACTCAGTGCGGGAAGACGGCTGACGGTATGGGCGACACCAGACCTAGGAAACTCCACATCGTCGAGGAAGGCCGGAGCGGGCAGGGGCCCGCACCCCGCATGAATCCGGGTTCCAACGAACCCGGAGTGGGCGACGTGCTGCGCAGCCGCCGGCTGGCGCTCGGCTACGACCTTCAGGAAGTCGCGGTGGCGCTGCGCATCCGGTTCGCGTATCTGGAGGCGATCGAGGAGGGGCGGTTCAGCGACCTGCCCGGCGCCACCTATGTGTCCGGTTTCCTGCGGACCTATGCGGAGCATCTCGGGCTCGATCCCCAGATGGTGCTGCGCCGCTTCAAGGAGGAGTCCTCGGGCGCGCTGAGCGCCAAGCCGGAGCTCTACCTGCCCAAGCCGGTCCCGGAAGGCCGTATCCCCGGCGGAGCACTTCTGCTGGTCGCAGTGCTGCTGGCGGGCGCCGCCTATGGCGGCTGGTACTATGTCAATTCCACCGGACGCGACCTGGTCGACCTGGTCCCCGAACTGCCGGACCGCATCGCCACCGCGCTGAATATCGCGCCGGCCGCACCCCCTCCCGGGCTGGTCGTTCCGGTCACGCCGTCGGAGCCCGGTCCGGCCGCACCCGAGACCCGGATGGCCGAGGCGCCGCCTGCGGCCGTCGCCGTTCCGCCTCCCGCTGCCCCGGCGATCCAGCCGCCGCCCTCCGCCGCGACGCCACAAGCCCGGCTGCCCGCGGCGGCGATGCCGGCTCCCGCCCCGTCGTCGGCGCCCTCCTCCACCGCGACCACCGCCGCCGAGGCCGACGAGGCCGACGAGGAGGAGAGCCCGATCGTCGAGTCGACGCCGATCACGGCGCCGAACAACGATCCGCGCACCGCCCAGGCGTCGCAGCAGGGCGCTCCGCCCGCCGCTCCTCCGCCCGCCATCCCCGCTCCCCCGATGGCGCCCGGCCAAGTGGCCGCCCTGCCGATGCCGCCGGCGCCTCCGGCCGCTCCGGAAGCGGGGCAGGGGGATACCAGGATCTATGGCGCGATCAACGGACAGTCCCGGATCCAGATCCGGGCGACCCAGGACAGCTGGATCCAGGTGCGGGACGGGACCGGCGACCTGCTGATGACCCGCGTCCTCCGCCCCGGCGACGTCTATCGCGTGCCCGACCAGCCGGGCCTGCGGATGGTCACCGGCAACGCCGGCGGCCTGATGGTCTCGATCGATGGCGGCCAGGGCAGCGCCCTGGGCGGCCAGGGGCAGGTGATGCGCGACGTCCAGCTCGATCCCCAACGGTTCGCCGCCGGAGCGCGCTGACCGGAGGGGCTTGCCCCGCACGTGCACTTGACCGGGGGCTTGGGCGTCCGCACTTTAGCGTCAAGCGCTCCTGCGCCCACTCAGGCGTCAGCGCCGGGAACCGCCCCTATACGCCGCCCATACACATTGTCGAAAGCCAGTCCATGACCGTCCGACCCTACCGCCACATCGAGCGCCGCAAGAGCCGCCTGATCCATGTCGGCAAGGTTCCCGTGGGCGGGATGCGCCGATCTCGGTGCAGACGATGACCAACACGCTGACCACCGACGTCAAGGGCACGGTCGAGCAGATCCAGCGGATCGAGCAGGCCGGCGCCGACATCGTCCGCGTCTCGTGTCCCGACCGGGAATCGGCCCTGGCCCTGAAGCAGATCACGCGGGAGATCACGATCCCGGTCGTCGCGGACATCCATTTCCACTACAAGCGCGCGATCGAGGCGGCGGAGAACGGTGCCGCCTGCCTGCGCATCAATCCCGGCAACATCGGCTCGGCCGACCGCGTGCGCGACGTGGTCAAGGCGGCCAAGGACCATGGCTGCTCGATTCGCATCGGCGTCAACGCCGGTTCGCTGGAGAAGGACCTGCTGGAGAAGTATGGCGAGCCCTGCCCGGAGGCGATGGTCGAAAGCGCCCTGGACCACGCCCGCATCCTGGAGGACCACGACTTTCTCGACTTCAAGATCAGCGTCAAGGCGTCCGACGTGTTCCTGGCGGTGGCGGCCTACCAGGGGCTGGCCGAAGCCTGCGACTATCCCCTGCATATCGGCATCACCGAGGCCGGCGGACTGCGGGCGGGCACGGTCAAGTCGTCGATCGGCCTGGGCATGCTGCTGTGGTCCGGCATCGGCGACACCATCCGCGTTTCCCTGTCGGCGGACCCGGTCGAGGAGGTGCAGGTCGCCTACGAGATGCTGAAGTCGCTGAACCTGCGGCGGCGCGGCGTCACCGTGATTTCCTGCCCCAGCTGCGCCCGCCAGCAATTCAACGTGATCAGGACCGTCGAGGTGCTGGAGCAGCGCCTGGCCCATATCACCACGCCGATGACCGTTTCGGTGATCGGCTGCGTGGTCAACGGGCCCGGCGAGGCGCGCGAGACCGACATCGGATTCACCGGCGGCGGCAGCAACACGCACCAGGTCTATATCGCCGGCCAGCCTGACCACCGCCTGAAGGACGAGGACATCGTCGGTCATCTGGTCGGCTTGGTTGAGAAGAAGGCGGCGCAGATCGAGGCCGAGAAGGCCGAGGCCGCCCGGGCCGAAGCCGCCGCGGCGGAGGCGGCCGAGTGACGGCGGGCCGGCGCCGCCCAGATCTCCCCTGACGCTCCCGCCATGCCCGCATCCGGGGGCCACGCGTCATCCGAATTGGTGCTGGTCGGCGCCAACCACCGCTCCAGCTCCGGGGCAGTGCGCGACCTGATCTGCACCGAGGAGACCGAAGTTCCCGGCGTGCTGGCCCGCCTCCGGGCGGCCGGCCTGACCGAGATGCTGTGGCTGTCCACCTGCGACCGGGTAGAGGTGCTGGCCGCGTCTTGCGATCCGGCCGGAGCCGCTTCCGTCGCGGCGTCGGCGCTGGCCGAACGCGCGGGCATGACCGCCCAGGCTCTTGCGCCGGAGCTTTATACCCTGACCGGCGGCGACGCCGTCCGCCACCTGTTCGCCGTCGCCTGCTCGCTGGACAGCCAGGTCGTCGGAGAGCCGCATGTGCTGGGGCAGGTCAAGGCGGCCCACCGGGCCTCGATCACAGCCCATGCCACCGGACCGGAGCTGGAAGCGGTGCTCCAGGCGGCTTATGCGGCGGCCAAGCGTGTCCGCACCGAGACCGCCATCGCGGAACGTCCCGTGTCGATCGCCGCCGCCGCGGTCCAGACCGCGCGCGACATCCACGGCGACCTGGACCGATCTGCCGCCCTGCTGATCGGGCTGGGGGACATGGGCGAGCTGATGGTGGATGCGCTCCGAGAGGCGGGATTGCCCCGGCTGACCGTCGCGGCCCGGGTCGATCGCCGTGCTGAAGCGGCGGCCCGGCGGCTCGGCTGTCACCATGTGCCGATCGACGATCTCGACACGGCACTGGTTTCCGCCGATATCGTGGTGACGGCGGCCGGGCTCGGGCGCTATATCCTATCTGCCGACCGGATGGAGGCGGTGCTGAAGAAGCGCCGCCGCCGCCCGGTCTTCGTGATCGACACGGCGATCCCCGGGGACGTCGATCCGGCCGTCGGCGGTCTGGAAGGCGTTTTCGTCTATGACCTGGCCGACCTGGAGCGGGTAGCCCTGGAAGGCCGCGCCACCCGCGAGGCCGCGGCTGCGGCAGCCTGGGCGATCGTCGACCAGGCGGTCGCCGCTTTCGCCCGGGGCCGGGCGGAACGGGCGGCGGTTCCGGCGGTGGCGGCCTTGCGCGGTCATTTCGAGGCCGTAAGGAGCCGTTTGCTGGCGGATCATGCCGGTGCCGATCCGGCCGAGGCGACCCGCCTGCTGGTCAACCGGCTGCTACACGACCCGTCGCAAGTGCTGCGGGCCATGGCGGCGTCGCACGACATGGAGCAGGTGGAAGCCGAACGGCTGCTGCGCCGGCTGTTCCGCCTGGACAGGGGGGGGAACGGCCCGGCCATGACGGAATTTTCGACTGCGGACCCCGTTCCGGGGTCCAGTGAGGGTGAGGTACGGTGAGTTTCGAGGATATGTTCAACCGCGTCGCCGCGCGCCACGACGAGTTGCGCGACGCCCTGGCCGGCGGTCAGGTTGATTCCCAGGCCTTCGCCCGGATGTCGAAGGAATACGCCGAGCTGACCCCGATCGCGGAAGCGATCGCCGACCTGCGCAAGGCCAGGGCCGAGCGCCAGGATTTGGCCGCCATGCTGGCCGATCCCGAGATGAGGGATCTCGCCGAGGCGGAGATCCAGGCGCTCGATCGCCGGCTGCCGGAACTGGAGCGCGGCATCCAGGTGCTGCTGCTGCCCAAGGACGAGGCGGACGCCAAGAACGCCATCCTGGAAGTCCGCGCAGGCACCGGCGGCGAGGAGGCGGCTCTCTTCGCCGCCGAGCTGTTCCAGATGTACCAGCGCTACGCGGCGCTGCGCGGCTGGCGGTTCGAGACCATGGACGTGTCGGAGACCGGCATCGGCGGCTACAAGGAGGCGACCGCCTCGATCACCGGGCGCAGCGTGTTCGCCCGCCTGAAATACGAGAGCGGGGTGCACCGGGTCCAGCGGGTCCCCGCGACCGAGGCCGGCGGCCGGATACATACCTCGGCCGCCACCGTGGCGGTCCTGCCGGAGGCGGAGGAGGTGGACATCCAGATCGACGAGAAGGACCTGCGCATCGACGTGTTCCGCTCCAGCGGGCCGGGCGGCCAGTCGGTCAACACCACCGACAGCGCCGTGCGCATCACCCACCTTCCGACCGGCATCGTTGTTTCCCAGCAGGACGAGAAGTCGCAGCACAAGAACAAGGCCAAGGCCATGCGGGTGCTCCGCTCCCGCCTCTACGACGCCCAGCGCAGCGCCTTGGACGCCGAGCGCGCCGCCAACCGCAAGAGCCAGGTCGGCAGCGGCGACCGGTCGGAACGCATCCGGACCTATAACTTCCCCCAGGGCCGCGTGACCGACCACCGGATCAACCTGACGCTCTACAAGATCGACAAGGTGATGAATGGCGAGGCCCTGGACGAGGTGATCGACCCCCTGATCGCGGCGGACGAGGCGGAGCGCCTCGCCGAGCTGCAATGACCGGTCCGGCCGCGCCGGGGCTGTCCGGGACGCCGATGCTCCGCGAGGTGATGCGCCACGCCGAGGGCCTGCTCCGCGAGGCCGGCATCGACACGCCGGACCTGGACGCCCGCCTGCTGACGGGCGCCGCGCTGGGCATGACGCGCGAGCACATGCTGATCCACGCCACCGCGCGACTGAACCAGCCCCAGGTCGGGCGCGTCCTCGGCTTCGTCGCCCGGCGGGTGGCGCGCGAGCCGGTCTCCCGCATCCTTGGCCGGCGCGAGTTCTGGAGCCTGGATTTTACACTCTCCCCCGCTACCCTCGATCCGAGGCCCGATTCCGAGACGTTGGTCGAGGCGGCCCTGGCCGGCGTCGCGGACCGGCAGGCTCCCCTGTCGGTGCTGGACCTCGGCACCGGCACCGGTTGCCTGCTGCTGGCCGTCCTCAGCGAGCTGCCCAAGGCCACGGGGCTCGGCATCGACCGTTCGGGAGAGGCGGTGGAGACGGCCGCGGCCAATGCCCGGCGGCTCGGGCTGGGCCAGCGCGCGCGATTCGCTGCGGGGAACTGGGCATCGGGGATCGAGGATCGTTTCGACCTCGTGATATCCAACCCGCCCTACATTCCCGATGGCGATATCGAAGCGCTGGCGCCGGAGGTCACCCGGTTCGACCCGCCGGCGGCGCTGGCCGGCGGCCCCGATGGGCTCGACGCCTACCGCATCATCGCAGCGCAACTCCCCGGGGTGCTGAAGCCCGGCGGCCGAGTCATCTTCGAAGTCGGATTCGGCCAGTCGGCCGACGTTTCGGCACTGCTTGAGGCGGCCGGATTCGGGCGGATCGGCTTCCGCAATGACCTCGGAGGCGTGGAGCGCGTGGTTTTTGGCCATTTGGACGCGTGATTCCGCGCTTGCACACAAGAAAGGGGTTGGATCGCAGCCGTTTCCCGGCTAGGGTCTTTTACTACGAAGGACCGCAGCATGTTCGGCGCGGCCTGCGTGATAAGAACCCCCGATATTCCACCGCGCAGCATTGCTCCGCGGGTGCTTGGTAGCCCGTGTGATCGCCGCCAAGCTGGGTCGGGGCGCGCAAATCTCAAAGTGGGGCTCGTAATAGCCGAATGAGACAAGGACCAAACACCAGGCGTTCTCGCGGCCGGGGCAGCAACAATGGTGGCCGTCGCCAGAACAATGTTCCTTTGCGCCATCAGACTTTCGACAGCAACGGTCCCGATGTCCGCATCCGTGGCAATGCCTTCCAGGTATATGAAAAGTATCTGGCGCTAGCGCGGGATGCCCAAACTGCCGGCGACCGTATCGCGGCGGAGAGTTATTTTCAGCATGCCGAGCATTATTTCCGTATCATCGGCCTGATCAACGAACAGAGTGGCGAGAACCAGCGCGGCCGCGAGGGCCGTAACGGCAATGGCGCACCGAACGGGCATGGCGATGCCAATGGCAACGGCCAGGACCAGTTCGGCGATGATCAGGACGACGATGAAGACGCCGATGCGGAAGACGAACGCGCTCAAATGAACGCGTAACGCCGGATTGCTTCCATGAACCGGGACCCGCGCGGTCTCAGTCGATCAGGCGGACCGGATCGCCGGACGCGATCCGTCCTCCTTTAACGACCCGCGCATAGACCCCGCAATTGCGATGCGAGTATCCCCGCTGGAGCTGAAGCGGAATGTTGATGTCCCGGGTCGCCGTGGCGGGATTGACCTCGGTCGCGGCGCAGCGGCCGATCTGCTCGGTCACCTCCAGCACCACGCCGCCGATCGCGATGGAACGGCCAACCCATTTGGCCTCCGCCCAGGGTTCCAGCCCGTCTAGCAGCAGGTTCGCCCGGAACCGGATGGGATCGACGGGCGCGTGGACGACCCGTTCGATGTCTTGGACGCTGGCCAAGTTCAGGATCGAGACGTACTTTTCCGGCGTATCGCTGAACATCACGCCGGGCGCTTCGACCAGGCTTGGCGTTCCTGGCGCGTCCCCCTTCATGTAGGCCGCGAAGAACTGGTTGATCAACAGCCGTCCCATGGTGCTGGTGATCTGTCCGCGGGCCACCTGCCTGCCGTTTCGCCGGACCGTCAGGATGCCCGTCGCGGAGTCGTAATCGGTCTCCAGCGCCGCCAGCCGCTCGTTCTTGGCCAGCATCAGGAAGTCCTTTTTGGGGCGCCATTCCGGCGCCGTCGGGTCGAAGCTCGACGCGCCATGGCTGATGGCGAACCGGCGGTCGTCCGGAAGCCCTTCCCCGGGCGTGAGGGTGACCTCATCGAGACCCTGGGCGCTCAGTCCCTTGACCGGATAACGGTACATCTTCGCAACTGCGGTATTCATGCCTGATGTTATGCAGATGGGGCAGGGGTGCGTCAATCCCGCGATGGGATGCCTGCCTCATCGGAGGCAGGCGGGGCCGGATGCGGAAATCGTCAAAGCATCGTGATAATGAGAACGATTTGCATTTGCAGGAAGCTCGGAATCCGCTATAACCAGTTCCAGCCGGTCATACACTCTCTCTCCTGTTCCGTGATCCGAAACCTCGCAGACTGATCCGGCCGCCCCCGCCATATCTTGGCGGGGGCATTTTTCGTCCGGTCACCAGAGATCGGACGGCGCGGCGTTTCCGGTCAGTTCCGCGAGCCGCCGGCGCGTCGCCGGCGTCGTGTCGTCGGGCAGGGCATCCAATGCGAAGAAGCGGCATTCCACGATCTCCAGCCCGTCGACTTCCGGGTTTCCCCGCCACTCGTCGACCACGAAGACGCTGACATGGTCGCTGGATCGGTGGCGGAACCGGGCATAGAGGCCCAGCATAGGCGCTGTGCCGACCACCTCGACGCCGACCTCCTCCCGCACCTCCCGGGCCATCGCCTGCTGGACGGTCTCGTTCCGGTCGACGCCTCCGCCGGGAAGGTGCCAGCCATCGACATAGCTGTGGCGGATCATCAGGACCGCGCCGTCCGCGTCCCTGATGATGGCGCGTACACCCATGGTCAGCGGCCTCGCCATGGTCAGCCAGCCCACGCGCGCCAGATGGGCGGTGCGGAGCAGACCCGACTTGGCCAACAGCTTCTTCACGCGGCTGATCTCCTGGGTAAACGGGGTGATGCAATGTTGGGTGACGTTCCGGCAACATAGGCATCGGATCGCGAAATGCCCACTCCCGCCTGCTTGTGCGCCGAATAACCCCTCGCCATATAGGGTTCAGCATCCTCCTGGATCGCACATCAGTGGGTCGGAATTCGGTCGTGCTGCCTCGCGGGCGACCGGTAGACAAGGAGCGTATTCATGGACTTCGAGAAATACACCGAACGGTCCCGCGGTTTCGTACAGGCTGCCCAGGGTCTGGCGCTGCGGCGCGGACACCAGCGGCTGACGACCGAACACCTGCTTTGCACCTTGCTGGAAGACAAGGAAGGCTTGGCGGCCAACCTGATCCGCTCGGCCGGCGGCGACCCGGCGCGGGCGCTTTCCGCGGTGGAGGCCGAGCTGAACAAGCAGCCCAAGGTCGAGGGCAGCGGTGCCGGACAGATCTACCTGGCGCCCGAGCTGGCACGTCTCTTCCAGACCGCGGAGGAGCTGGCGACCAAGGCCGGCGACAGCTTCGTCACCGCCGAGCGCCTGCTGCTCTCCCTTACCATGGCCGAGGGCAGCCCCTCGTCCCGTATCCTGAAGGATGCCGGCGTCACCGCCCAGTCGCTCAACCAGGCGATCAACTCGATCCGCAAGGGCCGCACCGCCGACAGCGCGTCGGCCGAACAGGGCTACGACGCGCTCAAGAAATACGCCCGCGACCTGACGGAGGCGGCGCGCGAGGGGAAACTCGACCCGGTCATTGGCCGTGACGAGGAGATCCGCCGCACCATCCAGGTACTGGCCCGGCGCACCAAGAACAACCCTGTCCTGATCGGCGAGCCCGGCGTCGGCAAGACCGCCATCGTCGAAGGCCTGGCCCAGCGCATCATCAAGGGCGACGTGCCCGAAGGCCTGCGCGACAAGCGCCTGATGGCGCTCGACCTGGGCGCCATGGTGGCGGGCGCCAAGTACCGCGGCGAGTTCGAGGAGCGGCTGAAGGCCGTCCTGCAGGAGATCACCGCGGCGGCCGGCGAGATCATCGTGTTCATCGACGAGATGCACACCCTGGTCGGGGCCGGCAAGGCCGATGGCGCGATGGACGCCTCCAACATGCTGAAGCCGGCTCTGGCGCGCGGCGAGCTGCACTGCGTGGGCGCCACGACGCTGGACGAGTACCGCAAGCATGTGGAGAAGGACCCCGCGCTGGCGCGGCGGTTCCAGCCGGTCTTCGTCTCGGAACCGACGGTCGAGGACACCATCTCGATCCTGCGCGGACTGAAGGAGAAGTACGAACTGCACCACGGCGTGCGGATCACCGACAGCGCGATCGTTTCGGCGGCTACCCTGTCGCACCGCTACATCACCGACCGGTTCCTGCCGGACAAGGCGATCGACCTGATCGACGAGGCCGCGTCGCGGCTCCGCATGGAGGTCGATTCGAAGCCGGAAGAGATCGACGAGCTTGACCGCCGGATCATTCAGCTCAAGATCGAGCGCGAGGCCTTGAAGCGGGAGAGCGACCAGGCGTCGCGCGACCGGCTGGAGAAGCTGGGCTCCGAACTGGACGAGCTGGAACGGAAATCGGCCGACATGACCTCGCGCTGGATGGCCGAGAAGGAGCAGCTGACCGGTGCCCAGAAGCTGAAGGAGCAGTTGGACCACGCCCGCGTCGAGCTGGAGCAGGCCCAGCGTAATGCGGACTGGGCCAAGGCCGGCCAGCTCGCCTACGGCACCATTCCGGAACTGGAACGGAAGCTGAAGGCCGCCGAGGAAGTCGCCGGCAACCGCATGCTGAACGAGGAGGTGCGCGAGAGCGACATCGCCGGCATCGTCAGCCGCTGGACCGGCATTCCGGTGGACAAGATGCTGACGGGCGAGCGCGAGAAGCTGCTGGCGATGGAAAGCCGCTTGGGAACCCGCGTGATCGGCCAGGACGAGGCGATCGTCGCGGTCTCCAACGCGGTCCGGCGCGCCCGCGCCGGTCTTCAGGACCCGAACCGGCCGATCGGCTCTTTCCTGTTCCTCGGTCCGACCGGCGTCGGCAAGACCGAGCTGACCAAGGCGCTGGCCGAGTTCCTGTTCGACGACGAGACCGCCATGATCCGGCTCGACATGTCGGAATACATGGAGAAGCACGCGGTCGCCCGCATGATCGGCGCGCCTCCGGGCTATGTCGGTTATGAGGAGGGCGGGGCCCTGACGGAGGCGGTCCGGCGCCGGCCCTATCAGGTCATCCTGTTCGACGAGGTCGAGAAGGCGCACCCCGATGTCTTCAACGTGCTGCTCCAGGTTCTGGACGACGGGCGCCTGACCGATGGGCAGGGGCGTACGGTGGACTTCCGCAACACGCTGATCGTCATGACGTCGAACCTCGGTTCGGAGATCCTGGCGAATCAGCCGGAGGGGCAGGACAGCTCGGCCGTGCGCGACGAGGTGATGGAAATCGTCCGGGCGTCGTTCCGGCCGGAGTTCCTGAACCGGCTCGATGAGATCCTGCTGTTCCATCGGCTGAGCCGCAGCCACATGGGCGGCGTCGTCACGATCCAGCTCGGCCGCCTGCGGCGCATGCTGGCCGACCGCGACATCGAGCTGGCGATCGACGACAAGGCGCTCGCCTGGCTGGCCGATGCGGGCTACGACCCGGTCTACGGTGCCCGGCCGCTGAAGCGGGTGATCCAGCGGGCGCTCCAGAACCCGCTCGCCACGATGCTGCTGGAAGGCCGCATCGCCGACGGGCAGACGGTCGAGGTCAGCGCCGGCGAGCACGGATTGACGATCGACGGCGTTCCGGCCGACACCCAGGCGACGGCGGGGGCCGTCTCCCCGGGTGCGGCAACCGGCCGCTCCGGTTGGAGCAACCGGCCGACCGTCCACTGACCTGCCTTCCGGCAAGCCTCCTCCCGTTCCCACGGGAGGAGGCTTTTTCATGATCGGAGGAGCGGGATCACCAACGATGCCGCGTTCGCCCACATGACAGGCCGAGGCCTTTCAGGCCCGGTGCGATGACGGAAGTTCTGGCCGAAGCAGGTCATGGCTTCGGGGACATCGCAATCCCGTCAGCAGCTGCGCTCACCTCGGCAGGACTGCGGATGGTCGTCGCCGATCATCCCGGCCGTCTGGGCGACCTGCGCGGCGCTCTGCAGGTTCGCCGCGAACTGCTGATCCGACTCTTCCACATGTCGCTTGAAGGCGGCAAGCTCGGTGCCCTGCAACGCGATGCCGGTCGGCAGATCGACGCTCATGGGGTTTACCTGCCTGCCGCCGCGCAGGACCTCGTAGTGGAGGTGGGGGCCGGTTGAGCGGCCGGTGGAGCCGACATAACCGATGATGTCGCCCTGCTTCACCCGTCCTCCCCGGCGCATGTCCGGTCCGAACTTCGAAAGATGCGCGTAGGCGGTCGCCATCTGTTGGTTATGCTTGATGCGGATGTAGTTGCCGTAGGAACCCTTGCCGCCGATCTCCTCCACGACGCCGTCGCCGGCCGCGTAGATCGGGGTTCCGCTCGGAGCCGCGAAGTCCATGCCCGCGTGCATCTTGCTGAAGCCCAGGACTGGATGCTTGCGCATGCCGAACTTGGAGGAGACGCGGGCACCGTCGATCGGTGTGCGCAGCAGCGCCTTGCGGATGCTTTCACCTTGGCGGTTGAAGTAGTCGACGACACCGTCGCGCGTCTTGTAACGGAAGAGCTCCATCCGCCTGCCGTCGAGCGTCAGGGCGGCGTAAAGGATATCGCCGTCGCGGGCGGCGGCTCCGCTGTCTGTGAAGTAACGCTCATACATCACCTGGAACTCGTCGCCGGGCTGGATATCGCGTTGGAAGTCGACGTCGTAGGAGTAGGCCCGGATCATCGCCGCCATGACCGGGATCGGCACGCCGACGCTGGCGCCCGCTTCGAACAGGCTGGAGTCGATCACCGCCGCCGCAGCGGCCTTGCGACGCTGCAGTTCC